>CAVFUK010000025.1:0-8514 GCA_963625535.1 Anaerovoracaceae bacterium | reverse complement strand
TGCTGCTGGGCGATGTCTCCGTGGACGCATGGGGCTCCGACAAGCTGGACGGCGGAGTGGTGGAGGCGTATATACCAACATTCACAGCGACCGAAGCCGGTCATCTGGATGCGGTCGCAATAACAAAAGCCCTGAAAGGCGGCACGAAGCTGAAGATAGTCGGCCCGCTGAACGCTACCGACGTGAAGGCTTTGCAGAACAACGATAAAATCACCTACCTCGACCTGACGGAAGCCACGGCCGCGGATGGATATTCTGTAAATAACATCTCATTTAACGGCACCACCTTGGCCGATAAGCTGGAGACAATCAAGTTGCCGGAAACAATGACGAGCATCGGCCTAGAGGCTTTTATGGGCTGTACCACCCTTACAGAGGTAGAACTACCTGCCGGACTTACATCCATATTGAGCAGCGCCTTCGAAGGATGTACGGCGCTTACAAATGTCACCCTACCTACCGGTCTGACGACTATGAAGGCAGGGGTATTCCAGAAAACAGCAATAAAGGAAATCGACATTCCTGCGGGGGTGAAACTGATTGATGGTAACACATTCACGGACTGCAAAGCATTGACGAAAGTAACATTCAACGGAAATGTGGAAACCATCGGTGATCACGCTTTTGAGGGTTGTAGTGCCCTAACTGAGATAAGTCTGCCTTCGACAGTGAAGTCAATAGGAAAGTCTGCGTTCGAGGATTGTTCAACCCTTACCAGCATAGTGTGGTCTGCTGATTTAGAGAAAATCGACTCCCGTGCATTCGCGTTTTGTAAGGCCATTACTTCGATTGCTATACCTTCAAAAGTGGAAGAGATAGGGGATGAGGCATTCACTGCATGCGAGTCCCTTGCAGAGATTACCATACCTTCTAAAGTGACAGCGATAGCGCAAAAGTGTTTCCAAAATTGCATAAAACTAACCAAAGTCACGTGTGAGGGGACGGTAGAAAGAATTGGTCAAGATGCGTTCGATAGTTGTAAGGAACTCGAATATTTGTATTTGGAAAAATGCACTACGGCGTTGCCGACCTTGGGAACCGGTGCCTTCTCTGATATTGGTAAAGGGGAAACGATCAACGTTTACCTCAGCGATGATTTCTACACCAGCATAGACAATGGAACTGTTTCCAAATGGAGTGGTAACTTTGATTGTAACTTTAACTATACGACAAGGAGCCGCGAAGAGTAATCTGTGAGAAAGTTCCAAAAGTTCAGTTGGTACGGGAATGGGCCAAGAGGGATGATTCTCTCCTGGCCCATTTCAGTATCTCAGTTCCTCAATTAAAAAGAAGAGGCTCTTGCTGACTACTCGCCCCACGCGGTTTCAGTATCTCAATATCTCAGAAAAGAAAAATTACCCATTGCACTTCTCCGTGAAAAGGAATTGCATTACCTTTGTTCGCGAAACATATTGCCCCATGGAAAGGGGCCTTTTAACTCTAACCTAAAATATATACTACGTATCATGAAATGTAGAAATTGGACCGCTTTACTGGTGGGACTGCTGGCTTGCGGCGCGATGCAGGCACAGAACTACACGGTGAAGAAGAACACGGTGACCTTCAAGTCACCACAGGGAGACATGCGCATAGAGATGTGCAACGACCACATGTTCCGCGTGAACAAAAGCGCTGACTCCTCTTTCCCCGAGAACGAACAATGGATGGTAGTCCGCTACGACTTCGACAAAGTGGACTTCCAGGTGAAGCCCGCCACAGGAGGCTACGAGCTGACCACCGCCGCCCTGAAGGTGAACGTCACGCCCAACCCGTGGCTGCTGACCGTAACGGACGCGGAGGGCAACACCCTCTACCGTGAGGTGGAGACCTCAACCGGCGGGAAGCCGATGAACAGCTGCGCCATGCAGCCGGACGAACACTTCTTCGGATTCGGCGAGCGGATGGACTTCCTGGACCAACGCGGACAGAAGGTGCACCTGAACGTGGAGCTGGGACGCGGACCCAAACCTGCCGTCGGAGGCAAGGACATCCTGCGGGCGAACTACTGCCCCGTGCCTTACTTCATGAGCAACAAGGGCTACGCCATATTCTTCCACACGGCCAACATCACCGACTGGGACATGGGCTGGAGCCGGCACGACCGCTACAGCTACATCGCCGGCGGGGGAGACCTGGACTATTACTTCATCCTGGGCCCGACGTTCGAGACCATGCTACACAACTACCAGCTGCTGACAGGCAACTGCCCCATGATGCCCCGCTCAGCCTACGGCCTGCACATCGGCTCCTACAGCGGAGGCACGTGGAAACACGAGGAGTGCACCACGGACCAATACCCCGTGAACCTGGTGCACCGGCTCCGCAGTGAGGGCATCCCCTTCGACCTGCTGTGGCTCGACTCCACCTGGCGGCACTTCAACCAGCGCTTCGGCAACGGAGGCTGCAGCTTCGAGTTCCGAAGCACCTTCAAGAACCCGCAGGCGATGATAGACTCCATCTACGCCAACCACGTGGACATGTTCGGCCTCCACATACGCTCCATCGTGGACGACGGGGTGAACAACACCCTCTTCGAGGACGCGGTGAAGGCGGGAGCCGTCTTCCCCAAGGCTTCGGACGAGGGACTCATCAATTTCTTCGACAGCAAGGCCGTGGACTGGTGGTGGAAGAACGCCGCCATGCGAGTGGCCAAGATGGGAGTGAAGTTCGTGAAGACCGACTGCGGCGGAGTGATGCGTTTTCCCGAAGGGACCACGTTCGACACGGGGTTCAGCACCGAGCAACTGCACAACCTCTTCCCCATAGCCTATGCCAAGGCACCGTACGAGAAGTTCCAGCAGTATAACAACCAGCGCGGATTCAACCACACCCGCGAGGGCTATGCCGGTGTGCAGCGCTACCCCTTCATCTGGGCAGGCGACTGGGGCACGGAGTGGCAATGGTTTGAGCCCGTGATCCGTGGCGGACTGAACATCGGTCTGTCCGGTGTGGGCTACTGGTCGCACTGCATGGGCGGATTCGAGCAATACTCCGCCTACGACACCGACCTCTACCTGCGCTGGTGCCAGTTCGGCATGTTCAGCCCCGTGGCCATACTCTTCGGCATGGACCACCCGCGCTACCACGAGCCGTGGACCTACGGCCCCGAGGCACAGGCCATCTTCGTGAAGTACGACTCGCTGCGTTACGCGCATATACCTTATATATATAGTAACGCCTACCAGATGTACAAGACCTCGCGCCCGCTGATGACCCCGCTGCTCTACGACTATCCGTCGGACGAGCTCACCTACACCATCACCGACCAGTATATGTTCGGCAAGGGCATGATGGTTTGCCCCGTCACCACGAAGGGAGCCTTGAGCCGCCCCGTCTACTTCCCCGGAGGCAAATGGGTGGACTTCTGGACGGGCGAGCGCATCGACGGCCGTCAGCATAAGTCGTTCCTCACCCCGCAGGACCTGATGCCCATCTTCATCAAGGAAGGAGCCATCATCCCCAAACAACCCGCCATGCAGTACATGGACGAGCGCCCCGTGGAGGAGATCACGCTGACCGTATATCCCTCGGGCGACTCGCAGTATGACCTCTACGAGGACGATGGCCGTAGCCTCGACTATCAGAAAGGCGTCTTCGCCCTCACCGCCATCCGTAGCCACGAGGCCGACGGAACGTGGACACTGCGCATTGGCAAGGCTGAAGGCAAGTATACACCCGCGGAGCACACATGGCGAGTGGAGGCCTACTGGGACGCTGAGCCGAAGAGCGTGACGCAGAACGGCACAGCGCTGAAGCAGCTCTCCTCGGAAGAGGCCTTGGCCCAGGAGCAGGGATGGTACTACGACACCACACTGCGGCGCGTGCTCATAAAGTCGGACCTGACGAACCGCACAGCCGTGGAGATAACTGTGAAATGATGAAACGTTAAATTCAGACCTATGAAGAATACAAGAAACTTACTGATGGGACTGGGCCTGCTGGCAGCTACCTGCGCCACCGCCCAGACCTACAACGACCAACCGACTTACCCCGGACGGCCCAACTATGGAGCGCTGAAGTTCAGCCAACCGCAGGCTTACTATGCTTACCTGATGCGTGATCTCCACCGCAGCACGGCCCAGCGCGACCAGGAACTGCAGCAGGCCTTCAAGTCGAAGAAGGAGATGCAGGCCTACATCACCGGGGTGCGCGAGCGTCTGCAGGCTATCGTGGGCGACCTGCCCCAGCGCACGGATGTGAAAGGCCGTGTGGTGGGCACGGTGCAGGGCGAGGGATTCAAGGTGGAGAAGGTGGTGTTCCAGAGTCTGCCAGGCCGCTACGTGACGGCTCACCTCTACCTGCCCACCGATGCGAAGAGCCCCGTGCCGGCCTGCATAGAGATGTGCGGACACGGACTGAACGGTAAGGGCGACGGCTCGGACCTGGCCATCATGATGGCAGTGAACGGCATCGCCTCCATGGTGGTGGACCCCATAGCCCAAGGCGAGCGACTGCAGCTGATTGACGAGCAAGGGCAGACGCTGACCCGTGGCGTGACCACGGAACACACGCTGCTCAACCCCGCATTCAACCTGCTGGGCAGCAGTCTGGCCGTGCAGGAATACTGGGACAACAGCCGGGCCATCGACTACCTGCTCACCCGCAAGGACATCGACGGGGAGAAGATAGGAGCCTATGGATTCTCGGGCGGAGGTACACAGTCCGCCTACCTGATAGCGCTGGACGACCGTGTGAAGGTGGGCTGCATCGGCCTCTACTTCTCGAGCCGCCTGCGCACGATGGAGATACAAGGCCCTTCGGACGGATGCCAACAGATTCCCTGGGAAGGAGCGCAACGCATCGAAGGGGCTGACTTCGCCCTGCTGATGGCTCCCAAACCCTTCATCATACTGGACGGAGAGTACGACTACGTGGACCACTGGGGAGCACTGTGCGGCTACGAGGAACTGAAGAAAGCCTACACCGTGCTGGGCTATCCCGAGCGCGTGGCCCAATACTATGCTGAGGACGCCCACGCCACACCGCCCGATGTGAAGGACGCGCTCACCCGCTGGTTCAAGACTTGGCTCACGGACACGAAGAATGTGGAGGTGACCCTGCCGAAGACCAACCGCTGGCACGGGGAACAGATGCTCTGCACCGCCGCGGGACAGGTGAACCTGGAGTACGAGGACGCTAAGAGCACGATGGACGAGACCCTGCAGACCATGGACCGCTTGGCCGACAGCCGGGCAGCCTTCGTGAAGGGGGACAAAGCCGCTATCCAGCAGCGGATGATGAAACTGCTGGGCCTGGAGAAGGGCTTCAACGACTCCATAGAGGTGATAGCCACCGGTCGCTCGTCGCTGCGCGAGGTGGAGGAGTACCGCTTCCAAGTAAACTGCAAGGGCGAGATGCCGCTGCCCGTGGTGGTGTGGGTTCCGTCGACCGCTAAGGCGGACTCCCCGATAGAGATCCATCTGCACGAGCAGGGCAAGGCCTGGTATCTGAACGACCAGGACAAGCGCGACGCAGTCTCCAACGGACACGTCATCGTGGCCTCGGACTTCCGTGGAGTGGGAGAGACCGAGGACCCCTACATCTATAACTACACGAAGTACTGGAACCGCGAGTACCGTGTGGCTGCGGCCAGCATGCACATCGGTCGCCCGGTGATGGGCCAGCGTGTGGCCGATTTCCGCACACTGCTTAACTTCTGTTCACGCAACGAGCTGCTGCAGGGACGCAAGGTGAAGGTGGTGGCCGACGGACTCTACGGCCCGGTAGTGATGCACACCGCTGTGCTGGACGACCGCATAGAGAGCGCTACGCTGACCCGTTGCCTGAAGACCTGGCGGGAGTATCTGAAGAACCCCATGCAGCGGGACATGTACTCCAACGTGCTGTTCGGCGTGCTGAAGTACTACGACCTGCCCGACCTTGTGAAGCTGAGCCAAGGCAGGGTGAAGGTGGTCGACTGAGGTTTTCACTCGCAAATAAAGAGGTTTCCCCACGCTAGTAAAGAGGTTTTCCCTCGCTAATAAACACGAGAGGGTTCCCGAGGATGCTTGCAAGTCTCCGGGAGCCCTCTCGGCTTTTTATCGGGTGCTTGGGCTCAGCGATTCTTATTCATGGTCCGAAAGGGATTCTTAGCTCAGCGGACTCTTCATGGTGGCCCTCTGATTCCCTAGGCACCTACCAACGAGACTCCAGCGTCTTCGTTCCGCTACCTTCATGGTGGCCCTCTGATTCACGAGGCACCTACCAACACCAGTTCTCTGTTCACGGCCTCCTCTGGCTCGCGAAGCCTCTTCCGTGGTTTCAGTATCTCAGTATCTCAATAGTTTTTCGATGGCAGCATACGGCTTGTCTCGTGTTAGAGATGCCGTGCGAACGTTGCGGAAATCTCGCAAAATGGGTGTTTGGCAATTGCCGTACACGTGTTTGACAATTGCCATACAGGTGTTTGACAATTGCCGTACACACGTTTGGCAATTGCCAAACACCTCTTGAGAGTAAGTTCTGCAACGAATAAGTCCCTGCTCTTACACGATTTAACCTATACCGTGCGACGATTATCTCGCTTTGTAACAGGAGCGTAGGGCAACGGACATAATCCGTGACCTTCGGCGACGAGCGAAATTTTGATGCGTTTGCCCTGGGTGGCGAAGGCTCTTGCAGCCTAGCAGCTTAAGCTAGCAAGACCCTGTAGAATCTTCAGCGGTTTCAGTATCTCAGTATCTCAATAAAAATAAGAATGTGTTCTTCACTTCATAGGGCGCATCAAGCGCGGCCTTTCGCCTCGGAGAGAGGTCTGAGGGACCGCGGAGGGCCCTTCGAAATTAACCAAACTTTAAAAATAATTCCTCTAATAGGGCTTGGAGTTTAATTTTTTATTATTTTTGCAGATGAATGGAGGAAACGGTATCGCTTGATGGCTGAATGAAGAAGTTAATAACCGATTCTCGGTTAATTTCCTTCAATTCGGCAGAAAAGATTGTTAATCAGCGAGGCCGTTAAACAGAACACCTCTACATTTGCTGGCATGAAAAAGTATACAATTTGGATATTAGGCATCGTTATGGGATTCTCATTCCTCGTCTTGCTCTACCTGCAGGTGAGTTACATCGAAGAGATGGCAAAGATGAGAAAGGAGCAGTTTGACGAGTCCGTCAAACGGAGCTTGTATACGGCTTCCCATAATGTGGAACTGAACGAGACGGCCCGCTACCTGGAGAGCGACATCGCCAACGCGGACCGCACGGCGGCGATGAATGCGCAACAGTCGGACCTGCTGAAGGACGACACAGCCAAGCAGAACGGCAACGCGGGCAACGGTGTGGTGCAGATTCACTCCTACACCCAGAACGACGACGGCACAGTGCGGTCGCTGTTCCAGATAAAGACGTTCGTCATCAACCCGTCGTCCATGCCGAAGGCCGTCATCAGCAAGAAGCATGGCAAGAAGACCATTCCCCAACAGGCGCACAACCTGCTGGAGACGCTGAAGGAACGCTACGTCTACGAGAAGGCGCTGCTCGACGAGGTGGTGATGAACATCCTCTACGAGGCGAGCAACAAACCTCTGGACGAGCGCATCAACTTCAAGCTGCTGGACTCTGACCTGAAGGGCGAGCTGAGCAACAACGGCATCGACATCCCCTACCACTTCATGGTGACGGGCAACGACGGAAAGGAAATCTACCGCTGTCCCGACTGGGAAGAGAAGGGCAAGGAGAACACCTTCACCCAGATACTGTTCCGCAACGACCCGCCCTCGAAGATGGGACTGCTGAAGGTGCATTTCCCCACGATGAACGACTACATCTTCAGTTCCGTGCGGTTCATGATCCCCTCGCTGATATTCACTATCGTGCTGCTGATAACGTTCATCCTCACCATCTACCTCATCTTCCGCCAAAAGAAGCTGTCGGAGATAAAGAACGACTTCATCAACAACATGACGCACGAGTTCAAGACCCCCATCTCCACCATCTCGCTGGCGGCCCAGATGTTGAAAGACCCCTCGGTGGGCAAGTCGCCGCAGATGTTCCAACACATCTCGGGCGTCATCAACGACGAGACCAAGCGACTCCGCTTCCAAGTGGAGAAGGTGCTGCAGCTGTCGATGTACGAACATCAGAAAGCGACGCTGAAACAGAAAGAGATAGACGCTAACGCACTGATAGCCGGAGTGATAAACACCTTCACACTGAAGGTGGAGAAGTACAACGGCAAGATCACGTCCGACCTGAGCGCTACCGACCCGATTATCTTCGTGGACGAGATGCACTTCACGAACGTGATATTCAACCTGATGGACAATGCCGTGAAGTACAAGCGCCCGGACGAGGACCTCGTGCTGCACGTGCGCACCTGGAACGAGGGAGGCAAGCTCCACATCTCCATCCAGGACAACGGCATCGGCATCAAGAAGGAGAACTTGAAGAAGATATTCGAGAAGTTCTACCGAGTACCCACCGGAAACAAACACGACGTGAAAGGTTTCGGCCTGGGCTTGGCATACGTGAAGAAAATCATTTCAGACCATAAAGGTACCATCAAGGCCGAGAG
>CAVFUK010000024.1:0-38326 GCA_963625535.1 Anaerovoracaceae bacterium | reverse complement strand
CTTCTCAATGCTAAGGTCGCCTGCCGCATGGTGCTTCTCCACAAACTCTGCCACGCTCATCGTCCCTTCCTCACCGAAGTCCACACGCTTGCTGAGGACTTTGTCCGTATTTGCGGCAACAAAGGGAGTCCTGCCTTTCAGGTAGCCGTTGTACTTGGCCTCGAGTTTTTTCTTGGCTTCGGCCTTCTCTTCAGTCCACTCGTCCTCAGCCATCTGCTTGGCCAACTCCTTCGCGTCCTTCCTTTGCGAAGATCTTCCACCTCCGTTTGCTTGCGCATTAACAGAAGTTCTTGTACCTTTGCGCCGTGAATTGTCAGTGGTCCGTGCAGCTTGACCTTGATTGGCAGGAGCTATAGCACTTACGTCTCCGTCAGCTGACAACTCATCATAAGCCGTCAGAACCCAGTTCTTGTCGGCTATTTTTTTGCCATTGTCGCGGACATTCTTTCGAATGGTCACAAGTTTGTTCCCCTTCTTGAACACAATCTTGTCACCATCCTCGAAGTCCTTCGTTCCTGTCTTGATGATGTCATCGATAACCTGTGCGGCTTCGTCTATAGAAGAGAAACTTTTACCTTCTCCAACGTGCTTGTTCACGATGTGGGCGAAACCTCCACCATTATCACCCCACACCAAATCAATAGCTCCAAAGTTGTCACGATGGAACACCTCAAGCAAATCCCCTTCTTTGTTGTTCAATAAGAAACCAAACGCCTCCTTCACCTTCCCCCTAAACTGGTCGTAGATATTTCCGAACACACCACGGCCAACAGGTTGCAATTCATCTTCCTTCCTTGCGCTCTCATTCCCCTTGTCATTCCTCACGATGACGTTCTTTACATATTCAGGTGGAATACGTGTGTAAGCGTCTTCGTGGTCATGCTCCATCAGATACATAGGGAAGTCATCCAGTCGAGCATTAGTCATTCGGCCTTCTATCCAAGACTTCGGGAACTCCAAAATAACCAAGGCATTGCTATGCTCATGAGAACCACCATGCTCTGACAATACACCTTTCAATGCTTCCTCTATACCTTTTGGGCTTCCGAGCACAGATGTTCCGACTAATCCGCCACCACTTCTGAAGCCCGTTGATGCTATGCTTTGCGCATGTACAGACTGCGTTTGATGGATGACGTAGTAGTTGTTGTCGAAATCCAAGCCGGCAATAATTGAAGCGATGTCCGATGGAGTCGCACTAATTATTTTCCCCGTTCCATTCTCCGCACTCCCTTGACCATTTTCATCGGTTGTCTCAGTCGGTTCCGTCTCTTCAACTTTCTCCTCAGAGTTTTTGGTTTCTTCGGAATTGTCCGTAACTTTGCCCCCGGAAGATATTGGTTGGGAAGAATTCCCGCCTCTGTCAACAGTTTCACCTTCTACGGTTTCATCCGAGCTGTCAACAACTTCAGTAGTGTTGGTGTTTGCGCTACTCCCCACCGTGGGTTCGGGCCAAACAATATCGTTCTTGTCGGTATCGCTAATTTGTGAAGCATCGGCCTTCTTTCTCTCAGCGTTCACCCCAGCAATCTTCCGCCAATGCTCCAGCTCCTTCTTCGCATCCTCAATGGCCTTCAGACGTGCCTGCTCCGAAGCAATCTTATCCTTGATGGTCGCGCCACCTTTGGCCTTGGCTTTTTCCGCCGCCTTGAGAGCCGCCTCCTTATCCTTTACCATTGAATCCACAGCCGCCTGAGCCAACTCCTCGTCGCCTCCAGCCTCCTCCATGATGCCGTTCCATGCAGTCTCCGCATCGGTCTGCTCATAGATAGGATCGCCCTTGTCATCCTTTGGTACACGAGACAGGGCCGACTCGTTGGCCGTCGCAGCCTGTCCAGATGTCGGTGCGGTCTGAGTATTGGTCGCTTGCGCCTCATTTGTCGCAGTAGCCTCCGTACTGGTGACCGTAGAAGCCGCAGCCTCGGTTGTCCCGGCAGGGCTCTCCGTAGTTGTCTCCTCCTCAGTCTTGGGTAGCATCGCCTCAAGCTGAGCCTCAGTAAGCGACTGCACCCTTGTGTTGCCATCGGCATCCTCCGTCTCAACGGTGTACGTGCCATTGACGGAGTCCACGTTATTGATTGTCAGCTTGCCACCATCGGCAGTCTGCAACTCCTCACCCAACTGGTGAGCCATCTGTGTAGGCTCATTGTCAGTCGTATCAGTCGCCTCCTCGTTGGCCTCTATGTTATTATAATAGGAGTCCTGCATCTTGAGTATCTCATCTGCGCTCATAATGGCGGACTGTCCATCTTGCACAAAACCATCTGTGGTATCTTGACCGCTATACACCCGGTAGGAGTTGTCTCCGACCTGCTCGCCAATCATCAACTGACTGCCGTCCTCTCTGTCAAGGACAAGCCCCTTGGTCGGCATCTGTGTCTCAGGGCGATGGTTGAGTCGCATATTGAGATTGTCCAACGCCTCTTGCTTGGCTCTGTTGGTATACTCCGTCACAGCATCATCGTAGCCAATCTCGCTGATGTTGGAGAGCTTGTCCGTAGACACCATCTCCTTTTTGCCGCCTCGCCATACAACCGCCTTGTCTCCGTTGACCTCAGCGACAAACACACGTATCGGCTTGGTCTCGTTTGGCAGAGTCATCTCCGCAGTAGTCAGCTTGCGCTCATTGCCCTCGCCAGTGGTAAACCGCTCAGGTTTCGGTTTTAGGAAAATAGCATTAGTAGTCTCATAAAAAAGGCTTTGAGCATTTCCGTATATCGCTGGAAATAAGTAATTTAGTAGCGCAAAAAAACGTGTACCCAGGGGTACACTTCGTTTGGAAAATGCGGAATCCTGTATTATCTTTGCCGACGGAATAAAACAAAAGTAATGAACACGAGTTATGAACATCAACAATTTCGACATGACACATGACAGATATGACACTTGATTTCGTAACTTCCCTCGTGCGTACGCGCAGGAAAATCACCTTAACGTTTTTTGAAACCATCTACGTGATATTATATAAAACTCTTATAAAACAAGTGACGCAAGTGTCATATGACGCACTTAACGACACAAAAGGGGTGAAACCATCCGTACAAAGACAATGCCTCGCAAGGGCAAAGACAACCGGTTGTATAAGCAAAAACAACCGGTTGTATCGGGCAAAACAATCGGTTGTCTTGGGCCAAACAAAGGGTAGTATGAATGCCACACTCAATCTGCAAGCAGCAAGATGAAAACAACAAAAGGTTAGCTGCCCTCAAAGCGTATGCAGAGGCGGCATGAGGCTAAATCCGAAACTTGAGTATAGGTATATCCGTCAGCCCATGACCCGCACACGCGGGGCTAGGCTCACATACAGACGTACCTACATAACAAAGGCGAGCCGCTAAGCGACTCGCCTTTGTTATGTAGGATAAAAGTGATAATCTTAGTTAGCTCTTTTTTCCTGGATTCTGGCCTTCTTACCGGTGAGGGCACGCAAGTAGTACAACTTAGCGCGACGAACCTTACCAACCTTGTTCACCACGATGCTGTCGATGTTCGGCGACTCGATGGGGAAGATACGCTCAACACCCACTGTACCAGACATCTTGCGGACAGTGAAACGTTTCTTGTTTCCGTGACCAGAGATGCGGATAACTACACCACGATACAACTGTATACGTTCCTTAGTACCCTCAACGATACGATATGCTACCGTAATAGTGTCACCGGCTTTGAACTTCGGGAACTCTTTACCCGTAGCAAATGCTTCTTCAGCAATTTTAATTAAATCCATTGTGTATAATATTAAATTGTTTATCGTTACTCACGCAACATACCAAGTTACTCTTCCTCTGGCAGCGATTGCGCAGAAAGCGGTGCAAAGGAACGCATTTTCCGGCAAAGGGCCAAGGGTTGAGCCGTTTTTATTTTATCGGTGCAGAGATTTTCCTCAATGCGTGAGGAGGATAGGCACCCTACGTCCGCCCACGTTAATTTAGACATCATACAAATTGAGAATATTTTCGCGTTCCGGTGGTACAACGGATGCCTAAAAGGCTTACTTTTGCTCGTGATAAAATGTACTAACAACTTTAAAATAGAAAATTATGGCTTACGTAATCAGCAGCGATTGTATCGCATGTGGAACTTGTATTGACGAATGTCCGGTTGGAGCTATCAGCGAAGGCGATATCTACTCTATCAACCCGGAAATGTGTACGGAGTGTGGCACTTGTGCAGATGCATGTCCTAACGAGGCTATCCACTTGGGATAATCCACCGCTCCTTAGATAAGATTTAGAAAAAGGGTGCGCTCTCGAGCGTGCCCTTTTATTTTATTTGCCTACCTTTGCACGTCGTAAAATCACTCCACAATGACAGATACCAAAAGCATCAAGATACGCGATTATAACTACCCCCTGCCCGACGAGCGCATCGCCAAGTTTCCCCTACCCGTACGCGACCAGTCGAAACTGCTCGTCTATCGGCACGGCGATATCAGCGAGGACCATTTCTACAACCTCCCCAGCTATCTGCCCAGCGGAGCGCTGTTGGTGTTCAACAACACCAAGGTGATACAGGCACGCATCCTGTTCCACAAGGAGACGGGGGCGCAGATAGAGGTGTTCTGTCTGGAGCCCGTGGAGCCGAACGACTATGCGTTGGCCTTCCAGCAGACGGGTCACTGCGCCTGGCTCTGCATGATAGGCAACCTGAAGAAGTGGAAAGAGGGCACGCTACACCTACGCATCGAGATCAATGGCGAGCCGGTGACCCTCAGTGCCACACGCAGAGTTTGCCACGGCACCAGTCATTGGATAGACTTCACGTGGGACAACGACAAGTTCACCTTTGCCGACATGCTGGAGCACGCCGGTGAGCTGCCTATCCCGCCCTATCTGAACCGCAAGACGGAGGAGAGCGACAAGGAGACGTACCAGACCATCTACTCCAAGATAAAGGGGTCGGTGGCGGCTCCCACCGCAGGACTCCACTTCACCGAGCGGGTGCTGGAGAGCCTTCGGGCGAATGGGGTGGACATGGAGGAGCTGACGCTCCACGTAGGAGCCGGCACCTTCAAGCCCGTGAAGAGCGAAGAGATTTCCGGCCACGAAATGCACACGGAATACATCTCCGTACACCGACAGACCATAGAGAAGCTGATAGCCCACAACGGCGAGGCCATCGCCGTGGGCACCACCTCGGTGCGCACGCTGGAGAGTCTATATTACATAGGTGTAACCCTCGCCAACCACCCCGACACCACGGAGGAGGAGTTGCACGTGAGCCAGTGGACTCCCTACGAGAGCGACACGCGCCTGACCACCGTGGAGTCGCTGGAGCAGATTCGACTTTATCTGGAGCGCCACGGGTTGGAGACACTGGACACCAGCACCCAGATTATCATCGCGCCGGGCTACGACTACCACATCGTGAAGGCGATGATCACCAACTTCCACCAGCCGCAGAGCACCCTGCTGTTGCTCGTGTCCGCCTTCGTGAAGGGCGACTGGAAGAGCATCTACCACTATGCCCTGGAGCACGACTTCCGGTTCCTGAGCTACGGCGACAGTTCGCTGCTCATCCCGTAGCCCCATGGCGGCGCACAAGTGCGGATGCCGTGCGCCGCATAAACATGCCCATAAACATCTGTCAACATAGAGCGGGATTCAAAACGTTTATTTATCTTTGCCGACGAACCTTTTAGGTTCAACCTTAGCTAAATATCTAACGTTATGACATTTACTCTACCAAACGAACTGCCGGAGTACCCTACCTTTGTGGAGGGCATACGGCGCGCGCCGGACCGCGGCTACAAGCTGACACCGGCACAGACTGCTACCGCACTGAAGAACGCTTTGCGTTACATTCCCGAATCCTTACACGAGCAACTGGCTCCCGAGTTTATGGACGAGCTACTGACCCGTGGCAAAATCTACGGATACAGGTTCCGTCCGCAGGGTGACCTGAAGGCGAAGCCGATAGACCAATACAAAGGTAAATGCATCGAGGGAAAGGCCTTTCAGGTGATGATAGACAACAACCTCTGTTTCGACATTGCCCTCTACCCCTACGAACTGGTGACCTATGGCGAGACAGGCCAGGTGTGCCAGAACTGGATGCAGTACCGCCTCATCAAACAATACCTCGAGGAGCTGACCGACCAGCAGACGCTGGTGGTGGAGTCGGGCCATCCGCTGGGACTCTTCAAGTCGAAACCCGAAGCACCGCGCGTCATCATCACCAACTCCATGATGGTGGGACTCTTCGATAACCAGAAAGACTGGGAAGTGGCGGCGCAGATGGGTGTAGCCAACTACGGACAGATGACCGCCGGAGGCTGGATGTACATCGGTCCGCAAGGCATCGTGCACGGCACCTTCAACACCATACTGAATGCCGGCCGGCTGAAGCTGGGCATTCCACAGGACAAGGACTTGCGCGGACACCTGTTCGTGTCGTCCGGTCTGGGCGGCATGAGCGGCGCACAACCGAAGGCATCGGAGATAGCCGGTGCCACAGCCATCATCGCCGAGGTAGATGCCTCGCGCATAGAGACCCGTCACCGCCAGGGCTGGGTACAGTTTGTGACGGACGACCTGACTGAAGCGTTCCGCCTGGCACACGAGAGCATGGAGCAGAAAGTACCCCGTTCCATCGCCTACCACGGCAACATCGTGGACCTGCTACAGTATGCCATCAACCAACATATGCACATCGAACTGCTGAGCGACCAGACCTCGTGCCACGCTGTGTACGAGGGTGGCTACTGCCCCGCGGGCATCACGTTCGAGGAGCGCACCCGTCTGCTGAAGGAGGACCGCACGAAGTTCTGCCAATTGGTGGACGCCACGCTGCGCCGACACTTCGAACTCATCAAGCAACTGGTGGCCGACGGCACCTACTTCTTCGACTACGGCAACTCGTTCATGAAAGCCATCTACGATGCCGGCGTGAAGGAGATCTCGCGCAACGGCATCGACGAGAAGGACGGCTTCATCTGGCCCTCGTACGTGGAGGACATCATGGGACCGCAACTGTTCGACTACGGCTACGGTCCGTTCCGCTGGGTATGCCTGAGCGGTAAGCACGAGGACCTGATAAAGACCGACCATGCCGCCATGGCCTGCATCGACCCCAACCGCCGCGGACAGGACCTCGACAACTGGATATGGATACGCGACGCCGAGAAGAACAACTTGGTGGTGGGCACCCAGGCCCGCATCCTCTACCAAGATGCGCTGAGCCGCATGAACATCGCGCTGAAGTTCAACGAGATGGTACGCAACGGCGAGGTGGGCCCCATCATGCTGGGACGCGACCACCACGACGTGAGCGGCACCGACTCACCCTTCCGTGAAACCTCCAACATCAAGGACGGCAGCAACGTGATGGCGGACATGGCCGTGCAATGCTTCGCCGGCAACTGTGCCCGCGGCATGAGCCTGGTGGCGCTACACAACGGCGGCGGTGTGGGCATCGGCAAGGCCATCAATGGTGGCTTCGGCATGGTGTGCGACGGCAGCGAACGGGTGGACAACATCCTGCGCTCGTCCATGCTGTGGGACGTAATGGGTGGCGTGGCACGCCGCTCCTGGGCACGCAACCCGCACGCCATGGAGACCTCGGCAGAGTTCAACCAGACGCATGCCGACGGTTACCACATCACGATGCCTCATCTGGCGGACGACGCGCTCATAACGAAAGTGTTGGCCGATAAAGGCATCCGACAATAACGAATCTCACTGGCCCGCACGTCCTCCCAACACGGATGGTGCGTGCGGACCTATCAAACCTTAACACATAAAAGAATCCATAACGTATGAACTGGACTAAAATCATGGAATGTGTCCCCAACTTCAGCGAGGGACGTGACTTGGAGAAGATTGACAAGATAGTGGCTCCCTTCCGCGCCAAGGAGGGAGTGAAGTTGCTCGACTATAGCAACGACCACGACCACAACCGACTGGTGGTGACCGTAGTGGGCGAACCGCAGGCACTGAAAGCAGCGGTGATTGAGGCAATGGGCGTAGCCGTGGAGCTGATAGACCTGAACCATCACAAAGGCGAGCACCCCCGTATGGGAGCCGTGGACGTGGTGCCCTTCATCCCCATCCGCAACTGCACGATGGACGAGGCGATAGCCCTCTCGAAGGAGGTAGGCCGGGAAGCAGCCGAGCGCTACAACCTACCGGTGTTCCTCTATGAGAAATCGGCCTCGGCACCACACCGCGAGAACCTCGCCGCCATCCGCAAAGGTGAGTTCGAGGGCATGGCAGAAAAGATTCACGAGCCCGAGTGGCACCCCGACTTCGGTCCCGCCGACCGTCACCCGACCGCCGGCACAGTGGCCATCGGTGCCCGCATGCCGTTGGTGGCCTTCAACATCAACCTCGACACCCCCAACAAGGAGTTGGCACACGACATCGCCAAGAAGATACGCTTCATCGGCGGTGGCCTGCGCTACTGCAAGGCCATGGGCGTGGAACTGAAGGACAGAGGCATCACCCAAGTCTCCATCAACATGACGGACTACACCAAGACGGCGCTCTACCGGGCCATGGAGATGGTACGCTTCGAGGCACGCCGCTACGGCATCAACGTCATCGGCAGCGAGATCATCGGACTGGTACCGATGGAGGCGCTGATTGACACCGCCTCGTACTACCTGGGACTGGAGAACTTCTCGATGCAGCAGGTACTGGAGTCACGCATCATGGAATAACGCACGCTCGTATGGACAACAATCTACTGATAGTCAACGCACAGATAGTCACCCCGACAGGCCGCAGCGCCCTCCGCGGGAAGGAGATGGGCCAGTTGCTCCGCATCCCCTGCGGCACGGTGGAGGTGACCGACGGACGCATCACCTACGTGGGACCTAACCGCGACGCGCAGCCCGAAGGCTACCGGGTGATGGACGCGCACGGACAGGTACTGCTACCAGGATTCGTGGACTCGCACACTCACCTGGTGTTCGGCGGCTACCGTCCCGAGGAGTTCATGTGGCGTATGCGTGGCGACAGCTACATGAGCATCATGGAGCGGGGCGGAGGCATCGTGAACACCATGAAGGCCACCCGCGAGAGCTCGCTGGACGACCTGAAGCACAAGGCGGAGCACTACATCGACGTGATGAGCGTGATGGGTGTCACCACCGTGGAGGGCAAGAGCGGATACGGTCTGGACCGCGACACGGAGCTGAAGCAGCTACGGGTGATGCAAGCCATCGACGCGGAGCCTCAGCGTAAGGTAGACATCGCCACCACCTTCCTGGGCGCACACGCCCTGCCACCCGAGTACGCCGGCAATGCCGAGGGGTACATCGACTTCCTGATAGACGAGATGTTGCCCTACATCCGGGAGAATCGGCTGGCGGAGAACTGCGACGTCTTCTGCGAGAAGGGAGTCTTCAGTGTGGAGCAGAGCCGACGCTTGCTGAGCAGCGCCAAGGCGATGGGCTATGGCATCAAGATACATGCCGACGAGATTGTCTCGTTCGGCGGTGCGGAACTTTCCGCTGAGCTGCACGCCCTCTCAGCCGACCACCTGTTGCATGCGTCGGATGCCGGCATCCGGGCCATGGCGGAGAGCGGGGTCGTCGCTACCCTACTTCCCCTGACGGCCTTCACCCTGCGCGAGCCTTACGCCCGCGGACGGGAGATGATTGACAGCGGATGTGCCGTGGCGCTGGCCACTGACCTCAACCCCGGCAGTTGTTGCTCCGGGTCCATACCGCTGACCTTCGCCCTGGCCTGCATCTACATGCACCTGAGTGTGGAGGAGGCCATCACGGCCCTCACCCTCAACGGTGCGGCGGCCATCAACCGGGCGGACCGCATCGGCAGCATCGAAGTGGGCAAGCTGGGCGACCTGGTGTTGCTCGACTCCGACACCTACTACACCCTGCCCTACTACACGGGCATGAACTCCGTACGCCACACCATCAAAGGCGGTGTGGTGGTGCACTGACGGACTAACACGATTCACGAAACAATTAAAAGAAGAACAATATGTTAGCAGAACTGACAATCAAGGATTTCCTGGCACACACGGCGGGCAACGACCCCGTTCCCGGTGGCGGTAGCATCTCGGCGCTGAGTGGTGCCTTGGCGGCTGCCCTGGCACAGATGGTGGCAGGACTGACCATCGGTCGCAAGAAGTATGCCGACTGCGAGGAGGAGATGAAGGCGCTGGCCGCTCACTTCGAACAGATACGCAACGAGTTGGTAGCGGACATCGACAACGATGCCGATGCCTACGACCGGGTGTTCGCGGCATTCAAACTGCCCAAGGAGACCGATGAAGAGAAGGCCGTGCGCACCGCGGCCATACAGCGGGAGACCAAACATGCGGCAGAGGTGCCCATGGGCGTGGCCCGCAAGGTGTGCGACTCGCTCCCCCAGCTGGTGACCGTGGCGCAGAAGGGCAACCAGAACGCCGTGACGGACTCCTGCGTGGCAGCCATGTGCGCACGCACAGCCGTACTGGGCGCGCTGATGAACGTACGCATCAACCTCGCCTCCATCACCGACACCGTGTTTGTGGTACGCATGGAGGCAGAGGCCAAGGAACTGGAGCGTAAAGTCCTGGAGACAGAACAAGAAGTATTGAACCATCTTAAAAAGGTATTGAACTCATGAGCAAGAACATCTTTCAAATAGGAAACGGTGACCTCACCTTCGAGGACATCCAACGCATTATCAACGAGAACCTGAAACTGGAGCTCTCACCAAGCGCCAAGGAGCGCATCCAGAAGTGTCGCGACTATCTGGACCACAAGATAGAGACATCCACCGAACCACTCTATGGCATCACCACGGGATTCGGGTCGCTGTGTAACCACAACATCTCGCCGGACGAGTTGAGCCGACTGCAGGAGAATCTGGTGAAGAGCCATGCCTGCAGTGTGGGCCAAGAGATGCCGCACGTCATCGTGAAGCTGATGTTCCTGCTGAAGGCACACGCCTTGTCGCTGGGCCACAGCGGAGTGCAGGTGATTACCGTGCAGCGCATCATCGACTTCTTCAACAACGACGTGATGCCTATCGTCTACGACCGCGGCTCCCTGGGAGCGTCGGGCGACTTGGCCCCGCTGGCCAACCTCTTCCTACCGCTCATCGGTGTAGGCGACGTATATTATAAAGGTAAACGTTGCGAGGCCATCAGTGTGCTCGACGAGTTCGGGTGGGAGCCCGTGCGGCTGAAGAGCAAGGAGGGCCTGGCGCTGCTCAACGGCACCCAGTTCATGAGCGCCAACGGTGTGTTCGCCATCCTGAAGGCATTCCGTCTCTCGAAGTTGGCCGACCTAATAGCCGCCGTCTCCCTAGAGGCTTTCGACGGCCGCATCGACCCGTTCATGGACTGCATCCAACAGATGCGTCCGCACAAGGGACAGATAGAGACGGGCGACGCGTTCCGCAAGCTGCTGGATGGTAGCGAGTTGATCAAGCAACCGAAGAAACATGTGCAAGACCCCTACTCGTTCCGTTGCATCCCGCAGGTACACGGAGCCACCAAGGATGCCATCCGCCACGTGTCGTCGGTATTGCTGACAGAAATCAACTCCGTGACGGACAACCCAACCATCTTCCCCGACGAGGACCTGATAATCTCCGGTGGTAACTTCCACGGACAGCCGCTGGCACTGGTGTACGACTACCTGGCCATCGCCATGGCCGAGTTGGGCAACATCTCCGAGCGTCGTGTGGCGCAGCTCATCATGGGTCTGCGCGGTCTGCCGGAGTTCCTGGTGGCCGAGCCGGGACTGAACTCGGGCTTCATGATACCGCAGTATGCCGCCGCATCCATGGTCAGCCAGAACAAGATGTACTGCTACGCCGCCAGCAGCGACTCCATCGTGTCGAGCAACGGACAGGAGGACCACGTGAGCATGGGAGCCAACGCCGCCACCAAGCTCTACAAGGTGATGGACAACCTGGAACTGATTCTCGCCATCGAGTTGATGAACGGTGCACAGGGCCTGGACTTCCGCCGTCCGCTAAAATCGTCGCCCTACATCGAGAAGTTCATCAAGGAGTACCGCAACGAGGTGCCTTTCATCAAAGAGGACATCGTGATGTACAAGGAAATCCACAAAACCGTAGCCTTCCTGAAGCGCTTCAAGTGCGAGTATTAAGGGTATAATAGAGAGAGAATCACCTAGAGTCCACCGGTGCCCCTTTCGCTCCGGTGGACTCTTTCGTTTACTTCCAAGCGAAGTTAACATCCAGTAAACAGTCAGTAAACGATGATTAACGGTGAGTAAACGCACGACTTTTCGAGAGGTTGGCCCGTATGCGGCTAAGGGATTGCGGGGTGATGTTCAAGTAAGAAGCCAGATGTTTGAGGGGGACGTGCTGCAACAGGTCGGGCTCGTTCTTCATCAGAGAAAGGTAACGCTCCTTGGCGGTGGAGACATTGTAGAGCACATTCCACTGGTCGTACGAAAGAATCTCCCGCTCGAAGAAGCGACGCCCCATGTTGGCGAAGTGGAGCGACGAGGAGAAGAGCCGCTCGAAGTCACTGCGGGAGATACGATACATCACACTGTCCGCCAGAGCTTCGATGGAAATTTGGGCAGGCGCACCCGCCACATAACCCCACGATGAGAAGGCGGCCTCGCCGGGACAGATGAACCACACGGTGGAATCGTTGCCGTCGCGCGTCAGATAACCCCGCAACAATCCACTCTTCAGCAAGTAGAAATATGGGTTGCGACTACCCATCTCCACCAGCAGTCCACCCCTTGGCACCGTCACCTCAGTCATATACGGCAGCAGGGAGCGCAGTGCCTCCTCCGTCTGTTCGTACCGTTCGCAAAATCTCTCGACAAATGTTTTCATACCGATAGGTCAGCGAACCTAAGCGGTCGGCTGACGTAGGGCAAAGGTAGACATAATATCCTAGAAGCCCACCCTCGGGGTGGAATTTATTTCACGGGCAACACTGACAAGCCTTACAGTATGAGTTCACAATAGTTGACAAGTAACTCGGTTATATAACCGGAAACCTGACAAGCGAAACCAAGTTATGACAGACCCATTTTGGAGGCCCTAGGGTCTAGGGCTGTTGAGCATAGGGTTTCTAAAGCCGACGCGTATACGAATGAACACGAATGGCGGGTAGTGACCCGCCATTCATATTTATCTATGCACAACAACAATGCCGTCGTCGCAGGCGCTGACCCGCGAAGATGAACACTACCAACAGGAACGTGAGAAACTCCGCCAACGGAACCGAGAGCCAGATGCCCGGTGTGCCGGCCAGGTGAGGGAGCGTGAGGAACGACAACGTCATGAAGACGAAGCCACGCATCACCGTAATCCAAGTGGCCACCACCGGCCGTTCCATGCTCTGGAAATAGACGATGGAGACAATGTTGACGGCGAAGAAGATGAAGCCGATGGCAAACAGCGGCAGGCCGTCCGAGGCGTAGCCATAGGCCGGATAGGCGGTGTCGATGAACATGCCCACTATCTGGTGGCGGAACAACCAGGTGAACAGACAGAAGACCGAACCGAACCCCACAGCGGACTGGAACGCCAACCGGCGCGCCGCCTTCACACGCGGCATCAGTCCCGCACCCATGTTATAGCTGAGGATAGGCTGGGCCGACTGACCAATGGCATTGTAGACCATGAAGATGATGGGGAAGAAATAGCAGGCGATGCTGAACGAGGCCACGCCATCCTCGCCTAGATGGGAGATGAAGACATAGTTGCCGATGAGCATCATGTAGGCGATGGTGCCTTCGCACAGGAAGGAGGAGACACCCAACTTACACATGTAGCCTACATTGCGACAGGTCAGCCGGAAGCTCTTCCAACTCCGCTTGATGCGGATGAAACGCACCGTATTGGCCCGACCCCACAGGTAGACCAGTATCATGACACCACCCACGATGGTACCCAGACTGGAGGCTAACGCGGCTCCCATCATGCCCCATCCAAAAGGGAAGATGAATAGGTAGTCGAGTATCATGTTGAGCACCGCCGGTATCACCGTGCACCACATAGAGAACTTGGGTGCCCCGTCGAGCCGAACGAAGAAGCTACCCGACACCAGCAACGACGAGAAGACCAGGAACGGCACGTACCAGTACATGTATTCAGCCGCAAGCGGCTCCAACCGTTCGGACGCGCCTAGCAGAGATGATACCTCGGGAGCGAAGAGGCAAACTACGAATGACATCACCGCCATGATGAGGGACGACACGGCGATGGACTGAGTAGTGATGATGCGCGCCACTTTCACCTTGCCGTGGGACAGATGGATGGAGGCGATGACGGAGCCGCCCAAGCCGAACATCAGTCCCAGACCGGTCGTCAGCATGAAGACAGGGGCGGTGATGTTGACGGCAGCCAAGGCATCGCTGCCGATGCCCTTCCCCACAAAAATGCCGTCCGTGATGACGAACGCGGCGGAGAACACCATACCCAACAAAGTCGGTACCAACAGTTTGCGAAACAATCTCGGAATCTCCATGCTACCGAAGTCGATAGCGTCTTTCAATTCTGTACTCATATATCTTACTTTTTCTTTTTAAGGGTGGCGACAAGTGTCTGTCGCACGTTTATTCACATAGTTTCATTAAAACGGCTGCAAAAGTAGGGCTTTATCGGAGAACAACAATTACCATTTGGTAAGTAATGGACACAAAAAAAGGTAAGGAAACTCGCGTCCCCTTACCTTCAAGCCTAGTTTAGTTATCGTTTATTGTGCTAAAAGAGATCCTTTGTACGAATGTCGTCACCCCAGTGATGGTCCTTGGGGAACGGCTTGCCTGACCATGCCTTCTTGGAGGTCCAGTCCTGTGCGGCATCGGTCCAGAAGGGATGAGTGGCAGGTAATCCCAGTGGCATGAACGCCAGGGAGGTCATGTAGAGGCTACCATTGTTGGTGTACCAGTCCGCCACGTTGGGCTGGCGGCCACAGAAACCAATCGTCAGGAACCCACCCTCGTTGAAGTTCTCCTGTCCGTCGAACATACGGTGCATCACCGCTGTCAGCGCGGCCCGCACCTGTCCGTTGGTGAGGCCTTCGGGCAGCTTGCCATACCAAGCCATCAAGGCCAGCGGTTGCATGGTGGCCATGCGGTACGGGATGGAACGACCGAAGACGGGGAAGGTGCCCTCGGGTGAGATGAACCGCTCGAGCACGATGCTGAACTTCTGGGTGCGCTTCAGCGCCCGGTCGTAGTAGTTGGCGTAGTGGATACGGGTGTAGCGGCCAGACTCCTTCATGCACTGCAGTGTCTCCAGGTACATGGGGTGGAACACGTAGCTGCTATAGTAGTCGAACGCGAAGGCGGGCCCATCGGCATACCATCCGTCGCCGGTGTACCACTCCTCCACCTTGCGGATGGCGGAGTTGATGCGGTACTCGTCGCAGGGGGCTTTTATCTTTGCCAAGAAGCTCTCGATGGTGGACGAGAACAGGAGCCAGTTGGTATAAGGCGGGTCTACCCTACGCAGTTGGGTAAACTCCTCGATGTAGCGTTGCTTGGTGACGTCGTCGAGCGGAGTCCACAGGGCATCGAAACCACGGATGAGCGACTCGGCCACGTAAGCGGCATCCACAAGTGCCTGTCCGTGACCGCGCCACAGCAGATAGTCGGGGCTGTTGGGGTCCACGGCATTGGCGTAACTCTTCAGTGCCCACTCGCGGAGTTGCTTACGCATGGCACCCTCTTCGGTGTCGTCATCGGGCAGTGAGAGCCACGGGGCAATGCCGGCCATCAGTCGTCCGAAGGCTTCCATGTAGGTCACCTTTTTGTTGCGGCCGTCCCAGTTGGGGCTCACCTCTACAATCATGTTCTTCTGCAGGTTGCCCTCGGCCATGTTGCTCAGGATGGGCGCCGCCATCTGGTAGGCCAGCTGGGCCCAGTAAGCGCGGTCGGTATTGGAGTCGCGCTCCAGGTAGCGCACATATTCGCAGGCGGCGAGCAAGAAGGCACCGGTACCGAAGTTGGAGACGGAGTTCTTGTCGACCGTCTGTCCCGGGATAGCCTTCTCGCCGATAGGTTGCACGTAACCCACCGAGCCATCCTTCTGCAGGGCGATTGTGGAGAGGTAGTTCCACCCCTTGCGGGCAGACTCCAGATATTTGGCATCCTTCAGGTATCCATTGTTGACGCCCCACAGCAAGCCGTAGGTGAAGAAGGCCGTTCCGCTGGTCTCGTAACCGGGGGCGTGAGCCTCATCCATCAGCGAGCGCGACCAGTAGCCTTCGGACTGTTGCAGAGCCACCACGGCAGAGGCCATGCGCACAAACTTATCCTCGAAGAAGGGGCGATGCTTGTAGTCGGCAGGCAGGTCCTTCAGCACTTTGGCCAGTCCGGCCAATACCCAGCCGTCGCCCCGCGACCAGAAGTCCTTCTTGCCGTTGACACTCTTATGCTTGGGATAGACGTACTTGCCGTCGCGGTAGTAGAGCCCCTCGTCGGCATCGTACATGATGCTGTCGCTCACCTGGATGTATTCGTAGAGTTTATCGAGATACTGTTTGTTGCGTGTGATCTGATAGAGTTTGGTCATCACCGGCATCACCATGTAGAGTCCGTCGGCCCACCACCAGTAGTCGTTGCGTGTGGTGGACATCTCGTACTCCATCACCTCGCGGGCGCGCTTGATGCGCTGGTCGATAGGCAACAGGTTGTAGAGGTCGGCATAGGTTTGGAAGCAGATCTGCCAGTCGCCGAAGAGCACGTGGTCGTCCGTCTCGCCGTAGGTGTACTGCCACTTCGAGTGGTCGGTACCCTTGGCGCCTTTCCACTGGTTATACTCGGCCCACTGCTCGGAGTAGTTCTTCCAGGCCTCGTTGCCCGTCAGGAAGTAGGCCTCCATGTTGCCGGTGTGGTAGGCGGCCTCGTCCCAGAAGGGGTTGTGCTCGGCCGTGTGTGTGGCCTGCCAATGGTTATTCACTTTCTCGATGATGCCTCTCACCTTCTGTGCATCGCTCTTCGGCTTTGCACTGACGCTTGCCATTCCCAGCAAGCAGAGTCCCAAGAGGACCGGTCGCAAACATTGTCTTATCATGCTACTAAATATTAAGTTTTTACTGTTTATTCCTATTGCTATATTGTGAGGGCAACACCCCATACTCTTTCTTGAACCGGTTGGCGAAGTAGCTCACGCCGTTAAAACCGCTGGCATAGGCCACCTCGGTGCTGTTCATGCCGCCCTTGGCCAACAGCGAGGCGGCGTAGCGCAACTTGGTCTTCTGGATGAATTCCGAAGCGGTCATTCCCGTGAGTCCCTTCACCTTGCGGTAGAGGGTGGAGTGACTCATGTTGAGGTGTTGCTGCAGGAACCCGATGTCGAGCTTGTCGGAGGTGATGTTCTCCTCGATGACGGCTATCAGCTTCTGCAGGAAGGCATTGTCCAGCTCATTGAGCATGAGGCCGGTGTCCTTTTCGTCGGCCGCGACGGCATCGGTCTCGGCCACGGCAGTGTTCACCAGCAACTGCGACTTGATGAACTTATAGAGTATCGCCCGGTTGTCGAGGATATTCTTGATGCGGTTCTTCAGCAGCGTGGCACTGAAGGGTTTCGTCAGGTAGGAGTCCGCCCCGCTCTCGTAGCCCACCTCCTTGTCGGTGATGGAGGTCTTGGCCGTGAGTAGGATGATGGGGATGTGCGACGTGGCCACGTTGGCCTTCAGTATGCGGCAGACGTCGATGCCGTCCATCACGGGCATCATGATGTCGCTCACTATCACATCGGGGATTTGGGCCATGGCCTTATCCACGCCCTCCTTGCCGTTGACGGCGGTTATCACGTTATACTCGTCGCTCAGCGCGTCGGCCGTGTAGTCGCGTATGTCGTCGTTGTCCTCCACCACCAGTATCAGCGGCTTGGTGTCGGAGGGTTCCGCCACCGGCGGCTCGGGTTCATCGGCGGCGACCTCTTCCTGTGGCGTGGGTTGTTCCTTGTGCAGGGCATTGGGATAGGTGTTGTCCAGCCGCAGGCGGAACGAGAAGACCGTGCCGATGCCCAACTTGCTCTGCACCGCGAGGGTGCCCTCGTGGAGCTCGGCCAGCGACTTCACCAGCGCCAATCCGATGCCGGTGCCGGAGGCTTGGTGGCTGCCGTTGACCTGGTAATAGCGGTCGAAGATGTGGGGCAACTCCTTCTCGTCGATGCCGTAGCCAGTGTCACTTACGAAGAGCTCGATGTGGTTAGCGTCCTCCTCCACCCGCTTCAGCCCGATGGTGATGGAACCCGATGGAGTGTACTTGATGGCATTGCTCAGCAGGTTGGTGAGGATGGTGTCCACCACCTCCTTGTCGAAATAGACAGGGATGCTCTCGGCAGGCACATGGATGTTGAAGAAGAGGTTCGGGTTGCGGTTGAGCTCCTTATAGCGCAGGCCCATCTCGCGCACGGTGCGCACGATGTCTTGCTTGGAGACGGCCAGCTTCTTGTTCTGCGTCTCCGTCTTGCGGAACTCCAGCAACTGGTTTATCAGGTCGAGTAGCTTGACGGCGCTCTCCTTGATGATGCGTATCTTACGGTCGTAGGGCTGAGGGAGGTTGGGGTCTTTGGTCATGTCCTCCAAGGGGCCAAGTATGAGGGTCAGCGGGGTGCGCAACTCGTGGGTCACGTTGGTGTAGAACCGCAGGCGCTCGTTATTGCGTTCTTGCTCAGCACGCACTTTCTCTTTCTCCAGCTTCTCGCGGTTGGAGCGCAGCAGGCGGTGCTTGTAGTTGCGTATCCAGAGGAAGATGACGCCGCCTGCCAACAGGACGTAGAGGGTGATGGCGTACCATGTCATCCAGAACGGTGGGCGCACCACTATCTCCTGCGAGGCGATGTTGTCGTCGCTCCAGGGTTGTTTGTGCATGCGGGTACGCACCTTGAAAGTGTAGTTGCCGGGCGGGATATTGCGGAAGGTGACGCCGGTCTCGTTCTTCACCAGTATCCACGACTTGTCGAGCCCCTGCATCATGTAGGCATACTCCACCTTGTCGGACAGGGCGAGGTTGTGGACGGAGAAGGAGACGGCCAGAGAGTTGCGGTTGTAGGGCAAGGAGATGATGCCGTGGTCGTCGGGGGTGACCGTTTCCTCCACGTAGTTGTGACCTTCGTTGTAGATGTTGGCGCACTCGATGATGTGCACCTGCGAGGAGTTCTCGTTGAGCGAGGAGAGCGCGGGGTCGAAGTAGCACAGCCCGTTCTGGGAGCCGAAGTAGAGGTTGCCCTTGGAGTCCCTGGCCACGGACTTATCGACGAAGCTGCCGCGGGGAATGCCGTCGAAGTAGTCGTAGTGGCGGAAGGTGCCGGTGGCTACATCGAGCATAGAGATGCCGCTGTTGGTGCTAAACCACAGGTTGCCTGCATCGTCCTGACAGACGGCATGCACGTAAATGTCCGCCAAACCGTTCTTATGGGTGTAGTTGACGACAGTGCGGCGGTCGGCACTGTCGCGGAAGTAGGCCAGCCCATGACGTGTGGCCACCCAGATGCCACCATCGCGGTCGGCATAGAGTTGGTGGATGACGTTGGAGCAGAAGCCGCTGTCGAGCGAGAGGTGGTCGATGAGCCGGGCCGAGGGGTCGAACACGTAGATGCCAGACCCGTAGGTACCCATCCAGAGGTTGCCCTCTTTGTCCTGCAGGATGCTGTAGATGGGCATCTTACCGAGTACGGAGTCGTAGTCGGTGGCCTCCACCAACTCACCTCTTTCATAGCGGAAGAGTCCATGACTGCCCACCAGGGTCTGTCCGTCCAGAGTCTTATAGAGGGTGTAGATATCCTTGTTGCCCGGCAGCGTGATACGAGTGAAGCGGCCGGTGCGGGGCTCGAAGCGGATGAATCCGTTGTCGTCCAGCAGACCTATCATCAGGTGGTCGCCGGCATCGAGCATGCTGCTGAGGCGGGCTGACGGACGGGCCAGGTAGGGCGAAAAGTCGTAGGTACGCACCAACTCGTCTCCTTGGAAGAGAGCAACCTCGTTCTCGTTCCCCACCCACACACGGTCCTGTTGGTCGACGTAGAGTCCGTGTATGGCTTTGTGTATCATGCCCCGCTCCAGGTATGGCAGGGTGTGGAACATCGACTCGGTATTGCTCAGCAGATCGATGCCGGTGCCGTGGTTGCCTATCCACACGTTGCCGAAACGGTCCTGGAACAGGCTGCGGATGCTCTTCGACGAGAGACCATATTCATTATAGGTAGCCTGGATGTTGACAAACGTAAGGGGGTGCGTACTGATTTGCGACAGCATACGCAGATCGAGCACACTCACACCGCCGATGTCCGTGGCTATCCACAGCTCGTTGCCGTTGAAGACCCGCAACATGGAGATGTAGTCGGACAGCAGCGAGGCATCGTCACCCTGCACGTGACGAAACACCCGGAAAGTCTCCGTCACGGGGTTGAAGAGTCCCAGCCCTTGGTGGGTGCCCACCCAGATGTTGCCCAGATTGTCCTCAGTGATGGAGGTTACCCAGTTGCCCGGCAGGCTGGCGGGGTCCCGCGGGTCGTTCATGAAGCGCTTCAGCTCGCGGGTCCGTGGGTTCAAGACGGACATGCCTTCGTCGAGATGTCCTATATAAAGGAGTCCTTCCTTATTGTCATAGAGGGTCTGGAAGGAGCGGGGCAATCCGTCGACCGTCTCCTCGGAGTAGGCATCCACGGCCTTGGTCTTGGCGTTGTAGTGGACTATCTTGCCGAAGCGGTTGGCCACCCACATGCCATCGGCCGACTTGGAGAAGGCGACGATGTTGTTGATCATCTCCTCCTTGTCGAAGGGGGTCGATGGCAGCAGTCGCTTGGTGGCGCAGTCCATGATGCTGATGCCGCTACGTGTGCCTATCCAAAGGTGGTCGTCGTCCCGGTCGTAGAAGAGAGTGTTGAGCGAGTTGCCCGCTATGGACGAGTTGGTGATGTCGTAGAGCTTGAAGCTCCTCCCGTCGAACAGATTGAGGCCTGCCTCGGTGGCTATCCACACGTTGCCGTGCTTGTCCAGCACGATGTCCACCACCTGGCTGTTGGTGAGTCCCTCCTCGAGACCCCAATGCAGGAAGTGGCGCGACTTGGCAGGGCTTGCCACGGCGAGTACGAGCGTCAGTAGGAAAAGTGAAAATCTGTTCATCAGGAATCAATTGATTTGTTCTGTGGCAAATGTACGACATTATAAATGAGTGGGTGGACGATAATCGGTAAAATAAGACCGATAATCGGTCATAACGAGTAAATAATCCGTCATTGCCCGATTGTTTGCATATTCAGCCGAATATGTTGCGTGGAGGGAACGCCCTCAGAGTTACTTTTGCATTGTTTTCAATTGTTAACGATAGACAACAGATTGAAAACATGGTTTACCTTAAATCCTTAAAGGAAGTTGGGACAGACAGACTGAGCAAACAAATCATTATTAAATAACATGTTCGACAACGAACAACCTTAAATAATATGGTATGGTAAAATTAAACAAACTAATCATTGCGATGTGCCTCTTGAGTCTTGGGAGCAGCAGTATGTTCCAAGCGCAGGCACAACAGCCCTCGGCTGTATCTCAGACGGCAAAGTGCAGTGGCGTCATTGTGGACAAAGACGGCTTGCCGCTCATCGGTGCTTCCATCCTCGTGAAGGACTCCAAGTTGGCCTGTACGACGGGCATCGACGGCGACTTCTCCATGGCCAACACACCGCGCGGCAGTGTGCTGGTAATCTCCTACATCGGATACATCACCAAAGAGGTGAAGTGGGACGGCAAACCCCTCCACATTGTGCTCCAGGAGAACGACACGGTGCTGAACGAGATTGTGGTCGTGGGTTATGGTACACAGAAGAAGAGCGACGTGACCGGTTCGGTGACCTCCGTGGGCAAGGACCGTCTGTCGAAGATCCCCGTATCCAACGTGCTGCAGGCCATGCAAGGAGCTACGGCAGGTGTGCTCATCACCCAGAGCTCGTCCATCCCAGGCGACTCGCCCAACACAGTGGTGCGCGGACAAAACTCCATCAATGCCAACTCCGGACCTTACGTGGTGGTGGACGGTATTCCCTTGAACAACACCGGCGGTTCGCTGGCGGACATCTCGCCCAACGACATCGAGTCCATCGAGATTCTGAAGGACGCCTCGGCTACGGCCATCTATGGTACCAACGGTGCCAACGGTGTCATTCTGGTCACAACGAAGAAGGGTAGCAAAGGCAAAATGTCCGTGACCTACAGCGGATACCTGGGCATAGAGGACTTCTCCAACAAACTGAAGTTCGCCAACGGCGAGGAAATCATCCAGCGCTACAAGGACTATGTGGCCCAGAACCCGGGCGAGACCATGTACAACGACAACGTGAAGTATGCCAACGAGGTGGACAACTACAACGCTGGCATAGAGACAGACTGGGTGTACGACGTGGCTTCGCGCACAGGTATCATACAGAACCATAACCTGGCCGTTTCCGGCGGTTCGGACAGAGCTCAGTACTTCGTGTCGCTCGACTACCTCGACCAAAAAGGTATCATCAAGGGCTACGACTACAAGCGCTACTCCATGCGTACGAACCTGGATATCAACGTGACCGACTGGATGAAGTTCGGTACCAACACCTACATCTCGTCGCACAACCGCGACGGCGGACGCGTGCACTTCCTCAACGCCGAGGCCATGTCGCCTTGGGGCAAGGTGTACGAGGAAGACGGTACACCCACCGTATACCCGATGTACAGCGAGCAGTTGTGGGCCAACCCGTTGCTCGACTATGAGAAGGACGTGGAACGCCGCACATGGAACATCAACGTGAACGGATACTCCGAGATAGACTTCGGCAAGATATGGGCTCCCCTGAAGGGACTGCGCTACCGCTTCAATGGTGGTTACTCCTACACCCCGAAACGCGAGAGCACCTACAGCGGACGCAGCGCCAACGACCTTGTCGGTACGGGTGAGATAAAGAACGAGGAGACGCAGACACGTCTGGTGGAGAACCTGTTGTTCTACAACCTGGAGTTTGGCAAACACCACTTCGACTTCACCTTCCTGCAGGCATCGATGCGTAAGAAATACAGCAAAGCTGTGTCTAAGGCAACGAAGTTCATCAACGACGACCTCTCGTTCAACGACCTCGGTTCGGGCGAGACACCATCGGTAACCAGCTACGCCGACCTGCGTACCACCTCATCCCTGATGGGACGACTCAACTACTCGTTCGACAGCCGCTACCTGTTCACCTTCACGGTACGTCGCGACGGTTCATCCGTGTTCGGCAAGAACAACAAGTACGGTACCTTCCCCTCTGTGGCACTCGGCTGGAACATCTCGCGCGAGAAATTCATGGAGCCCACACAGGACTGGCTCAACAACCTGAAGCTGAGATTGTCCTACGGTAAGGCTGGTAACGAGGCCATCTCGGTGTACGAGACCATGGTGAAACTGCAGGCCAAGAAGTTCGCCCAGAACGGCAGCTCGGCGGTAGCCCTCATCCCGAACGACAAGATGGGTAACGACGACCTCTCGTGGGAGACCACCAAGACCTTCAACATCGGTATCGACTTCGGTTTCCTCAACAACCGCATCTCCGGTAACATCGACTTCTACACCGCCCGCACAAGCGGCCTGTTGCTGCAGCGCAACCTGCCCATCCTGCAAGGTTACGACAAGGTATACTCCAACATGGGTAAGACAGCCAACCACGGTATAGAGCTGACCGTCAACACACGCAACATCGACAAGAAGGACTTCAAGTGGAACTCAAGCATCGTCTTCTCGTGGAACCACAACGAGATTAAGGAACTCTATGGCGACGGCAAGGACGACGTCGGTAACCGCTGGTTCATCGGCGAGGCCATCGACGCTGTCTACGACTACGACATGGTAGGCATCTGGCAGGAGGACGAGATAGAGCGTGGCGACCACCTCGAGTGGGACCCCGTGGCACAGGCAGGTGACGTGAAACTGGCCGACCGCAACGGTGACCATAAAATTACCGACGAGGACCGTCACATCAAAGGACAGAAAACTCCGAAGTGGAATGGTGGACTCACCAATACCTTCTCTTATAAACGACTCACGCTTAACGTTTTCATCCAGACTTCCCAAGGTATGATGGCGTACAACCAACTACTCGGAGTTGCCGGCGACGAAATGGGCCGACGCAACATGACCACCGAAATCGGTTACTGGACTCCGGAGAACAAGAGCAACAAGTTCCGTTCGCTGAAGAAGCAGTCCAACAAGCATGGCTACGGCTACTACGAGGACGCTTCGTTCACCCGCATCAAGGACATCACACTGAGCTACGCCTTCCCCGAAACCTGGATCAACAAGCTGGGCATCAGCGCGCTGACCGTATATGCATCTGGTCGTAACCTCGTCACCTGGACCGACTGGATCGGTTGGGACCCCGAGACAAAACAAGACGCACGTGGTACCGGCGACTGGGACAAGAACTACCCCTACACGAAGAGTTACGTGTTTGGTCTGAATGTTACTTTCTAATTAATCAAAAATTGAAATAAGATGAAACTACAACATATAATAGGAGTATTTGCGATGTCGTGCACACTGGCTGCCGTCAACTCAGCCTGCAGCGACTCATACCTTGACGAGAAGATGTACTCAAACTACGGTGCGGACGTGACCGATGTTGACGCTAAAATAAACGGACTCCACTATTATGTGGGAGAGATTCTGGGCTACTCCGACCAACAGGGCTACGCAGGCATGTGGCAAGACGGCACCGACGTGGGTGCACCGGGCGACATCCAAGGCGTGGAGCGTGGATTCTTCAAGTACGGAGAGCTAAACTCGGAAAATTCCGGTGTGAAGTTCCTGTGGAAGCAGCTGTTCCGAATCGTTGCCGAGGCCAACATCATCATCAACGATGAGGTGAACGGGACGGACGCACAACGCGCCGAGGCCCACTTCTTCAGAGCCTATGCCTACAACCAGCTGGTGACCGGATGGGGCGACCTGCCCCTGCTGACCGAGGCGGTGACCGCCCCTCGTACCGACTTCACCCGCGTGCCCAAGGCAGAGATTGACGCCGTCATCGAGAAGGACCTCGAATTCGCGGTAGCCAACCTGCCCGAAGTGGGAAGTCTGACCAAACCTTCGCGTATCTGCAAGGACGCGGCCCGCATGCTGGCCGCCGAGGCTTACCTGCGCATGGGTTACCAACAGAACAACAGCTCATTCTACCAAAAAGCGGAACAGGTCATCACACCGACCATCACCGAGGGACGGTTCAAACTGATAGAACAGCGCTATGGCAACTTCCTCGACGAGAAGGCTGGCGACTACTATGCCGACATGTTCCGCTACGGCAACCAGCGCCGCTCGCAAGGCAACACCGAGGTCATCTGGCTCTTCGAGATGGAGAACGCCTCGGACGTGCCCAACGGCACAATCGGTGCTCCGCAGCAACGACGCAACTGGGTGCCGGGATTCCACAAGATCAGCGGCATGCAGAACGCCGACTCCATTGGCGGACGTGGCAACGGCCGTCTGCGCCTGAGCAACTACGTGAAGTATGGCCTCTATGAGGAGGGCGACATCCGCAACTCCAACAACAACATCCGCCGTGTGATGTACTACAACCGAATCGGTTGGACGGGAGCTACCTACAAGATCAACAAGGCCGGCTACATCTGCCAGGATGGCGACGAGGTGGCCAAAACCGTCACCGTGGGCGTGGGCGACCGTGTGTACGTGTCGGTGAAGGACACGCTGGCCGTGTTCTATCCCCACACCACCAAATGGGGTGGCTACGACCCGAACGACGACTTCGGCTGGTCCCTGATAAAGGACTTCCCGATGATGCGTCTGGGCGAGGCTTACCTACTGCGTGCCGAGGCCCGCGTGCGCCAGAACAACCCGAGCGGCGCTGCCGAGGACATCAACAAGCTGCGCGACCGTGCCTTTAAGGATGCCCGCCTGACCAACCCCGATGCCGGAAAGGTGACCGCCTCGCAGATGGACATCGACTTCATCCTCGACGAGCGCATCCGCGAGCTGGTGGGTGAGGAGAACCGCCGCTTCACCTTGATGCGTACAGGCGAACTGGCCAACCGCGTAAACATGATGATGAAACCCGAGTGGGCTGAGACCACACCGGAGAAGGCCATCGACGGATTCGACGCCAAGAAGCACATCCTCTTGCCTATCCCGTTGACGGAGATTCAGCTCAACAAGGATGCCGAACTTACGCAGAACCCTTATTACGATTAACAACATAAGACGTATTGGTTTTTAGTATATAGCCGAGAGTAATAGATTGTTTAGGTTAAACAGATGGTTACAGTCAGCTTCCCGTTCTGGGAATGCTGGCTGTAATTTTTTGTGGCATTGACTGCGGGCATTATAGCTATTTATATATAGCTTTGCGCACAAAACAAAGATGCGACAATGAACAGCGACAACAAAGAGGAATTGTTTCCTGTGGTGGACCCGCAGGGAAATGTGACGGGCAAGGCCACCCGAGGCGAGTGCCACAGCGGCAGCAAACTGCTCCACCCCGTGGTGCACCTGCATGTACTCAACAGCCGGGGTGAGCTCTACCTGCAGAAACGCCCCGCATGGAAGGACATCCAACCGGGCAAATGGGACACCGCCGTAGGCGGACATGTGGACTATGGAGAGAGTGTGGAGCAAGCCTTGAAGCGGGAGGTGCGCGAAGAGCTCGGCATTACGGACTTTGCACCGGTGTTTCTCACCCGCTACGTCTTCGAGTCGGCCCGCGAGAAGGAGTTGGTCAACACCTACAAGGCTGTGTACGACGGGCCCGTCCGCCCCAGCGACGAACTGGACGGTGGCCGTTTCTGGAGTCTCGAGGAGATAAACGACCAACTGGGAAAAGAGGTGTTCACCCCTAACTTCGAGAATGAGTTCCGGCTGCTGGAGAAGTTCTTCCACACGGAGAATTGGCATCATCAAACTGAACAAAGTCATCTCCGACGTAGGCATTGAAGTTCCTCGATATGGAGAGAAGTGACCGAATAGTCTTAGGAACAAGTCAACAGATTTCTGTTGGAACAGAATGGATGCAGAAAGAGGTTGGAGTGAGTACTCATTCCAACCTCTCTTTTAACGACACTAACCATTTTCAACCTTTCGGTTGAGGTGCACCGCTGTGCACATTAAAGAACCATTTTATAAACATTTCATAGATTTGTTAAATCTACGGCTTAAAGGTACGGGTATTCTACAAACCGGCCAAACATTTTCGATAAAATTTTATTTTTAGCCCATAACTTAGCCTCTTCGAGGGCTTTATACGCCGAAAAAGCATACCTTTGCCCCGAAAATTGCAATTCAGACTAAACAATTACCTATGCAGAAACAATACTCCACCCTGCTCTTCGACCTCGACGGTACACTGGTCGACAGCGGAGAGGGCATCACCAAATGTGCTCAGTATGCGTTGGCACAATTCGGTATCCAAGTAGACGACTACCACACTCTGCGTCCCTTCGTGGGACCACCCCTCGAAGACTCCTTCAAGGAGTTCTACGGATTCTCCGACGAGAAAGCCGCCGAAGCGGTGCAGGCCTACCGCGAACGCTACTTCGAGAAAGGCATCTTCGAGCAAGCCCCCTACCCTGGCGTAACGGATTTCCTGCAGACCCTACGCGGCCGTGGTTACACCATGGCGATAGCCACCAGCAAGGTGCAGCTGCAAGCCGAGCGGGTGGTGAACGAGCTGTTTCCCCAACTAGGCCCCTACTTCGACTACATCTTCGCGCGCGACAACGCCTGCACCCTCCACACCAAAGCAGATGTCATCAACCACGGACTGGCGGTGATGGGCATCACCGACCGCAGCAAAGTGCTGATGATAGGCGACCGCAAGTTCGACATCCAAGGAGCCAAGGAGTGTCACCTCGACTCCCTCGGCGTGCTCTACGGTTTCGGCAGCCGCGAAGAGTTCGAAGCCACCGGGGCGGACTACATCTGCAAGGACTTCACGGAGATACTGAGTCTGCTCGGTTAGTAACCCGCTTCGCGAGACTAAGAGACTAAAAGACTTGGACTGCTTCGCGGGAGTCTATCCTCGCTACGTGAGGGGGCTAAGATTGAGTGGGAGGTCAATGCTCATGCCGAACATACACGAACAAAGCCGTCTGTGAAACCTCACAAACGGCTTTGCGTTGGGTGTCAGTCACACCCTGTATCTGTATTTAACGGAAGATTACATCATTCCGCCCATGCCGCCCATTCCCTGAGCGCCCATAGGCATCTCTGCTTTCTCTTCTTTCTTCTCTACGATGACACATTCCGTAGTCAGGAACATGCCAGCGATGGAAGCGGCGTTCTCCAGTGCCACACGAGCCACCTTGGCAGGATCTACCACACCGGCTGCGTGCATGTTCTCGTACTTGTCCGTACGGGCGTTGTAACCGAAGTCACCCTTACCCTCACGTACCTTCTGTACGACAACGGCACCTTCTTTACCAGCGTTGGCGACAATCTGACGCAACGGCTCCTCGATGGCACGCTTGATGATTTCAATACCGGTGGTCTCGTCCTCGTTGTCACCCTTCAAGTTCTCCAACGACTCGATGGCACGGATGTAAGCTACGCCACCGCCCGGAACGATACCTTCCTCAATAGCTGCACGGGTTGCGCAGAGGGCATCGTCGACACGGTCTTTCTTCTCCTTCATCTCGACCTCAGAAGCTGCGCCTACGTAGAGCACTGCTACACCGCCTGACAACTTAGCCAAACGCTCCTGCAGTTTCTCCTTGTCATAGTCAGAAGTTGTGGTCTTGATTTGAGCCTTAATCTGGTTCACACGCATAGCGATGTTCTCCTTGTCGCCGGCACCGTTGACGATGGTAGTGTTGTCCTTGGTAACGGTAATCTTGTCGCAAGAACCCAACATCTCCAGTGTTGCCTGCTCCAGTTTCAAGCCCTTCTCCTCGCTGATGACCAAACCACCGGTAAGGATAGCGATATCCTCGAGCATCTCTTTTCTGCGGTCGCCGAAGCCCGGAGCCTTCACAGCGCATATCTTCAACTGTGAGCGCAGACGGTTCACAACCAAAGTTGTCAAAGCCTCGCTATCAACATCCTCTGCAATGATGAGCAAAGGACGGCCTGTCTGTACGGCGGGCTCCAGGATAGGAAGCATATCTTTCAGGTTAGAGATCTTCTTGTCGTAGATAAGGATGTAAGGATGCTCCATCACGCACTCCATCTTCTCTGTGTCGGTCACGAAGTAAGCGGAGAGGTAACCTCTGTCGAACTGCATACCTTCAACCACACCGATGGTGGTGTCGGTGCCCTTAGCCTCCTCGATGGTGATGACACCGTCCTTGGAAACCTTGCGCATAGCGTCGGCAATCAGTTTACCAATCAACGGGTCGTTGTTGGCGGAGATGGTAGCCACCTGCTCAATCTTGTCGTAGTTGTCACCTACGGTCTCAGCCTGGTTCTTGATAGACTCCACGACCTTCACCACAGCTTTGTCGATACCACGTTTCAAGTCCATCGGGTTTGCACCTGCGGTAACGTTCTTCAGACCGACACCAACAATGGCCTGAGCCAGTACCGTAGCGGTTGTAGTACCGTCACCGGCATCGTCACCAGTCTTTGATGCCACTGACTTCACCAACTGTGCACCGGTGTTCTGGAAAGCGTCGCTCAGCTCCACCTCCTTGGCAACCGTCACACCATCCTTGGTGATGTGGGGAGCACCGAACTTCTTCTCGATGATTACGTTACGTCCTTTCGGGCCAAGTGTAACCTTCACTGCGTTTGCCAACTCGTCGACACCTTTCTTCAGCTGGTCACGAGCGTCTACATTAAATAATATCTCTTTTGCCATAATTCTTAGATTTTAAAAAGTTCAATAATTGATTATCCCAACACTGCGAGAACATCGCTCTGACGCATCATCAAGTACTTCGTACCCTCGTATTCGATTTCCGTACCGGAATATTTGCCGTACAACACCTGATCGTTAACCTTCAGAACCATTTCTTCGTCTTTAGTTCCATGGCCTACTGCCACTACTGTACCCTGCAAGGGTTTCTCTTTTGCTGTATCAGGAATGATGATACCGCCAATCGTCTTCTCTTCTGCAGGAGCAGGGAGGATAAGCACTCTGTCTGCTAATGGTTTAATGTTCATAATCTACTATTTTTAATTTGTTATTTACTTTTTCTTTGCCCGTAGGCACAAAGGGCATTACAGAAACTGTGCCAAAGGGAGGAATCACTTCCCGAAATTCATATCCACCACACGCGGGTGACAACCGCATGACAGACATTGCGACAAGATGTCATACTGCCGCACACACTAGCTATCGCTCATCGAAAATCGAGCCAAGGCTCATCGGCACTTAAGCCTAGGCTCGTTGGCCTCTGAGCCATGGCTCATTTTTTGGGCTTGCTAGGCTTGAATGATTCATTCATCTAATTCGCCCGCATCCAAGCAAAAAGTAGCGGATTGTTTCTCTATCTCGATAAATAGTTGCACCTTTGCAGCAACAGAATCCGCCACGCTTCCCCATAGGTCAGCGAACCAGGGCGGGTCTTTTGCTTCTATATATAATAAGGTATAACAACATTGCTCCGTGATTAAGATACTTCAATCCATCAGCCGTTTTCTGGCTAACTACACCTCGGCGTTCATCATCGCCATAGCCATCTTCGCATTCTTCATGCCTCACACCTTCGACTGGGTGCGCGGCACCACGCAGACCGTCATACTCGGCATCATCATGCTCACAATGGGCTTGACCTTGACAACCGAAGATTTCAAGATACTCGCGCGCCGTCCGCTGGATGTCTTCATCGGCACCTGTGCGCAATTCATCATCATGCCCGGTGTGGCTTACCTACTGGTCCGCGTGTGGCATCTCGACCCGGCCTTGGCTCTAGGCATCCTGCTCGTAGGCTGTTGTCCCGGCGGTGTGTCGAGCAACATCATGAGCTATCTCTGCCACGGCGATGTAGCCTTCTCCGTCGGCATGACGTGCGCCTCCACGCTGTTGGCTCCCGTCATGACACCGCTGCTCATGCAGATTACCGCCGGCGAGATTATCGAGATTGATGCAGTAGGCATGTTTCTCAACATCCTCATCGTCACCATCATACCGGTAGGCATCGGGTGTGCGCTCAACTACGCCTATGGTCGTCGTTCCTACTTCCCCACCCTACAGAGCCTCATGCCTGGCATCAGCGTCACGGCCCTAGCCTGCATCGTAGGCGGAGTGATATCCACTGTCCACGACGACCTCATGGAGCGTGGCCTGTTCCTCTTCCTCTGGACCTTCATGGTGGTGTTCTGCCACAACTCGCTAGGTTATCTCCTCGGTTGGTTTGCCGGTAAGCTTGCCGGTTTCAACACCGCCAAGAAGCGCACCGTCTCCATCGAGGTAGGCATGCAGAATGCCGGTCTAGCCACCGTTCTAGCCGGTCATTTCTTTGCCGCCCAACCCCTCGCCGTACTCCCCTGTGCCATCAGTTGTGCCTGGCACAGCATCTCCGGCACCATCCTAGCCGGCCTCTTCCTCTGGTGGGACAAGCGCAAAGCGTAATGCGAGTCCTGCATCAAGCGTGGAAATTACTCTCCTTAGAGACCATGTGTCACGCTTAGTCCCAATAGATAATCAAACTATAGAGACAAACCCCAAGCGCCAGGAAGACAGGATGAAAATAATACCGATAGGCGATCACACACCTCGGTTGATATAGTCCTCGAGCAGAAAGGGGATGACACCCACGTAGATGACTCCGTCATCGTCAATCCAAAGTTTTTGGTTACCGTCGAGCACTACTATCTTACGAAAAAAATCACCCGTGTTGTGTAAGGAATAGGTTTCTTGCGACTTTTTCTCTAGGGTATCGACATTAAGGGCAGACTGAATATAGACTTTCTCATTGCCGATGTTGATGACAAAGTCTATTTCGTACTGACACTGCTTACGTTTGCCAGCAATCATTTGCTCCACCTCGACAATCCCAACATCAACATTGTAACCACGATGCACAAGTTCGTTGTATACCATGTTTTCCATCAAATGCGAACGTTCCTGTTGCCGATAATTCAACTTTGCATTTCTCAATCCGAGGTCTACGGCATAGTACTTCTGGATGGTACCAAAATATTTCCGGCCTTTAACGTCATACCTCTTGGCACTGCTGAACAGGAACGCATCCTCGAGATAGTCGAGATAGTTCTTTATGGTGTGATCCGACGTGGATTTATCCAACAGCGATGCCGCCGTACTGGCCAACTTGTGTGGATTAGTCAACGAGCCCACTGATGAAGATACCGCATCGACCAACGCACTCAAGACCGTGTCGTCTTTCAGTTTGTATCTTTCCACGATATCTTTCATATACACATTGATAAACAAGTCCTGAAGATATTTCGTCTTTTCATGCTCATCCGGCTCCAGGACCGCCAACGGCATACCTCCATACATCATGTACTGTTCCAACGCATCCGCTTTCTCCAGATTTGAATAAGACAGGAACTCTTTGAAGGTTAGAGGAGCTACCCTTATCTCCGTACCTCGGTCTCTAAAGTTGGTGACAATATCCTTCGAGAGCATCTTCGAGTTGGAACCTGTTACATAAATGTCCAGATTCGGGCGTGACATCAAGTCGTTCAACACATCATAGAAAGTCGTATAAAGCATATCCTTGTCTTCATCGGGCACCAAGGACTCATCAATGGACGTATTCTTCACCTTATACGACAATTGGATCTCATCAATCATCACATAATACCTCTTGCTACCATCCTTGGACTTCTCCATAACATATTCATAGAGCATATTGGGGTTTCGATAGGGAGCGCTAGACACCTTGTCCAACGCCATCTCGATAAAGCAATCCGGTCCTACCCCCTCTTCTATCAGCTTTTGCTTGAAGAGGGTACTTAAAAGGTACGACTTGCCGCAACGTCTTATGCCAGTTATGATTTTCACTTTGCCATTCCAACGTTTCCGCATCAGCAGGTCCACATATTCACTTCTGTCTATTGCCATACTGGATTTCATAATTTGTACTGCAAAATTAGTCGCAATTGCGACCGTTTTTGCAGTGCAAATATAGAGTTAGTTATTCTAATATGCAAATCACGCCCAAGGATTACTGCAAATACAGTCGCAATTGCGACCGTTTTTGCAGTGGCGTGGATGGACACGAAAAGCTCAGTCTAAAATGGCGATAAACTGCGGAAATGTCATCGGGAGCGCTAACTTCCGCAGATTTTCGTCAGTGCATCTTTGAAAGAGCCCACCCTATTACGGATGGGCTGAATCGTTGACAAAACCGTTACGGCAAGAGCTCCTATGGATGCTGGCTTGCCGCTGTAGCAGGCAGCCCTTTCCATCGGAGCAGGTAGGAATACTGGTACAGAGCCGTGGCAATAGGCTGTAGAAAGATTCCCGCGAACTTTCCTCTGCTGCTGTGACCGCTAGAAATGACGCGGTTGAGCACGTCGCGGTTCATACCACGGAAACTGATCTGGAACTCCCGTTTCTCTACGGTGATGCCCACGAGTATGCCAGGCGAATCGCTGACGGATATCCGTACGTTGGGATTGTTCTCCTCCGTCAGGCGCACCAGACACTTGAATATCTGATCCTTAGCTTGATACATGCGGTTGACCTGCTTGCCGGAGAAGTCGGGGTTGCCGTTGCACTGGTTGACATAGGCATTCACCAGATTGGCCGCACAGAGATAGTGGAATATGTCCGCATGCGACTCTGGCTCATCACCAAGCACATTGAGAGCATCCTCCAGCAGGGTGCGGGTAATCTTGCGGTACCATGGCATCCCCTGTTCTCCGCCCTTCAGTCCCTTCTTTCCCTTCTTCTTAGCACTCTTGCCGTCCTTCTTGCGACCGGTTTCCTGGTGTGGGTCCATCACAACGCGTTCGATGCGGCTCATGTGCCACTCAAGATGCTCGTTGTGGAGAAGGCTCACGAGTGTAAGCATGCGCCTCTCTATCAGCCGTTGCTCCAGAGTTTCCATCGGAAGACTCATCATGTAGCTGCGAGCCGACACGATATGGGTGTTGCCGGAGTCGTAGCCTACGATGTTGCCGTCGTGCTCGAAATCCTGGTTGAAGAAGTAGATGACGGTCAGGTTCTTGCATGCTCCGTCCAGCCGCTCTGCCGTCTCACGAGCTTCTCGTTTGCTGAAAGCATACATGATCCACTCATTGCGGTTGGCATCTGCCGCCAGCACAGGGATACGTCCATCGTCCTTCGTGTCAATCACCGTGAGAAGCTGCAACTCCGGGCGGTGTGTTTCGAGCAGTCGGAGCAGGATGTAGCGCGCCAACAGATTGTTGATGTAGGCCGACCGATGGGCATAGAGTCCAGCATAATCATCATTTTCGAACATGTCGATGACCTGTTGAAAGTAATCCTCGCGGTCGGAATAGATGGTCTTGACGTTCTGGTGGTTCATCACCACCTTGAACTCGTTGTAACCCATCAGCAGATTGTGCCATTTGTCCTGCAGGTCCACCACTCTCAGCATGACATCATACACATCGTGACCGATGCACTTGTAGTCGTAGCTAACACAGTAGCTGTAGGTGTTGTCGTCAATGCACACCTCGCCCGAGCGTTCCTGCTTGTCATTCTGCAGTCCAATGGCCTCGAAGATTTCATAGGGAATCAGGCTGCGTTCCAGTTTCTGCATCATGGTCTTGCGGTTGGCATGTCCGTTCAACCATTCTTCGTAATTGTAGATGTAATCACTCATCATTTTTACATTTCTTGTATGCCGCAGATGTTATGGCATCCGGACATGGTTCAACATTAAGGTTTGTTTTGGAGAAGTTAAGCCGTCTGTCCATAAACAGACTAATCGACTGAGTGGCTTGGCACCTCAATGTGAATCTCGTCAAAAAGTGTAAGTTCCGTCCTTGCAGGAGACCTGATGAACAAAAGTTCTCTCTGAAATCTATTACAATTGCAAATATACAGATAATATTGTCATATCAATGCTGTTCATTAAAATGTTTCATCTCTACCGCAATCATTTTCGCTAGCTTCAATAGTGATTTACCTAACAAGTTGTTTATATGTATATTCCTATGATTCTATAAATCTAAAGCTGTACATCTTGAATCCGTCTCTTATCATCGCATAGAAGAGTTGGTCAATCTTCTGGGCATCATCACAACCGCCCTGTCGCATGAATGCCTCAAGCGGGTAATCTTTACGCTCAAAGTAATCTATCAGCCCACTGTAAAAATCCGGGGTTTCAAGTTCTTCACTCGTCCATGCATAATATCCGTCGTCACTGCCCAAGCCGATGTGCATGGACTTCAGACGGTAAGGATAATTCGCATCGTAGTCCTTGTCACCCTTGAGAACTTCCTCATATTCGGAATCCACCTTGAAGTAAATGGTGGGATAATGTCTCACTCCTTTGGATACGAGATATTTCCTCAGCCCGTCATCATTGAAGATTCCACAATGTCTCAATCTAAGAAAGTCTTCAATAGCCGGTTCCCAACTGGTTTTTCGCTTTGATAATACCATAGATGTTAAACGTTATTACTTATTCTTTTACCAAGGCCTTTCTCCACAAATAAGGAGAATAGCCAACTCCGTTAATTGTCTTATCTATCAACCATCCTTCATCAATGCTGGTCCTCCATCTCATCCTTGCTTGTTCAACTAGTTTGGCAGCGTTGTTTGAAATCAATCTGTTCGCACCCTGTAGAGCACTAATAGGAATTGAATATTTGAACTTCTTGCCAAAAATAGTAAAGCAAGCCTCGGCCTCCGTCCAATCGTTCCACTCATCACTTTGGTCTTTCATAACATAGCCATTATAGTGCCTATTGTATGGAGCTTCGCCATCCTCTTTCTCCCAATATTAACTATGGACAGAACCATCATCATTTAGCTGACTGTAAATGAATGAAGCTTGACGGTATTTTCCATTCAGCCTCTTTGCAGTGTCAAGGGACATATTGAAAACGGCATAAGGATGTACTTCATCACCAAGCTGACCTATTGCAGGCACAAAGGCATATCCTCCTTGCTCCATATTGGCCAAAAGTGGCTCGTTGGTCTTTTTATCAGGCCGTGAATACATTTGGCGCAAGCGTGGATTATCCGCAATGAGCACCACCACGACAGTTTTAATTGCATTAACTACCATTTCTTTGATAACACTTTTCAGTTCAATTGAATGTTTCGTCTTCTTCAGCACTCGAAAGGGTTTCCACAAAGTTCCTCACTTCCCGTATAGAGAATGTAACGTAATCGTCAGGGTACAATGCTTTCAGCGTGCCGCTCACTAAGTCCATCAAATTTCTCTTTTCTTTGTCCTTTTCCTTACGGAGCGGCAATGCCATCCACCAACGCTGATACTCAGACGCAGACATTTCCTTGGTATGGAGTTTCTCCAGCATCATGCGGCGCTGACCACCGATTTCTTCCGTCAAGGCATCTATTTTCTTTTGGAAGAGATCGACTTTCTTCACCAACTCCGTCAGTTGCTCGCGCTTGGTCTCCAACCTTAACCGGCGAACATTCAGCCGCAAGCTGTCGCACTTGGCTTCCGCGGACAGGCAGCGTTCCTTCCAATATGCCGCGTCTTTCTTATAGTAGGATGCTTCCATGGCACTACTGTCGTAGTCGACCGGGCCTTCTTCTTTCAAGATATCTACCACCTGCTGAAGGGTGAAGCACCACTCCCCTGCCGACTTAGCCTTATCATATCTCGTATTGATTTCCATAAAAGTACGCCAAATGGTGAGGAAATGCTGCAAGGATTTATTCTCCACTTTGCCGTCTTCATACACGACACCACATTTGTTGCTACCGCTTAGCGGAGAACCTGCTATGCGACAGACAAGTCCTTTCCGGCCATCCTCATCCATTAGGGTGGCGAAGTGGCAGCCCTGCCAAAACTCCAGATATACGCCCAATGTAGGGTTGCGGAATCCGCTCGTTCCGGTATAGGCGAGTCCGCTTTGGATGGGAACAGGAGCCAAGGACATGCGACTGTCACGCAGTATGCGCTCTTTATTGGCCCAGACGACGAAGGCATTGTCATAAAACAGTTTTTGCTCCGCCTGCGTCTCTGCACTTTGTTCAGGCCTTGCGACGGCAGGCTTGCGTCCTCCTACCTGAAGATATTCTCCTGTAGTATCAAGTCTGAGGGTATTATCTTTTGATTCCATATTCATTAGTATTTAAGTTTCTGTTATCTTTACGAGAGTAAAAGAGAAAGTGCTGCATGCAGGGTTGTCCTGACTTCTAAGCATCCTGGGAACAAAACCATCGTGTCGTTTACTCCGAGAAGGTTTCTTAATCTTTGGGAGCGTTACCAGCCATTCCTGACAGTAACTCACGTCCACCCTAAGCCGTCAAGCCGGTGGAACTTGGTTAGACAACCCACAATGTCGAAATCACAAAAACAAGATCTAGGTCAATGACGTCCTTTATGCGCCCAATGTCAATGTCAGTACTATGCCCGCAGGTATAGTCGCTTGTTTGCGCAGGACCCGTCTTTACGGTTTGCCTATGATGTTTTGTATTAGTTTTAACAGCAGACTCTTCTGCATGCATTCAGATGAAGGGGCCGGCAGGCCAGCCCGGACTGTCACCTTACACTTTCATCTCTATCCATTTATTTTCCTACCTTCTGCACCTCTTCATAAGTGGACCTCAAGGAATTGGGAATGATAATCTTCAGTTTTCCAATTCTCCTTGACTCCTCTATCTTCCACTGGGCAAGCTTAGCGTAGAGGAGGGAGAATTTCTTGTTACACTCTTCCGTTTCCTGCGCACATTTTGCCGCTCCATCAATGTCGTGTTGTCTGATGGCAGCTTCCATATCATGAAGGTACGCATTGAGTCCAGCCTGCGCTTCTCTGTACTGTGCCGTAAGTTTGAAATACACTTCGTCTACTACAGCAGAGTCCACACTGGGCTCATAATAGTGGATGATGTTGTTGATTCCAGCTGACTCCACCACCCGTGGTTTAGTCATGACGCTGTAAAGTCGTTCGCGCGCCTCCTCTAAAGAACCGTCCTTATGCAGTATCTTACCTAGCACTGCCGCCCGTGTCTGTAGGCTGTACATCTTACTTCTGTCCGCTACACTCAATGTGGCCATATAATCCTCTTTAGTCATCTCAGTCCAGCCCTCAGGCCCCTCTGGCACTTCACCCAGTCCCAGTTCTTCCCAGCCTTTACCACCAACGCACATCTCCTCTACTTCCTTAAGCATTCTCTCTTTTGCCTTGATGGCTTCTCTGAGCCAGGCTATGAGAGACTTGAGGCGTATGATACGCTCCATAATCGTAGGAATGTTTCTCACCTCAGCCTCTTCCATACCAATGTTTACATCTGACTTCACTGGGTTGTTGAATGGTGAGATCTGCTCACAAACAAAGTTGATACCTGCAATCTTGCTTTCATCCTTTCTGAGCATCTCCTTAGCC
>CAVFUK010000023.1:0-29227 GCA_963625535.1 Anaerovoracaceae bacterium | reverse complement strand
GGTAAGCGCTCGCGCATCAACGTGAAGAAAGACGCTGCCGACAAGGTCTACACAGCCAACCAGGAGAAAGCCAAGAAGGTGACACCGAGCAAGAAGGCCGCCGCCAACACAAAAGCGAGCGCCGAAGCCGCAGAGACAAAGAAGCCGAAAGAGGCCGAGACAAAGAAACCGAAAGAGGCCGTCGCAGCGGAAGCCCCCAAGGCAGAGCCGCAGGAGGCAGCCCCCGCAGCCGACAACAGCAACGCTGAAGCCGCCCAGGAGAACGCGCCCAAGAAACGCGGACGCAAGCCGGGCAGCAAGAACAAAACCACACAGGCCAAGGAAGAGACCGCCGCAGCGGCAGCGCAACCCGCCAATGAACCGGAGCCGGTCGTAGAGGCCGCACCGGTGGAGGAGCCCGCGAAACCGACAGCCACCCAGCAGGAATTGCCCTTCGCCGACAATGTCGACAAGAGCATGGACGAGCCCCTGCCGCCGCTCAACACCGACGACTTCATCCCCGTGGAGGATATGCCTACCGAGAAGAGCGAGATACCTTCGGAGCTGATTACCAAGTTCGAGACTCCCAAGGCACCCGCCGCTCCCGAGCAGATGCCCGCTCAGGCACCCGCACAGAACCACAAGAACAACAACCGTCAGCAGATGCGCCAGCAACAAGGCAAATATGCCAACAACAATATGCGTCAGCAAAACAACAACGGATATAACCAGCCGCAGTACGACGAGCGTCCGATGCCTCAGCCCGACCGCCGACCCATGGAGCGCGAACGTCCCTACGACTTCGAAGGCATACTCACCGGCACCGGAGTGCTGGAGATCATGCAGGACGGCTATGGTTTCCTCCGTTCATCGGACTACAACTACCTCTCCTCACCCGACGACATCTATGTGTCGCAGTCGCAGATAAAGCTGTTCGGACTGAAGACGGGCGATGTGGTCGACGGCACCATCCGTCCGCCGAGAGAGGGCGAGAAGTACTTCCCCTTGGTGAAGGTGAACAAGATAAACGGTAAAGACCCCGCCATGGTGCGCGACCGTGTTCCGTTCGATCACCTCACACCGCTCTTCCCCGACGAGAAGTTCCAGCTCTGCAAAGGCTACAACGACAACCTGTCCGCCCGCGTGGTAGACCTCTTCTCCCCCATCGGTAAAGGTCAGCGCGCCCTCATCGTGGCACAGCCCAAGACCGGTAAGACCATCCTGATGAAGGACATCGCCAACGCCATTGCAGCCAACCACCCGGAGGTGTACATGATCATGTTGCTGATTGACGAGCGTCCCGAGGAGGTTACCGACATGGCCCGCAGCGTAAACGCCGAGGTGATTGCCTCCACGTTCGACGAGCCCGCCGAGCGCCACGTGAAGATTGCAGGCATCGTGCTGGAGAAAGCCAAACGCATGGTAGAGTGCGGCCACGATGTGGTCATCTTCCTCGACTCCATCACCCGACTCGCCCGCGCCTACAACACCGTATCGCCGGCATCCGGCAAGGTGCTGTCCGGAGGTGTGGACGCCAACGCGCTCCACAAACCCAAGCGCTTCTTCGGTGCCGCACGTAACATCGAGAACGGCGGATCGCTCACCATCATCGCCACCGCGCTGATTGACACCGGTTCAAAGATGGACGAAGTAATCTTCGAGGAGTTCAAGGGAACGGGTAACATGGAGCTCCAGCTCGACCGCAACCTGTCCAACAAGCGTATCTTCCCCGCCGTCAACATCATCGCGTCCAGCACCCGCCGCGACGACCTGCTGCTCGACAAGCAGACCCTCGACCGCATGTGGATTCTGCGCAAGTACCTGTCCGACATGAACCCGTTGGAGGCAATGGATTTCGTAAAGGACAAACTGGAGAAGACCAAGAACAACGAGGAGTTCCTCATGAGCATGAACTCATAAGATTGATATACTGTACTAATAGGAACCAGCCCCGCTTCCCGATGAAGGAACAGGGCTGGTTTCTTTTGGTCAAGCCGTCGACACGTCACCTTAAAAGTCAGCCCCGCTCCCCGATGGAGGAGCAGGGCTGATTACTTTAGTCAAACATTTGATGGCGAGAGACTCTCGCCGTAGATCCGTCTATGGTTAGAAGGGGAGGTCGCCCGAGTCGCCTGCGGCGAAACCCGACGAGGCACCATCGTTGCCGAACGAACCGCTGGCCGGCTCACTCTCGAACGGTGCGGGCGGGAACGGCGGGATGTTCGCATCCGGTGCCGCCGTCTGTGCGGGCTGCGCAGCGTTGCGCACCACTCGCCATGCACGGAGCTGATTGTACCAACGTCCGTTCCATTCGCGGGCATCGATGTCGAAACTAACCGTCAAATCCTCACCAGCCTGTATGTTGAACTGGCTGATCTTATCCGGGCCAAACACTTCGAAGCACATCTTCCTAGGATACTGATCCTGTGTCGTTTCGATGACGTACTCTTGTGCCTTCCACTCATTCCCGGCTCTCGAAACCCCGCCTCGAGGCTCCAAGACTGCTATTATCTTACCTGATATTTCCATTAAGCTTGTATTTTTACGATGCGAAAGTACGATAAAAATATTTAATAAGCCAATTTTCGCCGGATAATTTAGGGTAGGTCTGCATTTTTTCGTAACTTTGTAAACAATTACAAATAGTTAAAAACATAAATAGGATTACTATGAAATTTGTTGTTAAAAGTGTAGACTTATTCAATCATTTACAGGCTATTAGTCGTGTTATCGCCTCCAAGAATACGCTTCCAGTAATGGATTGTTTCCTCTTCGACCTGCAGGACGGAACGCTGTCTATCACCGCTTCAGACACAGAAACCACGATGATCACCCAGGTGGAGGTACTCGACAGCGACTCCAACGGCCGCTTCGCCGTGGTGGCCAAGACGCTGCTCGACGCACTGAAAGAGATTCCCGACCAGGGACTGACCTTCGAAGTGGACCTCGACACCTTTGCTATCATCGTCAGATATATGAACGGTCAATACAAGATCATCGGCCAGTCTTCGGACACGTACCCCTTCCCGCCTATGCTGGGAGTGAACACAGAGAGCATCTCCATAAAGTCGAACATCGTGACGAACGGCATCACACGCTCCATCTTCGCCTCGGGAGAGGATGAGCTCCGCCCCGTGATGAACGGCGTCTTTTTCGACATTCAAACGGACAGCGTGACCTTCGTGGCCTCCGACGGACATAAGTTGTCGCGCATCAAGAGATACGATTGCAACGGTACGGAGAAGGCATCGTTCATCCTGCCCAAGAAGCCGGCCAACTTGCTTCGCAACGTGCTCCCGAAGGACGACACCGAGGTGCATATCGACTTCGACGACCGCAACGTCGTGTTCGCCACCATCGACTACAAGCTCATCTGCCGTCAGCTGGAGGGACGCTACCCCAACTACAACTCCGTCATCCCCAAGAACAACCCGCTGAGGATAACCGTCGACCGGTTTGCCCTGCTGAGCGCTATGAAGCGTGTGTCGGTGTTCGCTTCCACGGAGAACAGTTTGGTCAAGCTTCGTTTCCAGGGCAACCGGATGACCGTGTCGGCACAGAATCTGGACTTCTCCACCTCAGCCGAGGAGTCGGCATCGTGCAACTACGACGGACAGCCCTTCAGCATCGGCTTCAAGGCTCCGTTCCTGATAGATATGCTCAACAACCTCTCGGGTGAGAATGTCGACCTCGAGTTGGCCGATCCCTCACGCGCCGGCATCTTCGTGCCGACCCAGCAAGAGGAGAACGAGGAGGCTCTCATGTTGTTGATGCCCATGATGTTGAATGACTAACCCCCAAAAACAAGTAGAAAGACCTTATGAAATTGAACCTGAAGAATCCGATTGTCTTCTTCGACCTGGAGACAACCGGCACCAATATCAACTCGGACCGCATTGTGGAGATTTGCTACCTGAAGGTTTACCCCAACGGCAACGAGGAGGCAAAAACAATGCGCATCAACCCGGGCATGCACATTCCCGAAGAGTCGACGGCCATACACGGCATCCACGACGAGGACGTGGCCGACTGCCCCACCTTCAAGGAGGTGGCTACCAACGTGGCACACGACATCGAGGGATGCGACCTGGCCGGATTCAACTCCAACCGCTTCGACATCCCCATGCTCGCCGAGGAGTTTCTGCGGGCAGGCGTTGACATCGACATGGGCAAACACAAGTTCGTCGATGTGCAAGTTATTTACCATAAGCTGGAGCAGCGCACCCTGTCAGCCGCCTACAAGTTCTACTGCAACAAGAACCTGGAGGACGCACATTCGGCCGAGGCCGACACAAGGGCGACCTACGAGGTGCTGAAGGCCCAGTTGGACAAATACCCCGACGTGCTGAAGAACGACATCACCTTCCTCTCGGAATACTCCAGCTTCACACGCAATGTGGACTTTGCCGGACGCATCGTCTACGACGACAAGGGCGTGGAAGTGTTCAACTTCGGCAAGTACAAGGGCGTGCCCGTGAAAGAGGTGTTCCGCAGAGACCCGGGCTACTACAGCTGGATGTTGCAGGGAGACTTTTCACTGAACACCAAGCAAGTGTTGACAAAAATCAAATTGAGCGACCTCGGCAAGTAGCCTTCAAAAGCAGACAAGATGTTACAAGGGAAAAAGATTGTCCTGGGCATAACCGGGAGCATCGCAGCGTACAAGGCTGCCATCCTCATCAGAGGACTGATAAAGCGAGGAGCCGAAGTGCAGGTGGTCATCACCCCGGCGGGTAAAGAGTTCATCACCCCGATAACCCTCTCGGCACTGACCAGCAAACCTGTCATCAGCGAGTTCTTCGCCCAGCGCGACGGCACATGGCACAGCCACGTGGACCTCGGCCTGTGGGCCGACGCCATGGTGATAGCCCCCGCCACCGCCTCCACCATCGGCAAGATGGCCAACGGCATAGCGGACAACATGCTGGTCACCACCTACCTGTCCATGAAAGCGCCCGTCTTCGTGGCTCCCGCCATGGACCTGGACATGTTTCGCCACCCCTCCACGCAGCATAACCTGCAGACGCTCCGTTCCTACGGCAACCACATCATAGAGCCGGCGGAGGGCGAACTGGCCAGCCACCTGGTGGGCAAGGGACGCATGGAGGAACCCGAGAACATCGTCAGCGTGCTCGATGCCTACTTCGACCAATGCGAGGAACTCAAGGGAAAAGAGATACTGATAACCGCCGGACCGACCTACGAGAAGATTGACCCCGTGCGGTTCATCGGCAACTACTCCTCAGGCAAGATGGGATATGCCCTGGCCGAGGAGTGCGCCAACCGCGGTGCCAACGTCACCCTGGTGAGCGGCCCTGTGCAGCTGACCGCCAAGCATCCGGCCATACGCACCATCCACGTGGAGGCGGCCAGCGAGATGGCTGCGGCTTCGAAAGAGGCATTCCCCACGATGGACGCGGCCATACTCTGCGCGGCGGTGGCCGACTTCACCCCCGAGCAACGGGCCGACCAGAAGATAAAGCGACTGAAGGACGACTTGGTCATACGGCTGAAGCCTACCGAGGACATAGCGGCCGCCCTGGGCAAGACGAAGACGGACAAACAGGTGCTGGTGGGCTTCGCTCTGGAGACCAACCAAGAGATGGAGCACGCGCAGGATAAGCTCAAGCGGAAGAACTTCGACTTCATTGTGCTGAACTCACTCAACAACAAAGGAGCCGGATTCCGTTGCGACACCAATCAGGTCACCCTCATCGACGCTACCAGCCACACGAACTTCCCGCTGAAGAGCAAGGCTGAGGTGGCAGCGGACATCGTCGACCGGCTGTGCCAGTGCCTGCGGAGCAAGAACTAAAGGAGAAAACGCAACTATGCTACAATCATTATCTATTGAACATTACGCACTGATAGACCAACTCCATATAGAGTTCAAAGAGGGCTTCTCGGTGATAACGGGCGAGACCGGAGCCGGCAAGTCCATCATCCTGGGAGCCATCGGACTACTCTTAGGACAACGGGCCGACGCCAAGGCCATCCGAAACGGAGAGACCAAATGTACGGTGGAAGGCGAGTTCAACATCTCCGCCTACCAGATGGAGGGCTACTTCGAGGCGAACGACCTGCAATACGACGGCGACGTGTGCATCCTGCGGCGCGAGATTCACGCCTCGGGCAAGAGCCGCGCCTACATCAACGACTCCCCCGTCACGCTGAGCCAGATGAAGGACCTGGGCGACCACCTGATAGACATCCACTCGCAACACCAGAACCTGCTGCTCAACAACGAGGACTTCCAACTGAGGATTGTCGACCTGATAGCCTCCGACACCAAAGAGCTGAGCGCATACAAAGCGCTCTATGCCGACTACCGCGAATGCTGCACGAAGCTGCAGCAAACCATCGAGGAGAGTCAGCGCAACAAGGCGGACGAGGACTACCTGCAGTTCCAGCTGTCGCAGTTGGACGAGGCCAAGCTGCAGACCGGCGAGCAAGAGGAGCTGGAACAGGAGATGGACCTGCTGAGCCATGCCGAGGAGATAAAGGAGCAGTTCTATAAGGTAGGCTCCATCCTCAACGGCGACGAGCAAGGCGTGTTGCAAGCCGTCAAGGAGGCGCTCAACAGTCTGCGCGGACTGCAGGACATCTACCCCGCTACCGAGGAACTGGCCAACCGCATGGAGAGTTGCTACATCGAGATGAAGGACATCGAGATGGAGGTGGAACGCTGCAACGAAGAGATCTCGTTCAACCCCGAACGGTTGGAACAGGTCAACGAGCGGCTCAACCTCATCTACACCCTACAGCAGAAACATCATGTGGAGACTGTCGACGAACTGATAAGCATAGCCGACGGCTACCGGACGCAACTGCAGACCATCGCCAACAGCGACGACACCATCGCCGAGCTGACACGGCAGAAGGAGGAACTGCACAAGCGACTCCTCGCGCTGGCGAAGGGGCTGACCGGACTGCGGGCCGCTAGCGGACAAAAGATACAGGGCGAGATGATGAGCCGACTCACACTGCTGGGCATGCCCAACGTGAAGTTCCAGGTGGAGCTGGAACCCTTGGCAGAGCCGGGAGCGGCTGGCATGGACCGCGTGGTCTTCCTCTTCTCGGCCAATAAGAACAGCCGGTTGCAACCCGTGGCCTCCATTGCCTCCGGCGGTGAGATAGCCCGTGTGATGCTGTCGCTCAAAGCCATGATAGCGGGAGCGATGAACCTGCCCACCATCATCTTCGACGAGATAGACACCGGCGTGTCCGGCGAGATAGCCGAGAAGATGGCTTGCATCATGAAGGAGATGAGCGGCAACGGACACCAGATTATCAGCATCACCCACTTGCCACAGATTGCCGCCCTGGGCGACACACATTATAAGGTATACAAGCGCGATGAGGAGAGCGGGACGACGAGCCACATCGACCAGCTTGACAACGAACAGCGTGTGATGGAGCTGGCACACATGTTGAGCGGCAGCACCCTGTCGGAGGCGGCCGTCGACAATGCCAAGGCCCTGCTGGAACACGCAAAGAACAAATGATAGATTATGTATTCGGAAAAGAGTGAAATGATATTCGGCGTGAGGGCTGTGATAGAGGCCATCGAAGCCGGGAAGGAGATAGACAAGATACTGGTGAAGCGGGACATGCAGAGCGACCTGTCGAAAGAGTTGTTCGCTGCCCTGAAGGGAACACTGATACCCGTGCAGCGGGTGCCCGTGGAACGCATCAACCGCATCACACGCAAGAATCATCAAGGCGTGGTGGCATTCATCTCCGCCATCACGTACCAACATATCGAGGACCTGGTGCCCACCCTGTTCGAGGCGGGCAAGAGCCCCATACTGATGATGCTGGACGGACTGACGGACGTGCGCAACTTCGGCGCCATAGCCCGTACGTGTAACTGCGCGGGCGTGGATGCCATCGTCATCCCGGCCCGCAACAGTGTCAGCGTCAACGCCGATGCCATCAAGACCTCGGCCGGAGCGCTCCACACACTGCCCGTGTGCCGCGAGCAGAACCTCACCACGACGATAAAGTTTCTGAAGGACAGCGGGTTCAAGATTGTGGCGGCGACGGAAGACGGCGACTACGACTACACACAGGCCAACTACAAAGACCCCGTGTGCATCATCATGGGAGCCGAGGACACGGGCATACCCGACGAGCACCTGGCCCTGTGCGACGAATGGATAAAGATACCGATGTTCGGCAACATCGAGTCGCTGAACGTGTCGGTAGCGGCGGGCATCCTCATCTACGAGGCCATACGCCAACGCGGATTTAAACAAGAATGACAAATAACAATTACGGATATGAATAGATTGACATTAAGCATTGTAGGACTCACGATGGCTGCGACAGCGGTGGCCCAGGCCCCCAAGGCTGTGACGCAGGCGAAGAAGGCTGTGTTCTCGGTCATCACCTACGACAACAACGATAAGATTATCGGATCGGGCAACGGATTCTTCATCAGCCCTAAAGGCGACGGCGTGTCCGACTACACCTTATTTAAAGGAGCCCAGAAAGCGGTGGTGGTAGACGCCGACGGCAAACAACACACCGTGGACTGCATACTGGGAGCCAACGAGATGTACGACGTGGTGAAGTTCCGCATCAAGGCGGAGAAGAACGTGCCGGCCCTGACACTGGAGACCACCGCCGCAGCCAAGGGAGCTACGCTCTACCTGCTGCCCTACTCCACCCAGAAACAGGCTACGCCACAGAGTGCGCAAGTGTCTGAGGTGAGCGACATCGACAATGGCGACAAGTACTACACCCTCGCCCTCGCCACCACCGACAAGATGGTCAACTGCCCGGTGGTGAACGACAAAGGCAACGCGGTAGGCATGATACAGAAAGGCGGTTCCGAGAAGGAGCCGAAGAGCTACGCCCTAGGAGCAACCTACGTGGCACGACTCGCCATGACGGCCTTGTCCGGCAACGACTATGCCCTCAACAGCATAGGCATCAAGAAAGGTTTCCCCGAGCAGGAAGACCAAGCGCTGGTCTACCTCTACATGCTCTCCGGCTCCATATCGGCTGAAGAGTATCTGCAACGGCTCGACGACTTCCTCACCGAGTTTCCCAACAGCGCCGACGGATATTTCCGCCGTGCGTCGGCCAACATCAGTCTCTACAAGGACGAGACGCACTTTGCCGCTGCCGAGAAAGACATCGAGAAAGCACTCAGCCTGACCAAGCAGAAGGACAACATGCTCTACGACCTCAGCAAGGTCTACCTGGAGGCAGCCTTCTCGGGATTCACCTACAAGGACTGGAACACCGAGAAGGCCCTGGCCACCGTCAAAGAGGCCATAGACATCAACCCCTCGCCCGTCTACGTGCAGCAACAGGGCGACATCCTCTTTGCCACGGAGAAGTACGACGAGGCTTTCACCTGCTACACCACCGTGAACCAATCGGAAGTGAAAAGCGAAACGTCGCTCTACAGTGCAGCCCAATGCAAGGATAAGTTGGGACAGAAAGAAGAAGCTCTGGCGCTGATGGACAGCACCGTCAATTTCTTCGGAACTCCACTTCCTGCCAAAGCCGCCCCCTACCTGTTGGGTAGGGCACAACTGAAAACGAACCTGAAGATGTACCGGCAAGCGGTTGCCGACTATAACCAATACGAGAAGCTCGTCAACGGACGCGCCAACGCGGCATTCTACTTCCTACGCGAGCAGAACGAGCTGGAGGTCCGCATGAACCAACAGGCGCTGGACGACATAAAGAAGGCCGTGGAGTTGGAGCCTCAGGAACCGCTCTATCTGATGGAGCTGACCTCTCTTCACATCAAGTTCAACCAACTGGACGAAGCCATCGCCACCGCCAAGAAAGGCATCGAGCTGGATTCCAACAACGCCGACTTCTACCGCATGCTGGGCTATTGCCAGGCGCAGACCGGACAGAAGGCGGAGGGTAAGGCCAACCTACTGAAGGCAAAGGAGAAGGGCGACCCCAATGCGGAGAGCCTTATCGAGAAGTTTTGCAAATAACACAAACAATGAGAGTGAGAGCAGAGTGAAAATGGATGCGCAACAAGGCACCGACCATCAAAATATGGTGTCATTTATTGCCTAATTGAATCATTCATTCTAATTTTGCAACAAATCTACAGAACAAAATCTATTAAAGAGAACTGCTATATGTATTTATGCGAACAAACATGGCGCTGGTATGGACCGAATGACCCCGTAAGTCTGTGGGACATCAAGCAAGCCGGAGCAACGGGTATCGTCAATGCTTTGCACCATATCCCCAACGGTGAGGTATGGACAGTGGAGGAGATTATGAAACGCAAACAGATGATTGAAGAGGTCGGCCTCACATGGTCTGTCGTGGAGAGTATCCCCGTACACGAACACATCAAGACGCAGACCGGCGACTTCATGCGTTACATCGAGAACTACAAACAGAGCATACGCAACCTGGCGCAATGCGGCGTCATGGTTGTCACCTACAACTTCATGCCCGTGCTCGACTGGACCCGCACGGACCTGGCCTACACGATGCCCGACGGTTCCAAGGCGTTGCGCTTCGAACGTGCGGCATTCATCGCCTTCGACCTGTTCATACTGAAACGCCCCGGAGCCGAGAAGGATTACTCCGAAGCGGACAAGGCGAAGGCAAAAGCCCGCTACGACCAAATGAACGAGGCGGACAAACAACTGCTCGTGCGCAATATGATTGCCGGACTGCCCGGATCGGAGGAGAGCTTCACCGTGGAGCAGTTCCAGGAAGCGCTGAACCGCTACCAGGACATCGACGCCGAGAAGCTGCGCGAGAACTTGATATTCTTCCTCAAAGAGATAGCTCCCGTGGCCGATAAGGTGGGCGTGAAGCTGGCCATCCATCCGGACGACCCTCCCTACACCATCCTCGGACTGCCACGCATCATGAGCACGGAGGCCGACTTCAACCGCTTGGTGGAGGCTGTGCCCAACAAGTCGAACGGACTCTGTCTGTGCACCGGCTCGCTGGGTGTGCGCGCCGACAACGACTTGGCCGGCATGATGGAGCGCCTGGGCGACCGCGTATACTTTGTACACTTGCGCAGCACCCAACGCGACGACGAAGGTAACTTCTACGAGGCCAACCACCTGGAAGGCAACGTGGACATGTACAACGTGATGAAGGCATTCCTCGCCCTGCAGCAACGCCTCAAGGTGTCAATCCCCATGCGTCCCGACCACGGACACCAGATGATTGACGACCTGAAGAAGAAGACCAACCCCGGATACTCGTGTCTGGGCCGCCTGCGCGGACTGGCGGAGCTGCGCGGACTGGAGATGGGCATCGCCAAGTCGCTGTTCCAATAAGAGGGGGACGCCCGATAGAGAGTATACATTATTATATATAGGACACATTCAAAACAAATAAAGATATGCTTACCATCAAACAAATTACAGAAAACACGGACGAGGTGATCCGCGGTCTTGAGAAAAAGCATTTTAAAGACGCAAAAGAAGTCATTGCGCAAGTTATTGAACTGAACAACAAACGCCGCACGTCACAGAACGCCCTGGACAAGAACCTGGCAGAAGTGAACACACTGTCGAAGTCCATCGGCTCGCTGATGAAAGAGGGCAAGAAGGACGAGGCTGAGAACGCCAAGACACGCGTAGGCGAACTGAAGAATGCCAACAAGACAATACAAGAGGAGATGGACAAAGCCGCAGCAGACCTGCAGACTCTCTTATATACAATACCTAACGTTCCCTACGAGGAGGTACCCGAAGGTTTCGGTGCCGAGGACAACGTGGTGGAGAAGATGGGAGGCGAAATGCCCGAACTTCCCGCCGACGCACTGCCCCACTGGGAACTGGCAAAGAAGTACGACCTGATCGACTTCGAGCTGGGTGTGAAGATTACCGGTGCAGGATTCCCCGTATACAAAGGCAAAGGTGCCCGTCTGCAGAGAGCCCTCATCAACTTCTTCCTCGACGAGGCCCGCGAGGCAGGCTACCTGGAGGTGATGCCTCCTACGGTTGTCAACCAAGCTTCCGGCTACGGCACAGGACAGCTGCCCGACAAGGAGGGCCAGATGTACCACTGCGACCTGGACGACCTCTACATGATTCCTACCGCCGAGGTGCCTGTGACAAACATCTACCGCGACGTCATCCTCGACGAGAAAGACCTGCCTATCAAGAACTGCGCCTACACAGAGTGTTTCCGTCGCGAGGCCGGTTCGTATGGTAAGGACGTGCGCGGACTGAACCGTCTGCACGAGTTCTCGAAGGTGGAGATCGTACGCATCGACACCCCGCAACACTCCAAGGAGTCGCACAAAGAGATGTTGGCCCACGTGGAAGGTCTGCTCCGCAAACTGGAACTGCCGTACCGCATCCTGCGTCTGTGCGGCGGCGACATGAGCTTCACCTCTTCTATCTGCTTCGACTTCGAGGTGTTCTCCGCAGCCCAGAAGCGTTGGCTGGAGGTCAGCTCGGTGTCCAACTTCGACAGCTATCAGGCCAACCGTCTGAAATGCCGTTACCGCACGGCGGAGAAGAAGACAGAGCTCTGCCACACGTTGAACGGTTCGGCCCTGGCCCTGCCGCGTATCGTGGCCGCCCTGTTGGAGAACAACCAGACACCCGAAGGCATCCGTTTGCCGAAGGCTTTGGTTCCCTACTGCGGATTCGAGATGATAGACTAATGACATCACCAAACTGAAAGCTATGCGCTACGGCACAGCCACGAAGCGTGCCGTAGCGTTTTTTTTATATCACATGATAAAGGTACAGATTAACCCCAAGTACGAGCATCTGAGGAGCTTCATCGAACAGATTGCCACGGACTTCGAGCAGCTGGGACGCGAGATATACCACGGACGAAACGTCATTCGGGTGATAGCGGCACCTGACGGCACGGAGGTCAACGTGAAGCGGTTTCACCAACCACGGAGCGTCAACCGCTTTGTCTACTCGTGGAACATCCGTCGGCCCAAGGGACGGCGCGCTTATGCATACACGTTTCTGCTGAACGGCAAAGGCATACACACCCCTGAGGCCATCGCCCTCATCGAGGACCGCGGCGCGCTCGGCCTGCTCGGTTACTCCTACCTAGTGACGCAACAGAGCACCTGTCCCTACACACTGAAAGTGTTGAAGGAGGATGCTCCGACGGACGTGTACGAGCCTTTGGCAAAATCGCTGGCCCGCTTCGCCTTCAACATCCACACGAACGATATCATGCACAAGGACTTCACGCCCGGCAACATCCTGTGGGAGAAGACCGACGAAGGCTACCGCTTCGAGTTGGTGGACATCAACCGCATGTACTTCGGCCCAGTATCCCTCCACAAAGGATTGGCTAATCTGACACGCCTCTGGGGACCGAAGCGTTTCATCGAACTCCTCGTCCGCGAGTACGCCACCCTGCGCCACGCCGACCCGGACGCGTCCCTCGCTTATGCCCTGAAAGTACGGAGTGCCTTCTGGCACCAGTATGCCAAGAAACACCGGATGCCGTTCCGCATCGAATACTAGCCCACACATACCCTAAATAAAGCGTGAGACTTTCAACGACTTTTGGCCTGCCAAAAGACAATGCTTTGTTCGGGCTTATACAATCGATTGTTTTGGCTTATACAATCGATTGTTTTGGCCTATACAATCGATTGTTTTTGCCTATACGAACGATTGTTTTTACCTATACGAACGATTGCCTGAACCAATAGATGATAAGGTATTCACTTGGCCATCGAGCCGGCGAAGGCATTCTTCTACCCCCATAAGTGAGCATAAAACCGAACCGTGTAACATTTATAAAACAAACCGAAACCTACGCTAAACACCCTTTCCGGACCTTTACCTACATTTGCCTACAGAAACAACATAGATACATTATATACTCATGAAGACAAAACAAACCCTAGCGATCGGCCTGCTGCTGGCCGTGCAAAGTGCAGCGTATGCACAGAACCCAATCATACAAACCCAACTGACAGGAGACCCTGCCCCAATGGTGGCTGGCGACCGGTTCTACGTCTACACCGGACACGATGAGGACGGAGCGGACTTCTTCTGGATGAACGAGTGGCGCGTCTACTCCACCACCGACATGGTCAACTGGACCGACCACGGGTCGCCGCTCGACCTCACGTCATTCTCTTGGGCCGACGAACGCGCCTGGGCATCGCAGACCATCGAGCGCAACGGCAAATACTATTGGTACGTCTGCGCCCACTCGAAGCTGAGCGGCGGCATGGCCATCGGTGTAGCTGTAGGCGATTCCCCCACGGGTCCGTTCAAGGACGCCATTGGTAAACCACTGTTCGAGAACGGCAGCTGGGACCACATAGACCCGACCGTGTGGGTGGACGACGACGGACGTGCCTACCTAATGTGGGGCAACCCCCGCATCTACTATGCCGAGCTGAACGAGGACATGATTAGTCTGAAGAGCAACGTCGACCCTAAGGACGCTGTCGACGAGAAGCGACAGGTGGGCCGACTGGAGTTGACCGAGGAAGGTTTCGGCGCCCCCGACATGCAGAAGCGCGACCGGGAGAAGAAGTACAAGGACTTCTACACCGAAGGCCCGTGGCTGATGAAGCGGGGTGGCAACTACTACCTGCTCTATGCGGCAGGTGGCGTGCCGGAGCACATCGCCTACTCCATGAGCAAGAAACCGCTGGGACCCTGGAAGTACAAAGGCGAGATTATGCCGCTGGAGGACACGGGATCGTTCACCAACCACTGCGGAGTGGTGGACTACAAAGGCAAATCGTACTTCGTGTACCACACCGGCAAACTGGGCGGCGGCTTCGGCCGCAGCGTGGCAGTGGAGGAATTCCAGTTCAACGCCGACGGCACCTTCCCCATCATCCACCATACCGAGCAGGGGGTATCGCCCGTGGGCACACTCAATCCCTACCAGCGCACCGAGGCCGAGACCATCGCCTACGCCAAGGGTGTGAAGTCCGAGCAGACCGACGACACGGGCGTTTACATCTCCCAGATACACAACGAGGATTACATCAAAGTGCGCGAGGTGGACTTCGGTACGCGGGGAGCACAGCGGTTCATCGCCTCCGCGGCATGCTCCTCCGTTGGCGGAAACCTGGAGGTTCGTCTCGACAGCATCCAGGGCGAGAAGATTGCCGACCTGAAGGTGACCAAGACCGGCGGTTGGGAGAAGTTCCGCACCTTCACGGCAGCAGTGAACAACCAGCAAGCGAAGGGCAAGCACGATGTCTACTTCGTGTTCAGAGGTCTGAAGGGTAGCAAGCTGTTCACCTTCGACTGGTGGAAGTTCGAAGAGTAATTCAAGTTTCGCAAGTTGAACCACTTCGCTGATAGATGAGACTCTCTCTAGTCTGTGCCCCAGCAGTGGCACAGGCTTACCTATTTAAACAAAAAAATGTCGCGGCTTGTGGTCGCGACATTTTTATATGATTTAGTCAATGTATCTCCCGATTAGAGAGCACCAACCTCGTGCAGAGCACCGTTGGTCTTGCGTACGGCAGCAGCGCTGGCAGCGAACTTAGCTTTCTCCTCCTCGTTCAGAGGCAACTCAACGATCTTCTCGATACCGTTCTTGCCCAGTATTACGGGAACACCGCAGCAGATGTCTGACTCACCATACTCACCATCGAGGTAAACTGAGCAGGGAACCATCTTGCGCTGGTTGTGAACGATAGCCTCTACGACCATTGCGCCTGCCGCACCCGGAGCATACCATGCGGATGTGCCGAGGAGCTTTGTCAGTGTGGCACCACCTACCATAGTAGCGGCAGCAACCTCCTGCAACTTCTCCTCAGAGAGGAAGTTAGTAACAGGCATACCTTTGTATGTAGCGAAACGTGTCAAAGGAATCATCGTGGTGTCGCCGTGTCCACCGATTACCATACCCTCAACCTCGTTGGCGTTGCAGTTCAAAGCCTGTGACAAGAAATATTTGAAACGAGAGCTATCCAAAGCACCACCCATACCGATGATTCTGTTCTTCGGCAAGCCCAAAGACTTCAATGACAGATAAGTCATCGTATCCATCGGGTTGGAGATCACTACGATGATAGCGTTGGGAGAATACTGCAGAATGTTGCCTGCAACAGATTTCACGATACCTGCGTTCACTCCGATAAGCTCCTCACGCGTCATACCCGGCTTGCGGGGAATACCTGAAGTGATGACCACTACATCCGAGTTAGCTGTCTTGGAATAGTCATTTGTACAACCTACCACTGTGGTGTCAAAACCGAGCAACTGGGCAGTTTGCATCATGTCCATTGCCTTACCCTCGGAAACGCCTTCTTTCACATCCAGCATTACCACTTCGTCTGCCACCTCGTTAAAAGCAAGCACGTTAGCGCATGTAGCGCCTACATTGCCCGCACCGACAACTGTTACTTTTGACATATAAATCTTTTTTTATTAGTTAGTTAAACATCTTTTTCCTTTAGTTCTAAATACCATGCAAAGGTACGACCTTTTTCGTATTAAAGAAAAATTTCCGTAATATTTTTCTGACTACATTCATAAAAAATATTATTTTTGCAGCCGATTTAATCAACAGCTAAGACGCATATACTGATTATGAAAAAGAATAACCTATTTACTATCATAGCCATCGCAGTGTTGGCACTGGCTTTGGGCATCGTGGTCTACTTCCTCTGCGAGGCCAAGAAAGAGAATAAGGAGATGACTCAACTCTTCGAGATAGAGAAGGAGGAGATGGAGAACGAATACAGCAACTACGCCAATCAGTACGACGAGTTGCAGGTGCAGATCAACAACGACTCACTCTTCGAGAAGCTCGAGAGCGAGAAGCTGAAGACCCAACGCCTGCTGGAGGAGCTGCGCCAGGTGAAGACCACCAACGCCGCGGAGATATCGCGCTTGAAGAAGGAGCTGAAGACTGTGCGCGCCGTCATGCGCAGCTACATCCTGCAGATTGACTCACTGAACCAAATCAACCAAGCGCTGACTACCGAGAACAAGGAGGTGAAGAAGAAGTACTCCGAGGCTACGCAGCAGATAAGCACCCTCTCGCAGGAGAAGAAGAACCTGAAGGAGAAGGTGACCCTAGCCGCCCAACTGGACGCCACCAACATCCGTGTGACGCCGTTGAATAAACGTGGCAAAGAGAACTACAAAGTGAAGAACGTCACCAAGCTGGCCATCAACTTCACCTTGGTAAAAAATATCACCGCCACTACCGGCGAGCGTACCATCTACGTGCGCATCACCAAGCCGGGCAACGAAGTGCTGACCAAGAGCGCATCGGACACGTTCAGCTACGAGAACCAGCAGATCAGCTACTCCATCAAAAAGTATGTGGAGTACACCGGCGAGGAGCAACAGGTGACCGTGTACTGGAATGTGGAGGAGTTCCTGCAAGCCGGCACCTACCACGTCTACCTCTTTGCCGACGGCACCATGATTGGCTCGCAGGCATTTGATTTGAAATAGCAAAAGGATTGTTCGATAAGTACGGTTTCTTTCCATAGGGGAAGGTGCGTACGCACGATTTATCTATCTTTGCGCCAGCAAGTCCGCCAGAGATGTACCTCGGTGTCACAACGGGAGATTTTCACTATCGGCGGACAGGAGATTCGCATAACGTATACATATATATAATAGGTATAGCATCATGAATAAAGGTATTTGCCTGGTACTGATGTGCGGATGGCTGACGGAGGCCTCGGCACAGATGGTCCTCAACCTCGACAGCTGCAGAGCGTTGGCGCTGAGGAACAACAAGGAGTTGCGCATCTCGCAGCAGAAGAAGGTGGAGGCGCACTATGAGCACAAGGCGGCAACGACAAATTTCCTACCCAAGATAAACGCTACGGGTGCCTACATCCGCAACCAACGCGAGATATCGCTGCTCAACGACGAGCAGAAGAGCGCCCTCTCGTCACTGGGGACTACGCTGACCCAACCCGTGCAGAACGCGCTGCAACAGTTGGTGGCACAGCACCCCGAGGTACAGAGCTACGCAGCGTCGCTCTCGTCGCTCGACTTGGCATCGCCGCTCAACGCAGCCGGCAGTTCCATTGTCGACGCCCTGCGCACAGACACCCGCAACATCTACGCCGGAGTGATTACACTGACGCAACCCGTCTTCATGGGCGGCAAGATTCGTGCCTACAACAAGTTGACCCGCTTTGCCGAGCAGCTGGCCGAGAGCCAACACCAGACTAAGGTGCAAGAGGTGATACTGAGCACGGACGAGGCCTACTGGCAGGTGGTGTCGCTGGCGCATAAGAAACGTCTGGCGGAGAGTTTCGTGGAGTTGGTGCAGAAGCTGGACACCGATGTGGAGAAGATGATAGCGGAAGGAGTGGTGACGAAGGCCGACGGACTGTCGGTGAAGGTGAAGGTCAACGAGGCGGAGATGACGCTGACGAAGGTCGACAACGGACTAAGCCTCTGCAAGATGTTGCTCTGCCAACTGTGCGGCTTGCCTCTGGACACCGACCTGCAACTGGCCGACGAGCAGACGGAGAGCCTCCCTACCCTACTACAGACGGAGCAGACCTACAGCGTGGAGACGGCCTTCGACAACCGACCGGAGATACAGAGCCTGCAGTTGGCCACGGACATCTACAAACAGAAGGTGAACATCACCCGCGCCGAGTTTCTGCCCACGGTGGCGTTGATGGGAAACTATATGGTCACCAACCCTTCCCTGTGGAACGGCTTCGAGCGGAAGTTCCGAGGCTCGTGGAACGTCGGAGTGATGGTGACGCTGCCTATCTTCCACTGGGGCGAAGGTTCCTACAAGGTGAAGGCGGCACGGGCCAGCGCACTGGCAGCCAGCCTGCAACTGGACGAGGTGAAGGAGAAGGTGGAGCTGCAGGTGAACCAGTGCAACTTCAAGGTGCGCGAGGCCGCCAAGAAACTCTCCATGGCGGAGAAGAACCTGGAGAAGGCCGACGAGAACCTGCGCTGCGCCAACCTAGGGTTCAGCGAGGGAGTGATGCAGACCAGCAATGTGCTCGAGGCACAGACGGCCTGGCTATCCGCCCAATCGGAGAAGATAGACGCACAGATTGACGTGAAGCTGTCCGACGTCTACCTGAAGAAGTCGATGGGCTTGCTCAAATAGTGGAAACAACAAAACAAAACATAAACGATTATGTCAGAAAGATCGCAAAACAGTAACATCCTGTTGGCACTGATTACCCTCACCGGAGTAATCGTACTGGTAGCGGTAATCGGATTCTTCGCCCTGCGCAAAGGTCCCGAGATTATTCAGGGACAGGCCGAGGTGGATGAGTATAGGGTATCGAGCAAAGTACCAGGCCGTGTGCTGGAGTTCAGAGTGAAAGAGGGACAGAAGGTGCAGGCCGGCGACACCTTGGCACTGCTCGAAGCCCCCGATGTGGTAGCTAAGCAGACACAGGCCATGGCCGTGGAGACAGCCGCCCAAGCTCTCGACGATAAAGCGCAACGAGGCACACGGCAAGAACAACTGCAGATGGCTTACGAGATGTGGCAGAAGGCCATAGCCGGGCGAACCATCGCCGAGAAATCGTACGAGCGCATCAACCGCCTCTTCGAGGAGGGAGTGGTGACCGCCCAGAAGCGCGACGAGGTGCTGGCCAACTACCAAGCCATGGAGGCGACGGAGAAAGCCGCCAAGTCGCAGTACGAGATGGCCCGCAACGGTGCCCAGGAGGAGGACAAACGCATGGCTTCAGCCAAGGCCGACCAAGCCAGAGGTGCGGTGGACGAGGTGAACTCCTACATCCGGGAGACCATCCTCATCGCCTCGCAAGCCGGTGAGGTGACGGACATCTTCCCGAAGGTGAGCGAGCTGGTGGGCACAGGAGCGCCCATCATGAACATCGCCCTGATGGACGATGTGTGGGCCACCTTCAACGTGCGCGAGGATTTGCTCAAAGGCCTCACCATAGGCACCGAGTTCACCGCCTACATGCCGGCGCTGGACAAGGAGGCCACCTTCAAGGTGTACTACATGAAAGACCTCGGCAGCTATGCCGCATGGAAAGCCACCAAGGCCACAGGCCAGTTCGACCTGAAGACATTTGAGGTGCGCGCCAAACCCACACAACCCATCGAGGGACTTCGTCCGGGCATGAGTATCATCCTCCAGAAAGACTAAAACGACGATGAAGAACCTCTTGCCACACCTCCGCCTGCTCATGCGCTACGAGCTGAGACAGATGGGCTCGCGCCCACTCTACCTGTTCAGCATCTTCCTGGCGCCGCTGCTGTGCATACTCTTCTTCACCACGCTGATGGGAGAAGGGTTGCCCACCGACATGCCCGTGGGGATTGTGGACGAGGACAACACCGCCACATCGCGCAACATCGTCCGCACGATGGACGCATTCCAGTATACCAAGATTGTGGCGCACTATGGCACTGTGGCCGAGGCACGCGACGCCATGCAGCGCGGCAAACTCTATGCCTTCTATTACATTCCGAAGGGAACCACCCAGGAAGCCGTGGCAGGGCGACAACCGACCGTTTCGTTCTACACCAACAACGCCTACCTGATAGCGGGGTCGCTGCTCTACAAGGACCTACGTACCATGTCCGAGCTGGCGAACGGTGCCGTGGGGCGCTCCACGCTCTATGCCAAGGGAGCCACCGCCAGTCAGGCCATGGGATTCCTGCAGCCTATCGTCATCGAGACGCACCCCATCAACAACCCGTGGCTCAACTACTCGGTGTACCTCTGCAACACCATCTTGCCCGGAGTGTTCATGATATTCATCTTCCTGACCACCATTTTCTCCATCGGTTCGGAGCTGAAGAACGGCACCGCACAACAGTGGATGCGCATGGCGGACAACCATGTGTGGCTGGCATTGCTAGGGAAACTGCTGCCGCAGACCCTGCTGTTCTTCGTGCTGTTCGCATTCTACGACGTCTACATGTTCCGCTTCCTACAGTTCCCCTGCCACTGCGGGTTGGGCATCATGCTGTTCACCTCGCTGCTCACCGTGGTGGCGTCGCAAGGGTTCGCCGCGTTCCTGTTCGGCCTCTTCCCTACGCTCCGCCTGGCTTTGAGCACCGCCTCGCTGTGGGGAGTCGTCTCGTTCTCCATCTCGGGATTCTCGTTCCCGGTGATGGGCATGCCGCTCTCGCTACAGGCACTGAGCGCGCTCTTCCCCCTGCGCCACTACTATCTCATCTACGTCAACGAGGCACTCAACGGCTACTCCATGGGCTACGTGTGGCACGCTTACCTGGCTCTGCTGATATTCGCCCTGCTCCCCCTTTTGGTGCTGCGGCGGCTACGGACGGCCTTACTCCATTATAAGTATCTCCCCTAAAAATGGCTTGCAGATGAAACACGATTCGCTTTCACACATCATAAAAGAAGGGTTCCACGACCTCTTCCACATCTGGCTCGAGGAGCTTCGGAACGTATTCAAGGACCAAGGAGTGCTCATCTTCTTCATCCTCGTGCCGCTGGGCTATCCGGTGCTCTACACCCTCATCTACAACAACGAGGGCTTGCGCGAAGTGCCAGTGGCGGTGGTGGACCAAGCCAACTCGGCGCAGAGCCGGGAGTTTCTGCGCCTGACCGACGGCAGCGCCAATGTGGAGATTGCGTCGCACTGCGCGGACATGGAAGAGGCCAAGGAGCTGATACGCCAACAGAAAGCCTACGGCATCATCTTCATACCGGCGGAGTTCGACCGCGACTTGGCTCGTGGGCAACAGACGCGCGTGCTCATCTTCTGCGACATGAGCGGACTGCTCTACTACAAAGCCATCCTGAGCACCTGCACGGACGTGTCGCTGAAGATGAACAAAGAGATAAAGATATCCCGACTGGGCAACACCACCGACCGGCAGGACGAGGTGAGCACCCAGCCTATCCGTTACACCGAGGTGAGCATGTTCAACCCGCAGAACGGTTTTGCCTGCTTCATCATACCCGGAGTCATCGTGCTCATCATCCAGCAGACCTTGCTGCTGGGCATCGGCCTGTCCGTGGGAACAGCGCGCGAGAACAACCGTTTCAGCGACCTTGTCCCCATAGACCGCCACTACCACGGCACGTTGCGCATCGTGCTCGGCAAGTCGTTGGTCTACTTCATGGTGTTCCTGCTGATGGGCACCTACATGACCTGCCTTATCCCGCACATGTTCAACCTCCTGCAGCTGGCCCATGCCGCCACCCTCTTCGGGTTCCTCATCCCCTACATCATCGCCTGCATCTTCTTTGCCATAACCGCCTCCATTCTGATACGCGACCGCGAGTCGTGCATGGTGGCGTTCATATTCACGTCCATGATATTCCTCTTCATCAGCGGCATCTCGTGGCCCGGAGCCGCCGTGCCGGCCTTCTGGAAATACGTCTCCTGGCTCTTCCCCTCCACGTTCGGCATCAACGGATTCATCCGCATCAACAGCATGGGGGCCAGTCTCGACCAGGTCCGCTTCGAGTACCAAGCCTTGTGGCTGCAAGCCGGCTGTTACTTCATCACCGCTTGTCTGGTTTATCGCCATCAGATTATGCTGTCGCGCAAGCATGCCTTGCAACGCCTCACCCAGCTACGAAGCAAGCGAGGGGAGTGATATCACGACAAGGTTTCCGCCGCTCGGCTTCTGAAATCCATAGCTCGGCATCTGGCCAAAACGACAAGGCATCTGGCGGAAATAACTCGGCATGCGGCTGAAACCGCACTATTTGACTCATAAAACGGGCCTCTTTTACAATTTATTTGGCCTAATAGTAAAAAACTTCCTCAAAGTTGTCCCATAACTCAAAAATAAGTACTACCTTTGTTGAAAACATTTATACAATCAATATTACGGCACATTTTAGTCGGCAGATGGCGCAAGCAAGCAGCCTGGCAGGCCGACGAGAATTGTAAAGTAATATATAAACAACAAACAACTATCCGTATGAAAGATTTCGTTAAGTACACGCTGGCCACCATCACTGGCTTGATTGTTACAGGAGGCATCTGCCTCGTCATTGGAATTATTGTCGTGGCATCGCTGGTAGCGGTGGCATCAGGTCCACAGGAGACCGAAGTGAAGGACAATTCCATCATGGTGCTCGACCTCAAGGGTACCATCCACGAGCAGATTCCGGAGGAAAGCCCGATGAGCATAATCATGGGTCGGAAGAACTCCGCCTTGGGTCTGAAGGAGATTTTGGCGGCTATAGACGAAGCGAAGCACAATCCAAAGATAAAAGGCATCTACCTGCGTGCAGGCAAACTGAAAGCCGAGCCTGCCACACTGCAGGAGATACGCGACGCGCTGCTCGACTTCAAGGAAGAGAAGTTCATCCTGGCCTATAGCGACAACTACACCCAGGGTTGCTACTACCTCTGCAGCTTGGCGAACAAAGTGATGCTCAACCCCATCGGTTGCATCGACTGGCTGGGACTCTCCTCCGAGACGATGTACTACAAGGATTTGCTCGACAAAGTGGGCGTTGAGTTTCAGGTATTCAAGGTGGGCACCTACAAGGCTGCCGTGGAGCCGTTTCTCGTGAGCCACATGAGCGACGCCAACCGCGAGCAGATAACCGCCCACCTGCAGTCCGTTTGGGGCAACATGGTGGATGCCGTGGTGAAGTCGCGCAAGATCAGCGCCGACTCGCTCAACAGCTATGCCGACCGTTACATTGCAATGGAGGAAGGCGCCGAGTTTGTGAAAGTGGGCATGGCGGACACGCTCATCTATCAGAACGACGTGAAGGAGGTGCTGAAGTCATACGCCGGAGTGAAAGAGGACGACGACTTGAATCTGCTCAGCCTTACAGACATGATAAACATCCCCGTTGAAGAGGATAACGACGCGGAAAACGGCATCGCCATCTACTATGCTGAAGGCGAGATTGACGGCGCTGCGTCGCAAGGCATCGACTCACGCGAGATGAGCCGCACACTGCGCGAGCTGGCCGACGACGATGACATAAAGGCCGTGGTGCTCCGCGTGAACTCACCGGGCGGAAGCTCCTTCGGTTCGGAACAAATCTGGAACGAAGTAAAACGACTGAAAGAGAAGAAACCGGTAATCGTATCCATGGGCGACTATGCCGCGTCCGGCGGTTACTACATCTCGTGCGCCGCCACCAAGATTATCGCCGAGCCCACTACGCTGACCGGCTCGATAGGCATATTCGGAATGATTCCTAGTGTGGAGAAGGTGATGAACGAGAAGCTCGGCCTGCATGTGGACGTGGTGAAGACCAACAAGTTCGCCGCATCGGACAGCTACTACCGCTCTTTCAACGATGAAGAGAGCGCACACATACAGAGGAGCGTGAACCAAGGATACGAACTGTTCGTTTCCCGTTGCGCCGACGGCAGAGGTCTGAGCACCGACTCCATCAAGAGCATAGCCGAAGGCCGCGTATGGACCGGCGAGACAGCACAGAAGCTGGGACTGGTGGACGAACTCGGAGGCATCGACACCGCCATCGCGACAGCTGCCGTGGAGGCTGGCATCGACGACTTCTACCTGGTGGACTATCCGGAGAAAGAGGACATGCTGGACAAGTTCCTCAACGACGGGAAGGACGACTACATCAAGAGCATGTTCCGCGACAACCTGCCGGAGCTCTATCCTTGCCTGGACTTCCTCAAGAACCTCGACAAGAAGGATAAGGTGCAAGCCCGCCTTCCGTTCGAACTGAATTTAAATATCTAGCACACATATCTTTATCAACAACCAATGAACAACACACACCCGCAAATCAACAAGTGGCTCTACCCCTTCTCGATGCTCTACGGCATCGGGGTGGCGCTTCGCAACCACTTGTTCGACATAGGCTTGCTTCAGTCGAAGTCCTATGACATACCGGTTATCTCCATCGGCAACATCACTGTGGGCGGCACCGGAAAGACACCTCACACGGAATTCCTCGTACGCAAACTGCAGGAGGAATTCAAGGTGGCCGTACTGAGCCGCGGATACAAGCGCAAATCGCAGGGATTCGTTCTTGCCACAGACAAGACATCGGCCAAGACGCTTGGCGACGAGCCCTGGCAGATAAAGCACAAGTTCCCCGACTGCTATGTGGCGGTGGACAAAGACCGTTGCCGTGGCATCGAAGAGTTGAGCCGCGCGAGTGTGGCACCCGATCTGGACCTGATACTGCTCGACGATGCCTTCCAGCATCGCTACGTGCGACCGAGCATCAACATTCTGTTGTGCAACTACAACAGACCGTTCAACGAAGACGCGCTGATGCCTGCGGGAATGTTGCGCGAGCCAATCAAGGCGAAAGACCGCGCGAACATCGTGATAGTGACGAAATGTCCTGTCGACCTGAAGCCGATGGACTATCGCATCATCTCGAAGAACCTCAGCCTCTATCCGTTCCAGAAGCTCTTCTTCTCCACGATGGAGTATGACGACCTGCAGCCGGTCTTCGCCGACGGTGCGCCGTTGCCATTGGAAACCCTGCGCGATAACCCGAACATCTTGCTCATCACGGGCATCGCCTCGCCACGTCCAATCGAGGAGAAGATTCACAGCTACAGCGAGCGTTTCAACACCCTCCACTTCGACGACCATCACGACTTCTCGAAGAAGGATGTGAAGCAGATGCAGACTGCGTTCAATCGGTTGGACCCAGAGAAACGTATCGTCATCACCACCGAAAAGGATGCCGCGCGCATGCGGGACCTCGCGTTCGACGACGCCTTCAAGAGTCGCCTCTATGCCCTCCCCATCAAAGTGAAGTTCTTGTTGGATGGTGAGAAAGAACTTATGAATGATATAGTGAAATATGTTAGAACAAATTCAAGAGACAACGTCCTACATCAAAAGCAGAATGCAAAGCAGTCCTAAGACTGCCATCATTCTGGGTACAGGGCTGGGTAGTCTGGCTAGTGAGATTACCGACAGATATGAGATTCCTTACCAGGAAATACCCAACTTCCCCGTCTCCACGGTAGAGGGACACAGCGGGAAACTGCTGTTCGGGAAACTGGGGAACAAGGACATCCTTGCCATGCAGGGACGCTTCCACTTCTACGAAGGCTACTCCATGAAGGAGGTGACCTTCCCCATCCGGGTGATGCGCGAGCTGGGCATCACCACCCTCTTCGTCTCCAACGCCGCCGGTGGCACCAACCCACAGTTCTCCATCGGCGACCTGATGATCATCACCGACCACATCAACTTCTTCCCCGAGCATCCGCTACGTGGCAAGAACATCCCCTACGGACCACGTTTCCCGGACATGAGCGAGGCATACGACAAGGAGTTGATAGCTAAGGCCAAGGAGATAGCCGCCGAAAAGGGCTTCACCGTGCAAGAGGGTGTCTACCTCGGCACGCAAGGCCCCACCTACGAGACACCGGCGGAGTATCGCATGTTCCGCACCTTCGGTGCCGACGCTGTGGGCATGTCCACCATCCCGGAAGTGATCGTAGCCAGACATTGCGGCATGCGCGTGTTCGGCATCTCGGTCATCACCGACCTGGGTGTGGAAGGCAAGATTATGGAAATAACTCATGAGGAAGTGCAGCAGGCAGCTGACCAGGCACAGCCCCGGATGACCGCCATCATGCGCGAACTCATAAACAGACATTGATAGATGCAAGAAAACAAAAGAACTGAGATAGCCACGTTGGGTGAGTTCGGTCTGATAAAGCACCTCACCCAAGGCATGGAGATGAAGAATGAATCGACCCGCTACGGTGTGGGCGACGACTGCGCCGTGCTCCACTACCCCGACAAGGAGGTGCTGGTGACGACCGACATGCTGATGGAGGGCGTACATTTCGATTTGGTCTACACACCCCTGAAACACTTAGGATATAAGTCGGCCATGGTGAACATCTCCGACATTTACGCCATGAACGGCACACCCCGGCAGATGACTGTGTCGCTCGCCCTCTCGAAGCGTTTCTGCATAGAAGATATGGAGGAGTTCTACGCCGGGCTCAGACTGGCCTGCGAAGCGCACCATGTGGACATCGTCGGCGGCGACACCACCTCGTCACTCACGGGACTTGCCATCAGCATCACCTGCATAGGCGAGGCGGACAAGGACCAGATAGTGTACCGCAACGGCGCACACGACACCGACCTCATCTGCGTGTCGGGCGACTTGGGAGCAGCCTACATGGGACTGCAACTGCTGGAACGTGAGAAGACCGTGTTCCAAGGAGAGAAAGAGGTGAACCCCGACTTCAGCGGCAAGGAATACCTGCTGGAGCGGCAACTGAAACCCGAGGCACGTGGCGACATCATCGAGAAACTGCGCAAGGCAGGCATCAAGCCGACGGCCATGATGGACATCTCGGACGGACTCTCGTCGGAGTTGCTCCACATCTGCAGCCAGAGCAAAGTGGGCTGCCGCGTGTACGAGGAGCGCATCCCGCTCGACTACCAGACCGCCGTGATGGCCGAGGAACTGAACATGAACGTGAGCACCTGCGCCCTCAATGGCGGCGAGGACTACGAGCTCCTCTTTACCGTCCCCTTGGCGGACCATGAGCGCATAGCCGAGATAGAAGGCATCCGCATCATCGGCCACATCACCAAGCCGGAATTGGGCAAAGCCCTCATCACCCGCGACGGCCAGGAGTTTGAATTGAAAGCCCAAGGCTGGAATCCTTTGCAATAAAAGAACAACAATATACCGCTATGCAAGGGGAAGAACGCTGCATCATCGCTCTTGGCTCCAACACCGATGCCTCGCGACACCTGTCCGAGGCATCGGTGTTGTTGCGTAGCCACTTCCCCAACATACAGTTCTCAACCCCACTGCATACAAGCCCCATCGGGTTGAGCAACCCCAGCCTCTTCATCAACCAAACGGCAGTGTTGCACACTTCACTGACGCAGACAGAGGTCACCCGATTACTCAAAGAGATTGAAATAGCTTGCGCCAACCCTCCGAAGGACAAGCCCAACGAACGTATCTACATCGACATTGACTTGTTGCAATATGGCAGCAAAGTTCTGAAACCCGAAGACTTGGAACGGGAATACGTCATCGAGGGAATGGCTGAGCTCTCCACATAGGCTGTGTTTCACTTTACTCATATCTTGTTAATATGAAGGACTGCCGACCTTACCTCCCAGCGAATCGGATGTTCGGGATTAAAGTCAGCAGCCCCACTTTCTTTAGAGGTGTACCCCTTCTATAATGAATCACTCCTTCTTGTAATTTTTCGACCAGCGCTCCAGGCGTTTATATTCCTTCTTTGTGAGCCGCATGAAGGAGCCGTGTTGGGGAGCTTCTACCCCTTCTATATCCACGGGCGAATGGAAATTCCTCATATATTTGTCAGCGCGGCAGATGCGATAGTGTTTCGGATGCGACGAATACTCGATGTATCCGATGCACCATCCTTCTTCGCCCGGCAGCTGAAAGGCTGACACACCCTCGCACTTCTTCCGGCCTTCGAAGTCGATGTAGTCGTCCTCCACCGGCATACTCCACGGTCCGTGCAACGAGGGGGCGGTGGAGGTGAAGAGGCCTGGCTTGCCTCCCTCTTTCTTCACCATCAAGTGGTAGAGTCCGTCGCTCGGCAGGTAGTTGATGTCCGTGTCGATGGTGGCATAGCCCCAGTCGAACAGCAGACGCGGTTTAGTCAGCGTAGTGAACGATTCGTCGGCATACGAGTAATAGATGCGGTCGTACTTCTCCCCCGCTTCGGGGTTCCATAGAGAATAGTAGATCATGTAACCGCCCTGCTTGCCGTTCGCCCATTGGTAATCTGGGTTCCAGAATATCTGCGGAGCCCACACACGGCAGATGGTGGAATAGTCCTTGTAGGGGTCCTCGGCATCTTTGTCGGAGAATATCTCCGCGCCTTTACGAAAGTCGAAGGTCACGGATTCCCAATGGATGAGGTCGTCACTGCGCAACAGGTTGATGCCATAGTTGAACCACTTGTGGCTTTTTGCCACACACATGTCCGTGGTCACCATCAGGTAGCCTTTGCCATCGTGCTTGCGGCAGACGTACGCGTCGCGCATACCACCCTCTATAGCCGCATGCTCAGCGGTGTTGATCACTGGTTCGCCCCCTATCAGATCGTGATAGTGGAATCCGTCGCGACTCAGTGCGTAGGCTGTCCACTCTCCCCGCCCGCTCATGTGGCAATAGAGTATTCCGTAGTCACCCTTTTGCAGGTTCTGTCCGTTAAGTCCTTGCGGAGCGAGGCCCAACAAGGCCGTCATCGCTGCCGTCACGCAGTAAGTTCTAAGTCTGTTCTTATTCATCTTCAGTTGTCTTTTAGTGATTGATAAACGAAGAAGCCCCGGAGGTTTGTGACCTTCGGGGCAATCTCTCATTGATTAAAACGGCAGCGACCTACTCTCCCACTTGCGCAGTACCATCGGCGCGGACGGGC
>CAVFUK010000022.1:0-5370 GCA_963625535.1 Anaerovoracaceae bacterium | reverse complement strand
CACGGTCTGGTCGGGATGGTACGTAAACGTAGCCTTGTCACCTACGTGGAGGTATTGGGGAGTCACCTCCACCCGTTGCTGTGCAAATGTCACAAGTGACATCATGCACGCCAGCGCTAACAGTAATCTTTTCATCGTTAAAGTATTTTGTTATTATTGTTGATCTTCTTCTTTGAGCAATTCCACTACAGCCTCAATCTCGTCCATGAGTTGGCTTGGGCTGCCGCTGTAGCCTTCGGCAATGTAGCGCACACGTCCGTTCTTCAGCACAGCCTTCTGAGGAATGCCCGATGTGCCTTTGATCATGGACTTGTAGACATCGGCATTCGACTCTCCGCAATCGAAGAGGACGAGCATGTCGTGCAGGTTCTTACGCTTCCACACGTTGTTCACACGCTCCTTGTCAGGCTTGTCCTGCGTGCAGATGAAGTAGAACTTCACATGGGAGTCCGCCTTGTATTTGTCCACTGCCATCTGCATACCTTCGAGGGCTGCGATGCAGGGTGCGCACCAGGTGGCCCAGAAGTCGAGCACGACGATGTCGTTGTCCGCAAACGAAGCGGAGCTGACCTCCTCTCCGTTGATGGCCGTCAAGGTGAACGGTGCATAGGGTTCGTCAATCATTCCCCTAGCAGCGTCGTTCTTGATGTTCTCCAGATAGACCGGCAGTTTCAGTGAATTGAAATATTCGTCGAAAGTAGCCGCAGGTTTCACGGCCAGACTTTGGTAATGTCTTTTCAGCATGGTGTGCAGCTCGCCTGTCATCAGTCCCGTGCCGGCTGAAGCCTCCAGGGCTTTCACTGCCTCCTCGTGGCGACCGAGTTTCTCGAGGCTGGTGACGTAGGCTTGGTTTCCTTGCGGATAGAATCCACAACGTACATCGGCTGGAATCTTTTCCATATACTGCACCGCCTCGGCGTATCGTTCTGAGCGTTGGAGTATCTCTGTCTCCACACCCAAGTAATAGTACATCTGGTCGTTCTGCCCCTGTCCGTCGCTGGCACTTCCCGTCCCATACATGTCAATCTTCACATCCTTTTTGGCATACATGGCGTCTACCATTTTGCACGAGATGTCGACATACTCCTTCGGGTCGACGGGGGCTTTCATGATGAGGAACATCGGGCCGTGTCTGTAGAGGTCCACCAACATGCCGAACTCCATCTCCGCCATCACCTCCACCAGTTTGTCGTATCGTTTCTGAGTCCAAAGTGCATTGGAATAGCTCCGGTAGAAGTTGACGTACGTGAAGCCTTGGTCGTCGGGATTCTTATACCACTCCTCAATAGGGAAGTCCTTGCGGAACTGCTCAGCCGCCGTGAAGAACGCTTCTCCCTGCATAGCGGGGATGCTGTCGGCTGCCAGCCGGCGTGCGAATTTGCCTTTCGGGAACTTCTTCAGCAGGCGTGCCTTCGCTTTCTCGGCCGCTACGCTGTCCTTCTGGGTAATCAATGCGTTGTAGTACTCCGTTATCATCTTTTGCTCGGGTGAGACCTTGTCTTGTGCACTTGTGTGCATCGTCGCGCCAGCCAATAGCAGCGAGGCCGCAATCAGTAATTTTTTCATTCTGTAGTTCTTATATGATTGTTCGTTCAATAAGTAGGATTCTTGCCCTCGCACAGAGGACAAGAATCCCATAAAGTTCAATATAGCCAATTATCGGCAAACATTGTTACCGTTTATTTGTTCAGCGATCTCAAATCGATGCCTATCGTCTCCTTATAGTGGTCTATCAGGAAGTTCCACTTCTTGGCGACAGCCGGATACTTCAAGAACTCGGCTGCCTTTTCGTCGGTAGCTTTCATGATCTGGGCCAAATAGTAGTTGTAGTCATTGGTCTTGAGTTGAGTTACCGTAGAATAGGTCCAAGAGGTGTACGAAGCCGAATATTGATAGAAAATCTCTTGATATTCGGAGTATCCGTAGGCCGAATAGTTCGGGATGAATCCACGGTTGCGCAGCGCGTCTATATCGTCTTGCGTGTACGTATAGCTGTAGTAACCATAATCGTTGAGCGCGTAGGTCATGGTCGGCGGTGTGGTGTAGTCCGTCTCGGCATAGAACTCATCCGGGTCGTCTACCAGTCCGTTGCTCTTGTAGTAGCTCCACAGGGCGTTGAATAGCTCCGATTTTATTGTACTCTTCTCGTAGTCGCTCATGGTCGGTATCTTGTTCATACCGGCAATGATGATGGAGTTGCCGTTCATGTAGTAGTTGCTTGCGTACTTCATGACGTAGCCGCCACCATAGTCACGTTCCATGTAGACAGAGTCTGCCAGGAACACCTTGTAGGGCATTCCGCCTTTCTTCAGAAAGTCATCGGGGAAATAGTTCAACCAGATGTCCTCGATGAAGTCCAGCATGGCGTCCACATTGGCAGGGTCGCCCGTGGTGGCGTAGTATTCGCGTCCGCCGCTGGAGGCGTTGCCGGTGTTCATCACCCACATGGCATCCTTGTTGGTGAAATCGTAGAGCACGTACGAGCCGTACTTCTCGTAGTAGTTGAGTATCCGTTGGTTGGCAGCGTCGGAAGCTCCGGACTGCGGCAGGTCGTAGTCGTTGTAGATCTCCAGCGGACTACCAATCCCTTCGCCGTCGTCGGCGCAGGAAACCATGCATGCGCACACAGCCGCGATGGCTGTCATGTAATATATCTTTTTCATATCTTCTTTCTCCTATATTTTATTCAGCAATCTCTGCCTGACGCTCTGAGCTGTTGCGGCACTCGTTCTGCTGAAGTTCAACATTCTTTTCAAACAACACCGAGGGGAATGGCAGCGTGTACATCGGATCGTTGTGTTGCAGTGTGTAGACCAACTTATGACCGCCCTTCTCTGCCTTGTAAATGTGTGTGATCTCAGGCATGCCCTGACGACGCAGGTCGAACCAGCGGAATCCCTCGAAGCAGAACTCTTTCCGACGCTCGTTGCGGATGGTGGTCAGCAGCTCGTCTCCGCTTAGGTTCACGTCCGCATAGCTCACGATTCGGTTACGGCAGAAGGTGTTCAGGTCGTTGTTCGCATCCGCCGTCTTTCCCAGCAGGGCTTCGGCTTCCATCTTGTTGAGGTAGGCCTCTGCCGTACGGATGTTCTGCGACAGACCGCTCGAACCATAAGGTTTGTAGATGACGGAGTTGTCGTAATAGAGGGTAAGGCCATACTGATACCATCTCATGTCGTTGGTCTGGTCAAACAAAGCCCTTAAGCCCGATGCGTGACCTGACCAATAGTTGGTGTTGCCCACGCGCGTTCCTGTACCGAAGATCCACAATATCTCAGGGTTGCTGTAGGTGAACGGGTTGTATTGATATTCCTGATAGGCATTTCCGAGTTCCGTCGTAAGGTTCATCAACCGGATGCCGCTCTCCAATGCTTTGTTCGCCTCGTCGATGCAATCCTGGTATCTCTCCATGAAGAGGTACACGCGGGAGAGGAGGATGTGGATACAGGGCTGGTTGATGCGGTAGTTCTGGTAGACAATCTCCAGCGGATCCATCAACTTGGCAGCCTCCTGCAAGTCGGGCACGATGACGTTCTCGTATACCTCGGCGACCGTGGAGCGTGCAATACCGTCCTTCGAGAGGTTGGCGTTCAGCTTCAAGGGAACACCCAGCGCTTCCTTATTGTAATTATAAGGTTCGCCGTAGAGGTTCACCAATTGGAAATAGAACATGGCACGGATGGCCAGCGCTTCGGCTTTCACACGGTCGCGGTCTTCCTGTGTTCCGCGGGCTTCGTCAATCTCGTCGAGCACGGCGTTGCATCCCATAATCTTCTCGTAGAAGCCGGCGTAGCTGGTGGCGCTGGCGGTGGTGTTGATGCGTGTGCCGTAACCGTTCTGGTCCATCATGTAGGGTTGCCACGAGTAGTAGGGCAGGGGAGTGATGGACTCCGATTCGCCTGCGAAGCCCTCTATGATGTTCCAGTTCTCGTCGTATCCTGTCTTGTCGAGATATCCTTCGCAGTCGTCGTCCAGATACTCCACAAAGGAGAAGTCGGGCGTGTGGTTGTCAGGATATCCGCTTCCTATCAGCAACTCCGAGAAGTCGCTCGCTGTCTGAGGTATAATCTCGCTCTGAGACTGTTCCTCCAAAAAGTCACCGCAGCTCTGCAATGCAAACGTGCCTGCGGCCAAAATCAAAAGACCTATATATTTTCTCATGACTACTTTGCTTGTGTGTTAAAATGTGAGGTTCAATGACAATGACAAAGAGCGGCGTGCAGGCCATGAAGAGGTTTCAGGGTCGCGTCCGTCCCACTTGCTGTCGAATGCGATAAAGAATGGATTCGTAAGGCTGAGTGTCACGTAGGCGTTACGTATGCCCAGGCGTGAGGTGAAATCCTTGTCCACGTCATACTGCAGCGAGATGTTGCGGCAACGGATGAAGTCGGTGTCGGCAATACGCGCTGTCGACTGGTTGTACATCTCGTAGAGCGAGGTGGAGTAGGTCGCTTTGCCGTACTTCAGCTCGACGTACAGGTCGTTGGGGTTTCCTGCGGGGATAGAAGGAATGTCGGTGCGTGTCTCGTCGCCGCTGGTACGCCAACGGTCGAACATGTAGGTCGGCACGTTCTTCTCGGGTCGCGGTGCTCCGGAGGTAGCGAAGTACTCGGGCAGGTAGGCCTGTGCTCCCAACGACATGGCGAACTGTGCACGCAGGTGGAAGTTCTTGTAGCGGAGCGAGGTGCTGATACCGCCCGACACGTCTGGCTCTGTGCAACCTGCCTCTACCAAGTACTCCTTGAAGTCTACGGGTGTGGTCTGCTTGCTGAGTCCGTTGAAGGTCGGCTGACCGTTCGTCGGGTCGAGTCCGGCAAAGTCGTAGGCGTAGATTGTGCCATAAGGCTTGCCCTCTACGATGGCTGTTCCCGAGAGATAGTCCGACGGAGTGTTGACAAGCTCGTTGTTCTCCACGCGGTTGTAGTCCTTGCTGGTGTTGAACGACAAGGACCATGTCCAGTCCTTCGTGCGGATAGGTGTGGCGCTGATGATGAACTCATAACCGTAGTTCTTCATCACCGTACCGTCGATGTAGGCCGACGACACACCATATTCCGGTCCCACTTCCTGTGACGAGAGTACCTTACTGTTCTTGCTGTAGTAGTTGAAGCCAGCGCTCAAACGTCCGTCGAAGAACGAGAAGTCCACGCCCAAGTTCCAGTCGCGGGTCTTCTCCCAACCCAGGTCGGGGTAAGGCAGTGAGACAACCGTGAGGTAATACTGTTTGAAGTAAGAGTGGATACCGCCATCCTTGGCAATCAGGTAAGGAGAGACTGCCGACACGGCATTACCGCGCCATCCATAGGAGAACGAGATGTCGAACATATCGTACCAGTTGCGTGCCCAGTCCATCCAAGGCTCCTCGCCGAT
>CAVFUK010000021.1:0-28603 GCA_963625535.1 Anaerovoracaceae bacterium | reverse complement strand
GTTATCTGTTATCTGTTACGCTTTGCCATAGACTGACATAAGCATCTTCTCTACAAAGCGTTGTGTATCAGTATGTTCAGTTGTTGCAATCTTCTCTCGTAGAGAATGTTTGCAAATAACAATAGTTTTTGTGGGTCTTGAAACTGTTACGCCTTTACCCCTCACTTTGGCCCAGTTCCACTCGCTCTATCAGTAAGCGGCGCGGTACTTGCCCTCGTTCTTGTCGTCGAGCATGCTGAGGTACGATGTGTAGCGGGATTCGCTGATGAGGTGTTGCTCCACTGCTTCGCGCACGGCGCAGCCTGGCTCGTGTACGTGGGTGCAGTTGCCGTACTTGCACTCCTGCGAGTAGTGGAAAATCTCCTTGAAGTAGTGGCCTATCTCCTCGGACTCCATGTCGAACGTGCCGAACCCTTTGATGCCCGGCGTGTCGATGAGGTAACCGCCGCCTTCGGTCTCGAACATCTCGGAGAAGGTGGTGGTGTGCATTCCTTTATTATGGTAGTCGGAGATTTCGCCCGTGCGTGCATGGGTGTCGGGCAACAGACTGTTGATGAGTGTGGACTTGCCCACGCCAGAGTTGCCCGAGAATAGCGTGACGTTGCCCGCCATCAGTTGACGCAGGCCGTCGAGCCCCTCACCGGTGACGGCGGACACCTTGTGGCAGGGATAGCCGATGGTGGTGTAGAGGTTCACAAGCGCGTCGAGGTAGCGCAACTCGTCGTCGTCGTAGCGGTCCGTCTTGTTGAAGACCAGCTGCACGGGGATGCGGTAGGCCTCGGCCGAGGCGATGAAGCGGTCGATGAAGATGGTGGAGGTCTCTGGATAGTTTACGGTGACGATGAGGAAGCACTGGTCGAGGTTGGCGGCGATGATGTGCGACTGTTTGCTGAGGTTCGACGAGCGGCGGATGATGTAGTTCTTGCGGTCCTCTATCTCGGAGATGAAGGCCGTGCCCTCGGCATTGGTGATGATGTCCACCCGATCGCCCACCGCCACGGGGTTTGTGCTGCGGATGCCCTTCAACCGGAAGTTGCCTTTTATCTTGCAGTTGACCAGCTGATCGTCCGTGGTCTTCACCAGGTACCAACTGCCTGTGTTCTTGATGACTAATCCTTTCATGCCTGCCTCTAGGGGAAGAAAACTCGGAAAGGGAAGCCCCTCGGGGACGCAATGCAACGCCCGCGTGGCCTCCCTTCCCGATGTCTCCTCGTGATGGTTTTATACTGTCATGATCTCCTTGTCCTTCAAGGCAAGAATCTCTTCCACCTTCTTCACATATTTGTCGTGCACCTTCTGCAATTTGGCTTCGGCGTCCTTCTCGGCATCCTCGGGCAGTCCGTCCTTCTGGGCTTTCTTCAGAGCGTCGATGCCGTCGCGGCGTGCGTTGCGGATGCTTATCTTGGCCGTCTCACCCTCCTTGTTGCACTGCTTGGCCAGCTGTTTGCGTCGTTCCTCGGTCAAGGGCGGGATGCCCAGACGGATAATCTCGCCGTTGTTCTCCGGTGTGATGCCCACCTCAGAGTCCATGATGGCTTTCTCGATGGCTTTGAACATCGATTTGTCCCACGGCTTGATGGCGATGGTGCGCGCGTCGGGGGTGGTGATGGCTGCCACGTTGTTGAGGGGCACCATGCTGCCGTATGAGTTCACCCGTATGCCGTCGAGGATGTGTACGTTGGCCTTTCCGGCGCGCACACGTGCAAGTTGTTCCTCAAGATACATCTCTGCCATCTGCATCTTCTCTTCGGCATCATTCAAATAAGTCTGTACGTCTATCATAATCCTAAGTTTTTTGTTCGTTAATAGAATATGTTCGCGATTGATAGAACAAAGGTACTCATATATTCTATAGGGTGCAACCTTTTGCTCCTTTTTCTTTAAAATGTTCCTTCGCTGGGGTGCCGCGCTAAACCTTTTCGACACGGTGTCGGCCTAATGATTGATGTGGGCGACCACGGACACGCGGGTGGGCGGATTCGTCCCTAAAACCGCCTAGGTTTATCGTCAACTTTGTAGGTTTCGTATAAGAAAACAACATTTTCGTATAATTTATTTTTCTGTTTCAAATGTATGATATACTTTTGTAGCGTCTTAGAATTGAGAGCAGGGGCAAAGCTAAGGTGATTCACGAAGCGTGCGTCCTAGTTCAGAGGTTCTAACTTGGGTTGATTACCATTGTAGTTTTTTCATATATACCTGTTTTTTAAGTGTAGGATGAGCTGCTCCGTTGATGGAGCGGCTCTTTCGTTTTCTATAGGTCTATCCCCGTTACGCTTACTTTTTTTGATATTATACCTCTTTTTATTAGGTGCGTGTCTTTTAAAATACTTATCTTTGCACCCAAATATAAAAACGAATTGTAATGGCTGAGACGAAGAATATCAAAACCGCATTGATTTCGGTTTATCATAAAGAGGGTTTGGACGAGATTCTCTCCAAACTTCACGAGCAAGGCGTGCAATTCCTTTCTACAGGAGGCACACGTCAGTTTATTGAATCATTGGGCTATCCTTGCCAGGCTGTGGAAGACCTGACCACCTATCCTTCTATATTGGGAGGCCGTGTGAAGACACTGCATCCGAAAGTGTTCGGAGGCATCCTTTGCCGCCGCGATGTGGAGGAGGACCAGAAGCAAATCGCACAGTACGAGATTCCCGAGATAGACCTGGTCATCGTGGACCTCTATCCCTTCGAGGAGACTGTCGCTTCGGGTGCCGATGAGGCTGCCGTCATCGAGAAGATCGACATAGGTGGCATTTCGCTGATACGTGCCGGAGCCAAGAACTTCAAGGACGTGGTGATTGTGGCCAGCAAAAACCAATACAAACCTCTGCGTGACATCCTGTTCGACCACGGTGCGTGCACCACGTTGGAAGAGCGCAAGTGGTTCGCCAAGGAGGCCTTCGCCGTTTCCTCGCACTATGACTCGGCCATCTTCAACTACTTCGACAACAACGAGGGCTCCGCTTTCCGTTGCGCCTACGACGACCAGAAGACGTTGCGCTACGGCGAGAACCCCCATCAGAAAGGCTACTTCTTCGGTAATCTGGACGCCATGTTCGACCAGATTCACGGCAAGGAGATTTCCTATAACAACCTGCTCGACATCAATGCCGCTGTGGACTTGATTGACGAGTTCGACGAGATTACGTTCGCCATCCTGAAACACAACAACGCTTGCGGCTTGGCTTCGCGCTCCACACTGTTGGAGGCTTGGAAAGACGCCTTGGCAGGCGACCCTGTGTCGGCCTTTGGAGGTGTGCTCATCACCAATGAGGTGATAGACCGTGCTACGGCGGAGGAAATCAACAAGATATTCTTTGAGGTGATTATCGCTCCCGACTACGATGTGGACGCATTGGAAATCCTGGGACAGAAGAAGAACCGCATCATCTTGGTACGCAAGGATGTGGAGCTGCCGAAGCGTCAGTACCGCTCTGTGTTGAACGGTGTGCTGGTGCAGGATAAAGACTTGGACATCGAGACGAGAGCCGACCTGAAGCAGGTGACCACCAAGGCTCCTACGGATGCCGAGATAGATGACATGCTGTTCGCCAACAAGATTGTGAAGAACAGTAAGAGCAACGCCATCGTGCTTGCCAAGAACAAACAGCTGTTGGCGAGCGGCGTGGGTCAGACCTCACGTGTGGACTCTCTGAAGCAAGCTATCGACAAGGCTCACAACTTTGGCTTCGACCTCACTGGCGCTGTGATGGCTAGCGATGCCTTCTTCCCCTTCCCCGATTGTGTGGAGATAGCCGACAAGGCAGGCGTAACCGCTGTCATCCAGCCGGGCGGATCCATCAAGGACGACTTGTCATTCAACTATTGTAATGAGCACGGATTGGCTATGGTAACAACCGGCTTCCGTCATTTTAAACACTAATAAATAACTGTATCACTTAAATGGGACTGTTTTCGTTTACAAAAGAAATAGCCATCGACCTTGGTACCGCCAACACCATCATTACCTGCAATGGTAAGATTGTGGTGGACGAACCCTCGGTGGTGGCGCTCGATAAGGTCACAGACAAGATGATTGCTGTGGGCGAACGAGCCAAAATGATGTATGAGAAGGAAAATCCGAACATTCGTACCGTAAGACCTTTGCGGGATGGCGTAATAGCGGATTTCAACGCATGTGAGCAGATGATGCGCGGACTCATCAAGAAGGTGAACATGGGCCACAGCCTCTTCTCGCCCTCCCTGCGTATGGTCATCGGTGTTCCCTCGGGCAGCACCGAGGTGGAGCTGCGTGCCGTGCGCGACTCTGCCGAGCACTCCGGCGGACGCGATGTGTATCTGATTTTCGAACCGATGGCCTCGGCTGTCGGCATCGGCTTGGATGTGGAAGATGCCGTAGGTAACATGATTATCGACATAGGTGGTGGATCGACCGAAATCGCCGTCATCTCACTGGGTGGTATCGTGACCAACAGCTCCATCCGCATTGCCGGCGATGACTTCACCGCAGACATTCAGGAGTATATGCGCCGCCAGCACAACGTGAAGATCAGCGAGCGTATGGCCGAGCGCATCAAGATATCCGTGGGATCGGCCTTGACAGACCTCGGCGACGACGCGCCTGAGGACTACATCGTGCACGGACCGAACTGCATCACGGCCTTGCCTATGGAAGTGCCTGTGTGCTATCAGGAGATTGCCCACTGTCTGGACAAGTCCATCTCCAAGATTGAGATGGCTGTGCTGACGGCATTGGAGAACACACCTCCTGAACTCTACGCCGACGTGGTGCACAACGGCATCTACTTGTCCGGTGGCGGCGCCTTGCTGAGAGGACTCGACCGACGCCTGGAGGAGAAGATAAACATCCAGTTCCACGTGGCTGACGATCCTCTGCACAGCGTGGCCAGGGGAACAGGCATCGCATTGAAGAATTTGGATAAGTTCTCGTTCTTGATGCGTTGATGTGGAACTTTAATTTAATAAGAATATAGTAGAAGCGGAGTCGGGTTTTTCCCGATTCCGCTTTGTTGGCAACTTAAAGTGGTGACTTGTGCGTAATCTGTTCAGGTTCTTTATTCAATACAACTACTGGTTCCTTTTCATCCTGTTGGAGGGCATCAGTTTCTGGTTGTTGTTCAGTTTCAACAACTATCAGGGGAGTGTCTGGTTCTCCTCGGCCAACGGTTTCGTAGGGAGGGTCTATGAGGCGTGCAACAGTGTCACGTCCTACCTGCATCTGAAGTCCGACAACGAGCAGTTGATGGAGCGCAACGTGGTGCTCGAGCAGCAGCTCGCCGAACTCCGCCGTGCCTGCATAACCCAGCAGGGCGACTCCGTCGCGGTGGACTCCCTGCTGTTGGCTATCGAGCAAAATTGCAACCTGCTGGATGCGGAGGTGGTGGTGAACTCCATCCGCCGGTCCGACAACTTCATCACCATCAACAAAGGCGCGCTCGACGGCGTGAAGGAGGAGATGGGCGTAGTGAACGGCCGCAGTGTGGTGGGCATCGTTTACCACACATCGCCCCACTATTCGTTGGTAATCTCCGTGCTCAACAGTAAGTCGAGCATCAGTTGCCGCATCCGCAACTCCGATTACTTCGGTTATCTGAAGTGGGACGGCAACGACTGCCAGCACGCCAACCTGGTGGACATGCCCCGACACTCCATCTGCGAGATAGGCGACACCATCGTGACGACAGGTTTCACGCCCATCTTCCCCGAAGGGCTTATGGTGGGTACCATCGAGGAAATTTCCGACTCGCGCGACGGACTCTCCTTCTTGCTGAAGATAAAACTGTCCACCGACTTCGCCAGTCTGAACCAAGTGAAGGTGGTGGCCCGCGAGAATGTGGAGGAGTTGAAAGAGTTGCAACAGCAGGCTAAATGACCATAGAGGTGTTTCTAAAATTAGGTAGCGATGACGATTAGTTTTCTGAAAAATACAGGTTGGTTCCTAGTGCTTGTGCTTCTGCAGGCCATGGTGATGAACCACATTTGCATCCTGGGGTACGCTAAACCCTTGGTGTACGTCTATCTGATGTTGATCATTGGCAGTTCCTCCTCACGTGTTGCCCTCTTGCTTTGGGGCTTCTGTCTGGGACTGGTGGTCGACATCTTCTCCAATACCTTGGGCCTCAATACCGTGACGACCACATTCATCGGCTTCATCCGTCCGTGGGTGCTCAACCTCTTCATGACCCGCGACAACTCGGACAATGCAATCGTGCCGGGCGTGAGCACCTTCGGTCCCGGGAAATTCTTCCGCTATGCGCTGACGCTGGTGCTCATCCATCATATCATTCTCTTCGTGCTGGAGTCCTTCTCCCTCTTCGATTGGTTGTATCTGTTGATAGCTGTCCCCACGAGCGCGTTGCTGACCACCCTGTGTGCGATGGCCATCGACGGCATCTGTAAAAAGTGACCCTGTTGGCTTATGCGTGACTATAATCTCGAGAATAGGAAATTCGTCATTGGCGGCATTGTGGTGGCTGTCGTTGTCATCTACATCATCCGCCTCTTCTCGTTGCAGATAGTGAGCGACGACTACAAGCAATATGCCGACGGCAACGCTTTCCTCAACAAGGTGCTGTTCCCCGCGCGGGGTGTCATCTACGACCGCAACGGCGAGCTGTTGGTGTTCAACCAACCCGCCTACGACGTGATGGTGGTGATGAAGGAGATTGAGGACCTCGACACCCTCGACCTATGCGAGACGCTGAACATCACCAAGGAACAATTCATCGAGCGCATGAAGACCATCAAGAACCGTAACCTCAACCCTGGCTATTCGCGCTACACCGAGCAGGTGTTCATCAACCAACTCTCCGCCGAGGAGTTTGCCGTGTTCCAGGAAAAGTCGTTCCGCTTCAAGGGCTTCTACACCCGCAAACGCACCATCCGCCAGTATGCCTTCAACGTGGGAGCCCATGTGTTGGGCGACATCGGCGAGGTTTCTAAGAACGACATTAAGGAAGACGACTATTACCGCATGGGCGACTACATTGGCAAACAAGGTGTGGAACGCTCGTACGAGAAACAATTGCGTGGCGAGAAGGGAGCCGAAATCCTGCTCCGCGACGCACGTGGCCGTGTGCAAGGCCACTATATGAACGGAGCTTTCGACCGCGTTCCTATCCCCGGCAAGAACCTCAAACTGGGCCTTGACGAGAAATTGCAGGAGCTGGGCGAACGCCTCCTCGAGGGTAAAATCGGCAGCATCGTGGCCATAGAACCCTCTACCGGCGAGATACTCTGCATGGTCTCCTCGCCGACGTACGACCCCCATCTGATGATCGGTCGTAAGCGTGGCGCCAGCCACAAGCAGTTGGCCCTGAATGCCTGGAAGCCTCTGCTCAACCGAGCCGTGTCGGGAACCTATCCTCCGGGGTCCACCTTCAAGACTTCGCAGGCGTTGACCTTCCTGCAGGAAGGCATCATCACCCCCGAAACGAGCTACCCCTGCACGGGCGGATTTGTGTTCCGGGGTCTGCGTGTGGGTTGCCACTCCCACGGTTCTCCGCTGCCGTTGGTTCCTGCCATCGCCACCTCGTGCAACGGCTACTTCTGTTGGGGACTCTACCACATGATGGGCGCCCGCAGTAAGTACGGCACCGTGCAGAAGGCAATGACTACGTGGAAAGACTATATGGTCTCCATGGGATTCGGTTACCAACTGGGCGTGGACATTCCCGGCGAGAAGCGCGGAATGATTCCCAACGCCGACTATTATGACAAGAACTATCGGGGTTCGTGGAACGGACTCACCATCATAAGTATCGCCATCGGTCAGGGTGAGGTGACGCTCACCCCCTTGCAGATAGCCAACCTGGGAGCCACCATCGCCAACCGCGGTTACTACTACACCCCTCACGTGGTGAAGGAGATTGAGGACGAACAGATTGACAGCCTCTACCGCACGCCCCACTACACTATGGTGGAAAAACAGTACTACGACGTGGTGGTGGAGGGAATGCGCCAGGCCGTGTTGGGTGGTACCTGTCGCGGAGCCAATCTCCCCGGCATAGAGGTATGCGGCAAGACAGGTACGGCACAGAACCGTGGTCACGACCACTCCGTCTTCATGGGCTTCGCTCCCAAGGACGACCCCAAGATAGCCATCGCCGTCTATGTGGAGAATGGTGGATTCGGAGCCGTCTATGGTGTGCCCATCGGCGCGCTGATGATGGAACAATACCTTACGGGTGAACTCTCACCGCAGAGTGAGGAGAAGGCCCAGATGTACCAGGAAAGGAGAATCACGTATGATAACACGGAACGTTAGTATATTCAAGTCGGTCGATTGGATTACCATCGCCATCTATGTGGCGCTCGTAATCTTTGGTTGGTTCAGCATCTGCGGGGCCAGTTTCACGTACGATGATATGGACATCTTCTCGTTCGACACCCGCTCCGGCAAGCAGATGGCCTGGATATTGTGCTCCTTTGGCTTGGGCATGATACTCCTTATGATTGAGGAGCGCGTCTACGAGGTGTTCTCCGTCGTTCTCTACGTGGCGATGCTGCTACTGCTACTTGTCACGCCCTTCCTGGCGGAGGACACGAAAGGTTCCTACTCGTGGATTAAGTTCGGCCCTGTCAGCCTGCAGCCGGCGGAGTTCGCCAAGTTCACCACCGCCCTGATGGTGGCCAAGGTGATGTCGGTCTACGGCTTCACCCTCGCCAACCCTCGTTCGCTGATGACCGTGGTGGCGCTGATACTGCTGCCTATGGGACTGATTGTCCTGCAAAAGGAGACCGGCTCGGCATTGGTCTATCTGGCCTTCTTCTTGATGCTCTATCGGGAGGGAATGTCCGGCTCGTTCCTCTTCTTCGGGGTCTGCCTGGTTACCTATTTCATTGTCGGCATTCGCTTCTCTGAGGTTCCGCTGACCGACGTCATCCCCACATCCGTGGGTGCTTTCTCTGTAATGCTGATGATACCCCTCTTCACGGCAGGCCTCATGTGGGTCTATTGTAAGGAAAGGGCGCAGGTACGCATCTCACTGCTCGTCACCTTGCTGGCGACGTTGGTCGCTTACCTGGTGGCAGAGTACATCATTCCTTTCGATTTGCTGTGGGCTCAGTTGGGCATTTGTGTTGGGTGGGTAATCTACCTGCTGGTGCTGAGCGTGAAGAAACGCAAGGGAACGTTTGCGCTGATCTCCATCTTCACGGTGGCTTCCGCGCTCTTCTTCTTCTCCAGCGACATCGTGTTCAACAAGGTGTTGCAGCCCCACCAGCAGACACGCATCAAGGTGGTGCTGGGCATGGAGCAGGACTTGGCAGGTGCCGGTTACAATGTGAACCAATCGAAGATAGCCATCGGTTCCGGTGGCTTCCTGGGCAAGGGGTTCCGCAACGGAACGCAGACGAAGTTGAAATACGTGCCCGAGCAGGACACTGACTTCATCTTCTGCACCGTCGGCGAGGAGGAGGGCTTTGTGGGCTCTTCCGCCGTGTTGATACTCTACATGATTCTTATCATCCGACTCATCACCATTGCCGAGCGACAGAGCACTGTGTTCGGGCGAGTCTATGGCTATTCGGTGGCTTGCATCTTCTTCTTCCACCTATTTATAAATATAGGTATGGTGCTAGGCTTGACACCGGTGATAGGCATTCCGCTACCATTCTTCAGCTACGGAGGTTCTTCCCTGTGGGGCTTCACCATCCTGCTGTTTGTATTCCTGCGGATGGATATTGAGAACAAGAATTCCTTTTAATCCCTGACGGGAATAGGGGGGGAGGGACTCGGTTTCTCTTTGACAGTTGGATGCTTGCGTCGTGGAAGCCTAGGAGGTGTCTCTAGTTTCTCCTTGTCAGTCGGATGCCTACGTCGTGGATGCCTAGGAGGCGTCCCTTCTTCATGTAGTGTGCCAGTTTGATGCGCACGTTGTGCTGTTTGCTCAGGTGGAGAGTGCCCACGTTGTGGGTCGTCTGGTAGTAGCGGTTCAGTCCCGAACCGACGAAACGGCCTTTCTCGTTCACCAGCTTGCATTGTAGCGTGTCGCTCTTGAAGCGGAGCGAGTCGTCGTTGTTGGCGTAGACCACCAACCAAAGCTCCTTGAACTTCAGCTCCTGCGTGTTGCGCAGCTCCACCTGCAGGTCGTAGTTGCCCTCCACGATTTGCTCTTTGGACACATCGAAGACGAGTGTATCACTCTTGTTCCAACCCTCTTCGTTGAAGGTTTGAAAAGAGTGATACAGACAATTCGGTTGGCACGAGGTGAGCGTTCCGACTGCCAAGAGAGCCATGTCAGCTATTAGCCGGCTCTTGATTCTTCTGAGCATTGTCTTTGTCGTTTCGGTTGTTGTCACGTCTCTCGTTGGATTGCTGACGAGGCTGCTTCGCTTCGTGGTCGCCGTTGTTGCCCTGCTGATTGCCGTTGTTGGGCTCTCGGTTCCCGTTGTTGTTGGACTGCTGGTTACCATTGTTACCTTCTCGGTTCCCATTGTTGTTGGGCTGTTGGTTTCCCTTGTTGCCCTCTCGGTTCCCGTTGTTGTCTTGTCGGTTGCCGTTGTTGTTGGGCTGTTGACGACGGCCCTCACCATGGCGCTGGCCTCGCTGTTGTTTCGACTCACCACCTTGCTTGGGTTCGCCTTGCTGAGGTTTGCCTCCCTGCTGGGCATTGTCTCCCTGCTGAGGCTTACCGTTTTGCTGGGCCCCATCGCCTTGCTGAGGTTTGCCGCTTTGCTGCGGTTTACCACCTTGCTGGGCTCTGTCTCCCTGTTGTGGTTTACCTCCTTGCTGGGGTTTGCCGTTCTGTTGAGGCTTTCCGCCTTGCTGGGCCTTGCCTCCCTGTTGCGGTTTCCCTCCTTGCTGCAGTTTGCCCTGTTGCGGTTGTTGCTCCTTGGCCTGCTGCGACTTGTTGTCCGGCTGGTTAGGCTTATTGCCGTTTTTCTTTTTCTTCTTCTTAGCGTTCTTGCTACGGTCGAATCGGGTCACGCTCTCCTGCTCCAGCAGGTCTATCGGTCGCTTCGGTTCGTTGTGCGTGGTCTCCTCGTTGAGGCTTGTGGGCTTCTGTCCCTTACGGTTCATGTTGAGCACCTCGAAAGCCCGCTTGCCGGAGATGGTAACCAGGTTGGCTGCGAAGTTCTTGTCGGTAGAGTAGGTGATTTCACCCTTCAGAATGTCCGCCTTGAAGAAGTAGAACGTTCCGTCGGCAGTCTCCAGGGTAATCTCCTTGGACGGCATCTTCTTTTGGCACTCCACGTATGCGTCCACCTCGTAGTTGAGGCAACACTTCAGCTTGGCGCACTGTCCGGCCAACTTCTGCGGGTTGAGCGAAATGTCCTGTATGCGAGCCGCGTTAGTGGAGACGGAGATGAAGCTCGTCATCCATGTGGCGCAGCAGAGCTCGCGTCCGCAGGGGCCGATACCGCCAATGCGTCCCGCCTCCTGGCGCGCGCCGATCTGTTTCATCTCGATACGTACCTTGAATGTGTCGGCAAGCACCTTTATCAGTTGACGGAAGTCCACGCGCTCATCCGCGATGTAGTAGAAGATAGCCTTGTTGCCGTCCCCTTGGTACTCCACGTCGCCTATCTTCATGTTCAGTTTTAGATTGGCTGCAATCTGGCGCGAGCGGATCATCGTGTCGTGCTCCTTGGCTTTCGCCTCCTCGTACTTCTCCAGGTCCACCGGTTTGGCCTTCCGGTAGATGCGTTTTATCTCCGCATCGTGTTTCAGGTTCGCCTTCTTCATCTGTAGGGGTACGAGTCGTCCGGTCAGTGTCACCGTACCGATGTCGTGTCCCGGGCTGGCTTCCACGGCCACCACGTCACCCTTCTCCAGCTTCAGGTTGTTGCTGTTGCGGTAATATCCCTTTCGCGTGTTTTTGAACTGCACTTCCACCATGTCGCACAGTTCGCCGTTGCCCGGCACGTCGGCAAGCCAGTCGTAGGTGTTCAGCTTGTTGTCCTGCCGTCCGCAGCCTTTTGCGCTAAGGTTTCCGCTACCGTTTTTCTGTATGAAATCTGTCATCTTTGTGTCTGTTATATATTATTGTTTGATGAGCACAATCATCTTGAGCGAGAAGTCAAAGAATACCATCTTTGCGTTCACGTTGTGTTCGATATCTCGTTGTGCTTCATTTAATTCGTCCATAATGCCAATGGCGTTGCGCTCGTTCACGAAGGGTGCGAAGCGTTGTGCGAAGTTCCTCTCGTCGCGGTTCATATAGGTGAGCGCGTCCTGATGAAAGTTGTAGATGAAACTCTCGCGAATCATCCGCTGGCAGTAGGAGAGGAAGTTCTTCTGCTTCTCGCGTCCGATGCCCGCCAGTTGTTCGCTCCACGCCTTCATCTCTTTCACCTTCCGTTGGTAGGCCAACCGCATGAGGCAGACAAACCAGTCGAAGAAAGCCTTGTTCTCGTCGTTCAGATGAAAAGCTTCCAGCGCCTTGATGAAGTTGCCCCCCGAGGCGTGTGCAATGACCCGGGCGTCGTTCTGCTCCAGTCCGTACTTCTGTTCCAGGGTCGCCTCTATCTCCTTCTCCTCGATGAGCGGAACGTTGATGCGTTGCGTGCGGCTCTGTATGGTCGTCAGCAGCAAGTCCGGATTCTCCGACACCAACAGCATAACCGTTTGCTGGGGAGGCTCCTCTAGTATCTTCAGTAACTTGTTGGAACATGCATCGTTCATCTTCTCCGCCAACCAGATAATCAACACTTTGTAGCCACCCTCGAAAGACTTCAGCGAGAGTTTCTGCAGGATTGCTCCACTCTCCTTCTCGTAGATGTAGGCCTGCTGGTTCTCCGCCCCCATCTCATTCAGCCAATGGTTGAGGTTGAAGTAGGGCGACTTGGTCACCAGGTTGCGCCATTCGTTGATGTAATCGTCGCTCGTGGGGGGTTCTTTCCCCTTCTTTATCACCGGGAAAGCGAAGTGAAGGTCGGGGTGAGCCAACTTGTTGAACTGGAGGCACGACGGGCAGGTGCCGCAGGCATCCTCAGCCGTCCGGTTGGTGCAACAGAGGTAGCGCGCGTAGGCAATGGCAAGCGGCAACTTGCCCGTACCCTCGGGTCCGCAAAGCAACCGGGCGTGAGGCACACGTCCCTCGCTCACCTCCAGGATGAACCGTTTGATGATATCTTTTTGTCCGACTATATCTCTAAAGAACATGTTCTATCTTCTTCCAAAATTAGAGCATACGCTCATCTATGTGCAAAAATAATGAAATGGACCAATACGCAAGCCAAAAAAGAGGAAAAACTTGTAGGGAAAGTGCTAAACATCCTTTTGTAACACCAATTTCACACGTCTGATGTGTTGTTATTGGAATTACCTTGTTAACTTTGTCACCAGTTTATTATTAGACAAACAGCTATGAAGCTATTGATTATAGAAGACGAACGCCAGTTGTCGGACAGCATCGTGAGTTTCCTGAGCCACGAGGACTACCTTTGCGAGCAGGCCTTCTCTTTTGCCGAGGCCACGTCCAAAGTGGAGCTCTATGAGTACGACTGCATCTTGCTCGACCTGATGTTACCCGGTGGCAGCGGACTGGACATCCTGCGACAGATAAAGCAACGTTCACCACAGACGGGTGTCATCATCGTGTCGGCGAAGGACTCGCTCGAGGATAAGGTGACCGGCCTGCAGATTGGGGCGGACGATTACTTGCCCAAACCCTTCCACTTGCCGGAGCTGGGAATCCGCATCTTCGCACTCCTCCGGCGTAAGAATTTCCAGTCGAGCAACGTGCTCCGCAGTGGCGAGATCACTATCGACCTCTTCAGCAAGACGGTATCGGTGGGCGGTCGCGTCATCGATCTGACGAAGAGTGAGTATGAACTGTTGCTCTTCTTCATCGAGAACCGCAACCGCGTCATCTCCAAGAGCGCCTTGGCTGAGCACCTGAGCGGCGACATGGCCGATATGATGGGCGACTTCAACTTCGTCTACGCCCACATCAAAAACCTGAAAGCCAAACTGGCCGAAGCCGGGCAGCGCGATTGCATCAAGACCTTCTACGGCACGGGCTACAAATGGATGATAGAGTCATGAAAAGCACGGCTCGCCCCAAAAGGATGCGTATGCTGTTGTCGCGTACGCTGCGGCGCTACCTCTACTGCGCCATCATCGTCCTCTTCATGATTACCCCTCTCTTCTATTTGCTCACCAAACAGTTCTATGCCGAGGATCTGATAGACATCATCGAATCGGTGAACCGCGGACAGGGCATCCCACCCTTGGACCTTGAGCGGGATATCATAGCGGGCGTCACGCTGCAGTTCCTGCTCATCTCGCTGGCGGTGACCATCGCCATGTTCATCACCATCCGTTTCATCACCCGCAAGCTGTGGCTTCCTTTCGATGATACGTTGAAGAAAACCGAACGCTTTAATCTGGCACAAGGGGAGTTGCCTCAGTTCATGGAGACGGACATTATTGAGTTTAACCGGCTGAACCATTCGCTGACGCAGCTGATGGAGCGCGACCGCGAGACCTTCCGCATACAGAAGGAGTTTACCGAGAACGCTTCGCACGAGCTACAGACCCCGCTGGCAATCATCCGCAGTAAGCTCGACCTGCTGATGCAGGAGAAGATGAACGAGCAACAGATGAAGCTCGTCTCCGACCTCTACCAACTGACCATGCGCATGAGTCACCTGAGCCGCAACTTGCTGATGTTGGCCAAGATAGACAATGCCCAGTACAAGACGATGGAATCGGTGGACGTGAAGTCTCTGTTGGATGAGTCGCTCCCCATGTACGACGTGCTGCTCAACGGTACCACCATACAGTTGGACGACAAGCGCAAGCGCCGGAAGACCGTCCGTGCCAATCAACCGCTGCTAGAAAGTCTGCTGAAGAACTTGATAGTGAATGCCATCCGTCACTCCTCGGCCGGCGGGAAGATAGAAATTCTGTTGCAGGACGATGGGCTGATGGTGAGCAACGTTGCCGCCGACACGGATGGAGCGCTCGACGCCTCCATGTTGTTCCGCCGCTTCCGGTCGGGCGATGTGGAGAAGAAGGGCAATGGACTGGGTCTCGCCATCGTGAAAGCCATCTGCGATTTCCATGGTTGGACGGTTGGTTACACCTTTGCTGACGGCAAACACTGCTTTTTCGTTCACTTCCGGAAAGCCGCCTGAGATTGTGCTTGGTGCCTCTTCGTTGAACCCGACTAATTTATTCAAGTTCAGCAAGTATATACTCTATGCCTTGAGAGTATATACTCAACGGTCCACGAGTATATACTCGTTGAAAGCCGCCTATCTTGCTTGAAAGGAGAGAAAGCGCCCATATAAAACGAATCGTATTAGAACTTGCTGAACTTAAATAATTTAGCGGCATTACCTCCCTACTGCTTGTGTTGTCGGGAAGGTAATGCCGCTTGGTATTTTACTATGTGGGGTTGTTTCCGCTACTTGTTGTGGTGCGCCGTCAGAATGCCAGCCTGGTTGCTCTCGGTGCAGACAACAACGGCGTATGAACCTACGATTTCCACATCGGTGTCTTCGGGCAGGTACTTCAGGTCCTTCTTCTTCATCAACAATATGGCGGGAACCTCTTGAGGCGAGGCCGGTACTTGGTCTTTCGGCAGAATCTCTACCGAGCGATGCAAGTATACGTCCATATTCTCAGCCCGCTTGATGCCCCATACGTGGAAGTCCGAGATACCTTTCTCTTCGGATATCTTCAGTGCCCTCTCGCACACGGCGCGGTAGCTGATGTCCTTGTTGAGGTAGGGGATTCCCCAACCGCCGACGAACAGGCAGCTCAGCACTCCGAGTCCCATGGAACGTATGGCAGTGGTGATGTATTGCGGCTCACGCTTGTTGTAGATTTGCCAAAGCGCATACACGCCACTTATGGAGAGCAGGGTGGCTCCGGCAATGAACCATCCGTTGTCCAAATGCTTCAGGTTGGTGGTGGAGGCCAGCACAATCAGGGCTGGCAGGAGCAGAGCCAACGCCACGGCAGGCAGTGCCACCGCCGCACGCAGCCAGTTGTTCTGGCGGAAGCGGGGAAGGAACATCATCGATCCGTAGATGAGGAACGGCAGCAACGGTAGCATGTACACCTGCAACTTGGCACTGATGAATGAAATCAGTACGAAGGTGGTGACGATGACGGTCAGGAAGAAGCGTTGCAAGTCGCTGTAAACCATCTTCGGACGCAGCACAGCCAAGATGATGCCGATAGCCAGCAACGACCATGGTGCCAAGCTGTACCAGATGGTTACGAGGTAATAGTACACCGGTCCCTCGTGATGGAATGAATGGATGGCCCGGTCGATAGTCTGATGGAAAATAAGGTTGTTCAGATAACTGCTGCCACCTTCGAGATACGTAGCTCCGAACCACAGGGCGCAGAGCGCTGCCAAGATGCCCCAGGTGCGCCATCCCCAGTAGTGGAAGAACTGCTTGCCGTGGTGGGTCAACAGCAGAAAGGCGGTGGAACAACAGAGTGGTATCAGCAGTCCGAGCGGACCTTTGGTGAAGATGGCCAGGAAAACGTAGATGGGGAAGAGGTATCCCTCGTGACGATGCGAGCCCGAGTACATTCGCCAGAACGAACGCAGCGCCAGCACGATGAACAGACACATCAGCATGTCCATACGCAGGATGATGGCAATGCCGGTGAACAGTCCTGAGGTGAGCAACATCAACCGGGCTATCGACCGACACTCGGAGTCCATGTCCTGACGCGTCCAGTGGTCCATCACCCGCACGATACCCAAGGCGGGAATCAGCGAGAAGAGGGACAGGAACCACATGTGGTACTGCCCGAATAGACATTTGCTCAGCATCACGAGCCATAGGTAGAGAGGCGGTTTGTCCGCATAGGGCACCCCGTGGTTGGTAAACGCAAACAACGTGTGGTTGCGCAACGCCTCGTCGGCGATGCTTAAGTAACGCAGTTCGTTCGACGGTGTGAAGTCGCGAAGCAACAGCACTGGAATCAAAGCTATGCATACACCCGCGTACAGCAGGTATTTTTCTCTACTTTGTCTCATCTTAGTCTTTCTCCTTAAAACGTGGAGCGAAGTTAGCAATAAAATTTGTAGGAATTCTGAAATAGTCTAATTATTTCTCATATTTGCAATATTTAAGGAAATCAAGAACTAAATTCAAAATCTCTTCAGAATCTAGGCATACTTTTAGCCCGTCAAACAAATAAAGCAGATTGTATGGGCATTCTATTGGATATTATTCCACAGTTGGTGGAGCTAGATAATAAGGTGATGTTGTTTCTCAATCAGTTTCATTGTCCTGTGTTCGACGGGATTATGTGGACTGTGAGTGATAAGTGGGTGTGGGTACCATTCTATGTGGTGCTGGCCTTCTTCCTCTTCCGTCGCGACAAATGGCTGAAGGGTATTGTCTGCTTGTTGTTTATTGCCCTCGCCATCACCCTAAGCGACCAGGTTTGCGGATCCGCCTTGCGCCACGCGGTCGGCCGCCTGCGTCCCTCTAATCCCGACAATCCCATCTCGCAGTTCATCCACATCGTGAACGGCTACCGGGGCGGTCGCTATGGTTTCCCCTCTTGCCACGCCGCCAACACATTCGCACTCGCTACTTTCCTTATATTATATTTCCGCACCCGTCTGGCTGCGTTCGTACTGCTGCCTTGGGCGATGTTGGTGGGCTATTCGCGTATCTACTTGGGTGTGCACTATCCAGGCGACATCCTTTGCGGCATGTGCATGGGTGGTCTGCTGGGTTCGTCCATTTTCTGGTTGCACGCACAGACTCACGTGTTGGCAGCGAAGATTTCTCTTTGGCTAAAAGAAAGAAAAGCCGCCCCGCTGTACCGTACCTTTGGAAATAGTTTTACCTTTGCGCGCAGATTGATAGGATTTGAAGATTCCGTTGGCTGAGGCGCTTTGCGTAGGCGGACGTAGCCGCCAGGCTAAGGTAGGTCGGCTCAGTAGCAGCGGAGTCTATGGACAAAAGACTGTACTAATATGGATTTACCTCAAGACCCGATGATGCTGTTCAGCGTCATCAACATGAATCTGCGTGACAAATACCCCTCACTCGACGCCTTGTGCAAGGCGATGGACGTGGACAAGGATGCCCTGGTCGCCAAACTGAAGGCGGCAGGTTTCGAATATAACCCCGAATACAACAAGTTCTGGTAAGCGCTCTACAGAGCAATCTCACCACTACCGATGCAAAGTTTCTCTTCCGCATCGTAGATGACGCCGAACTGTCCGGGGGCAATGCCCTGGATGGGGCGTGAACTTTCCAGATGGTAGAGGTCGCCCCTACGTTGCAGGGTTCCCGGGATGCGTAGCTCCGTGTGGCGAATCTTGAAGGTAACGGGTATATTGTCGGTGCTCTCGCCCCATGGGTTGTCGGTAATGAAGTGGAAGTCGCGCAGGTTGAACTCTGTGCCGTACTGCTTCTCCGTGTCGTAGCCATGGGATACGTAGAGCACGTTCTCCTCGATGTCCTTCTTCACTACGAACCAAGGGCCGCCGCCGAAGCCGAGGCCTTTGCGCTGACCGATGGTGTGGAACCAGTAACCCTTGTGCTTGCCGATGAGTTTGCCTGTTTCCAACTCCACCACCTTACCCTCCTTCTCGCCGAGGAACCGGCGGATGAAGTCGTTGTAGTTTATCTTGCCGAGGAAGCAGATGCCCTGGCTGTCCTTCCGCTTGGCGCTGGGTAGTGCAGCCTTCAGGGCGATGTCGCGCACCTCGTTCTTCATCAGGGTGCCGATGGGGAACATCAGTTTCGATACTTGGAAGCGGTCTATTTGTGCCAGGAAGTCGGTCTGGTCCTTCACCGGGTCGTTGGCTGTGCCCAACCACACCTTGCCGTCAATCACGTAGGTGGTGGCATAGTGTCCGGTGGCGGTTTTGTCGTAGTCCTTGCCGGCCCGCTCCTCGAAGCAGCCGAACTTGATGAGCTTGTTGCACATCACGTCTGGGTTGGGGGTGAGGCCGCGCTTTACACGGTCGATGGTGTAAGCCACCACGTTGTCCCAATACTCCTTCTGCAGGTCGATGATGCTCAGCTTTAGTCCATACTTCTTGGCTATGGCGGTGGAGATCTCGATGTCCTCCTCAGCCGTGCAGGTGAGCTCGTGGTCGTCGTCCATACCTATTTTAATATAGAAGAGGTCGGGCTTGTAGCCTTGCTCGCAGAGCAGGTGGACCACAACGGAACTGTCCACGCCTCCCGAAATCAATGTCGCTATGTTCATGTTACGTATCTTTTTCGCTTTAGTGCTTTTTTCTGTTTAGAGCGGATGCCGCTCGTTGTCGAAGAGCTCGGTGGAAAGGTAGCGCTCGCCCGTGTCGGGCAGCAGCACCACTATGGTCTTGCCTTTGTTCTCCGGCCGCATAGCCAACTGGGTGGCCGCGTGCAGGGCGGCTCCCGATGAGATGCCTACCAACAAACCTTCTTCGGCGGCCAAGGCCCGCGAGGCGCGCATGGCATCGTCGCCGCTGACGGGAATGATGCCGTCCACTACCTCCCGATGAAAGGTCTTGGGCACAAAGCCCGCGCCTATTCCTTGCAGCTTGTGCGGTCCGGGTTTGCCGCCCGAGAGGACAGCCGACGTGTCGGGCTCGATTCCGTAGATTTGGATGTCCTGCCGATGGGCTTTCAGTGACATACCCACGCCGGACACGGTGCCGCCTGTGCCTACGCCGGCGCAGAAGATGTCTACTTGTCCGTCTGTGTCGCGCCAAATCTCCTCGCCTGTCGTCAGTCGGTGTATCTCCGGGTTGGCGGGATTCTCGAACTGCTGCAGGATGACGGCTCCGTCAATCTCCTTCTTCAGCTCCTCCGCACGGGCGATGGCTCCGGCCATACCTTTGGCCCCTGGTGTCAGCTCCAACTTCGCTCCGTAGGTCTTCAGCAGGTTGCGCCGCTCCACGCTCATGGTGTCGGGCATGGTGAGAATCAGGTGATAACCCTTCACCGTAGCCACCAATGCCAGTCCGATGCCGGTGTTTCCACTGGTCGGCTCAATGATAGTCGCTCCCGGTTTCAGCAGGCCTCGCCGTTCGGCATCCTCTATCATGGCCAGGGCGATGCGGTCTTTGGCGCTGTGGGCCGGGTTGAACGACTCTATCTTGGCTACGATTGTCGCTTGCAGTGCGCGCCCGGCGTTGTAGCGTGTCAGTTCCAACAGGGGAGTGTTCCCTATCAAATCGGTCAGTTGTTTGGCAATCTTCTTCATTTGCGTTTGCTCTTTTAGTTTATTGTATTTGTTCGTGGTTTCACTCTTCCAGCTTCTTCAGTCCTATGCGTTTGCGCTGCAGGTCCACATCGAGCACACGCACGCGGATGTGCTGGTGGACGCTCACCACCTGGGTGGGGTCTTGCACGAACTTCTCCGCCAGTTGCGAGATGTGCACCAGTCCCTTCTCCTTGATGCCTATGTCCACGAAACATCCGAAGTTGGTGATGTTGGTGACGATGCCCGGCAGTTCCATTCCTGGCCGGAGGTCGTCGATGGTGTGTATGCTCTTGTCGAACTCAAACACCTTGATGGTCTGTCGCGGGTCGCGTCCCGGCTTCTCCAGTTCCTTCATGATGTCGTTGAGTGTAGGCATACCGGTGGTGGGGGTGACGTACTTCTCCAGTTTAATCTGGCTGCGCAGCTCCTTCTGCTGGATCAGTTGGTCCACGGTGCAGCTTAGGTCCTTGGCCATCTGCTCCACTATGGGGTAGCTCTCGGGGTGCACGGCCGTATTGTCGAGCGGGTTTGTGCCGTTGGGGATACGTAGGAATCCCGCGCACTGTTCGAAGGCTTTGGCACCCATGCGCGGCACCTTCATCAGTTCCTTGCGCGAGCTGAACGCTCCGTTCTCGTTGCGGTAGTCCACGATGTTCTGTGCCAGCTGCGGGCCCAGTCCCGATATGTAGGTGAGCAGGTGACGGCTGGCGGTGTTTAGGTTCACGCCAACAGCATTGACGCAACTCTCCACGGTCTGGTCCAGCGACTGCTTCAGCTTGGTCTGGTCCACATCGTGCTGGTACTGGCCTACGCCGATGGACTTCGGGTCTATCTTCACCAACTCTGCCAGAGGGTCCATCAGTCGGCGACCGATGGAGACGGCTCCACGCACCGTCACGTCGTAGTCGGGGAACTCGTCGCGCGCTATCTTCGATGCCGAATAGATGGAGGCTCCGTCCTCACTCACCACGAACACCTGCAGGGTGCGGTCGTAGCGCAGCGAGGTCACAAACTCCTCAGTCTCGCGACTTGCCGTTCCGTTGCCTATGGCGATGGCCTCGATGGCATACTGCTCTACCAAGTGCACCAACTTCTTGGCCGCGATGCTCCTCTCGTTCTTGGGCGGGTGCGGATAGATGGCTTCGTTGTGGAGCAACTTCCCTTGCGCATCCAGGCAGACTAACTTGCAGCCGGTGCGGTAACCGGGGTCGATGCCCAGTACCCGCTTCTGCCCGAGAGGCGGAGCGAGCAGCAGTTGCCGCAGGTTGGCGGTGAACACCCGTATGGCTTCCTCGTCCGCCTTCTGCTTGCTCAGCGAGGCGAACTCCGTTTCTATGGAGGGTTTCAACAATCGTTTGTAGGCATCCTTCACGGCCTCTGCCACCTGCTGGCTGCAGGCGTTGTTGCCTTTCACGAAGGCTCGGTCCAGCCGCTCCACGCACTCCTCATCGTTGGGGGAGATGGAGACGCGCAGTATGCCCTCGTTCTCACCCCGGCGCATGGCCAATAGACGGTGCGACGAGCAACGGCTCAGCGGTTCGGAGAAGTCGAAGTAGTCCTTGTACTTCTGTCCCTCTTCCTCTTTCCCCTTCACCAGTTGCGATGTGATGATTGCCTCGCGTGTGAATCGGTTGCGTATGAGGTTGCGGGCCCGTTCGTTCTCGTTCACCTGTTCGGCCACGATGTCGCGGGCTCCCTTCAGCGCCTCCTCTTCGTTGGGCACCTCCTTGTTGATGAACCGTTTCACGCAGGCGCTTAGGTTGTTTTCGCGCTGCAGGGTCAGTATGGTTGCCAGCGGCTCCAACCCCTTCTGTCGGGCTATCTCCGCCCGGGTTCTCCGCTTGGGCTTGAAGGGTAGGTAGATGTCCTCCAACTCGGTGGCGTCCCAGCAGTCGGTGATGCGTTGCTTCAGTTCGGGCGTGAGTTTTTCCTGCTCGGCAATGGTGGAGAGGATGGTTTCCTTCCGTTTGCTGAGTTCGCACAGCTTGTCGTACTGCTCCTTCACGTTGCCTATCTGCACCTCGTCCAGTCCACCGGTAGCCTCTTTGCGGTAGCGGCTGATGAAGGGCACCGTCGCTCCGCCGTTGAGCAGGGCGATGGTGTTGGCCACTTGGCGTGGCGCGATGGAGAGCTTTTGGCCTATCAGTTGTTCGAATGATTCCATCTGAGGGGATTAGTTGTGAACCAGTGTACCGATGTTCTCGCCGCTCATCACCTTCTTCAGGTTGCCCACTGTGTCCATGTCGAACACGATGATGGGCAGGTTGTTCTCCTTGCACATGCAGGTGGCGGTGAGGTCCATCACGCGGAGGTTGCGCTTCAGCACCTCGTCGTAGGTGATGTCGTCGAACTTGGTGGCTGTGGGGTCTTTCTCGGGGTCGGCGGTGTAGATGCCGTCCACGCGTGTGCCTTTCAGCATCACGTCGGCCTCTATCTCGATGCCGCGCAGTGACGAGCCCGTGTCGGTAGTGAAGTAGGGGCTGCCTGTGCCGCACGACATGATGACCACCTCGCCTTGCTCCATGCAGTCGATGGCTTTCCACTTCGAGTAGAACTCGCCGATGGGCTCCATGCGGACGGCTGTCAGCACGCGGGCTTTCACGTCAGTCGCTGCCAGTGCGGAGCTCAGTCCCAGGCTGTTGATGACCGTAGCCAACATGCCCATCTGGTCGCCCTTCACACGGTCGAAGCCTTTGCCCGCACCGGTGAGGCCTCTGAAGATGTTGCCGCCACCGATGACGATGCCTATCTGCACGCCCATGTCGTGAATCTCCTTGATCTGTTCGGCATACTGTGCCAACCGTTGTTCGTCGATACCGTATTTCTTCTCGCCCATCAGGCTCTCTCCGCTCAGCTTGAGCAGAATGCGTTTGAATCTTGCCATAGCTATTATGTTTCTTATGATTTGTCGGATACTAAATTCCGAACGCAAAGGTACACATTTCCGTTACATCTACGAAACTGCCACCTTTGTTTTGCTACTAAAAACACTGGTGCAGTCCATCCGGGCCTCGTGCCCGCGTTACATGATGACCTTCGTCTTGTGGTATTTGTCGCGAAACTCCGTGGGGCTGCAGCCTTTGTGTTTGCGGAAGAGGCGGTTGAAGTTGCTCAGTGTGTTGAACCCGCAGCAGTAGCAAATCTCGCTCACGCTGTCGGCGGTGTCAACCAGTTGTCGGGCGGCAGCGCCCAAACGTATGTCCACCACATATTCACTGAGGGTCTTGCTGGTGCTGAGCTTGAAGAATCGGCTGAAGGCGCTGGGCGACATGCCCACGAGGTCGGATAGGTCAGAGAGACGAATCTCCTCGGTAAAGTGCTTGTTGATGTAGTCCTTCACCTTCAGCACCCGCCGGTTGTCGCTCTCCACGTCCACCTTGGCGAACGACGATGAGGCCAGCTCGCGCATGCCGTCGCTCTTGGAGAGTTCATAGAGTATGGTAAGCAACTCTATCATGGCATAGAAACTCTCCTTCTGCGACGACAGTCGGTCGAGTCGGGGATACACCTGCATGATGGCGTTCAGCGGGAAGGCCACTCCCTTGCGCGCCTTCTCGAACATGTTCTTTATGGAGATGAGTGAGTTGCGGTTGAACAGGCTTTCGGCGGACATGAAGTCGAAGTAGAACTGCACCGTAATCTCGCGCACTTCAGTGCTCTGGCAGGTGCCCTGTGTCCACACGTGCTCCAGGTCGGGTGAGGTGATGAGCACCAGGTCGTAGTCGGCGATGGTCTCGGAACTGTCGCCCACAATGCGGTTCACCCCAGCCGCGTTCTCCACATAGTTCAGCTCGAACACATCGTGTTTGTGTATCGGGTAAGTGAACTCGCGCTTGCGCCGGTCTGCCACATACATGAAGTCGTTCTCCATCAGTGGCGGTATCTCTCTTAGCACTCTATCGTCCATCATTCCGCAAATGTATTGATTATTTCGTTCCCTACCTATTTCTAACCTAATAAAAATATGAGTCACGCACTGCTTTGTATCTTCATCTGCCTTCATGTGAATATAAGAAGCGGTCCTTACGATAGTACGTAAGGACCTATATGAAGCCATTTAGCAAGTCTCCGTACGCGTCTTGCTGAGCTCGTCGCTGATGACAGCCATGCGGCTTGTGGTGAGCGGGTAGAAGTAGACCACGGCAATGGCTATCAACGATACTCCCGCTGGGATGAAACTCATCAGGCAACGCAGACAGAAGAGTGCCGACTCCGGTTGTGTGGCTCCTGCTGCCAGTAAGTCAGGGTCGGTGACGTAGCCGAACGCACCTAGCAAGGCCAGGGTAGCGAACCCGCCGATGGCGCTGCCGAACTTCTGTGCCATGGACGAGCTGGAGAAAATCAGTCCCGTGGATGCGGTGTGGAACTCCTGTTCCGCATAGTCGCTCACGTCGGCATACATGCTCCACACCAGCGGCGACATCACTCCCGTCAGCACACTGATGACTATCTGCATGATGAGCATCAGCCAGTAGCCGGTCGGCGTGCAGGGGATGAAGAAGAACAGGACGCTCAGCACCGCCAGCAGAGCGTTGACCAGTATGAAGGTAGACTTCTTGCCGAAGCGGTTTGCCAAGGGAACGGTGATGGCCACGCCAAACATGTTCGACACTTCGCCCACGGCCAGGAACAGGCCGGCGTAGAAAGCTATCGCGATGGTCATCAGGGTCAGCGAGGCGTCCGGACCTACAATATCCTTGAAATAGTAGGCCACCACAGCCCCGCGCACCGTGCAGAACAGGTTGAAGCAGAGCGCCGCCACGATGAGCAACCACCAAGGACGGTTGTGCAGCAGTGCCTTGAAGTCGCTACCCACTGACACCGTGCTCACCGTGTGCAGGTGTTCGCGCGTCAGGCTGAAACAGCAGAGGAACAACACCAGGCAGCAGGCCGCGATGGTGACCATGGCCCAGAACCAACCCTCGGACGAGGAGTATCCGCCGAAAGTCTCCGTCAGGGGTTCCCATAGCAACATGGCCAGGAACGAACCGCCGTAGGCGAAGAACATGCGGAACGAGGAGAACACCGTCTTCTCCTTGCTGTCGTCGGTCAGCACACCGAGCATGGCTCCGTAGGGCACGTTGATACCCGTGTAGACGGTCATCATCAATATATAGGTAATGTATGCCCATATCAGTTTGCCCGCATAGTCGAAGTCCGGGGTGGCGAAGAGCAGTATGCCACAGATGGAGAAGAAGGGGGCTACCCACAGCAGATAGGGGCGGTATTTGCCCCACCGCGTATTGGTGCGGTCGGCGATGACACCCATCAATGGATCACTCACAGCATCCCAGATGCGCGTGACAAGCAGAATGACACCGGCGTCCGTGATGGAGAGACCGAAGATGTTGCTGTAGAAGAAAGGAAGATAGTATGAAAATATCTTCCAGAACATTGACGATGCCATGTCGCCAAAACCGTAACCGATACGCTCGTAGATTGTGTTCTTAATCATGATTGCTTATTAGATAATAAGGTAATACATAAATGTTTTGTTTTGAATCCGTTGCAAAAGTAGAGAAAAGAACCATAACCCTATGACACTATTTTAGCAAAGACCGACACTAAATGACTGGCTGTGAGCGGGCCTATTACTCAAGAAAAAGTACTTTCCCAGGTTTAGGTGCAGGAAGTTAAAATAGTGTCAGTATCTGTAAAGAAAGAGTCAGTCACTCCGACGGGAATGCCATACCTTTGCCACCGTGATAAGAGTCGAGCCACTAAGGCCCACGCTTCACTCACTTAACCTTATAATAATATAGATATGAAAATCGGTATAAAGTTAATGCTTGCATCGCTCCTTCCTTTGGGATGCGTCTACTGCTCGGGGGCTGACAATTGCAGTCCCGACGATGCGGGCTCTCCTTCCACTCAGGTTTATCGTCTGTCGAATGCCTCTGCCACCGCTGAGGCGCAAAAGGTGTACGCTGTGCTTGGCGAGCTCCGTGGCACGAGGACGGTGAGCGGAACCGTGGCCAACGTCGACTGGAACATCCGCGAGGCGGAGAACGTGAAGGCATGGACCGGCCGATGGCCCGCCCTCAACGTGTTCGACTTCATCAACCTGCGTAGCTCCAAGGATGTGAACTCTAAGGGTTGGGTAGACTACTCCGACCTCTCAGTGGTCACCGATTGGTGGCACGAAGGCGGACTCGTGGGTGCCATGTGGCACTGGCAAGTGCCTGCCAATAACGGCAGCGACTACACCTGCACCGCGGGCACTCAACCCGACGAGACCACATTCGACCCCACGTGCATCGACGATGCGCAGTCAGCCGGATGCAAGCAACTGACCAAAGACCTCGACCAAGTGGCAGGTTACCTGAAGAGTCTGCAGAAGAAGGGCATCCCCGTGATATGGCGTCCGCTGCACGAAGCCTCCGGCAACACCTACGAGTTCGAAGGCGGCAAGCCTTGGTTCTGGTGGGGATCAAAGGGGGCCGAAGCCTACAAGAAACTCTGGCGATGGATGTACAACCGTCTGGTGAACGTCCACAAACTGAATAACCTGATATGGGTATGGTGCTCGCAGATAGGCGACGACGACTGGTATCCCGGCGATGATGTGGTGGACGTGGTGGCACGCGACAGTTACTACGCCCTGCAATATCCCTTGATGAAAGAATACAAACTACTGGCGGAGAAATATCCCACCAAGCTGGTCGCGCTGGCCGAATGTGGCAATGGTGACGATGTGAGGATGTCCGCATGGAGCGACATCTGGAGCGAAGGCTCCCGCTGGAGCTGGTTCATGCCTTGGTACGACTATGACTACAACGCCGGCAAGGCGGACACGCACCGCTATGCCGACAAAGCCTGGTGGATAGACGCCTTCGCCACGGGCGTGGTGGTGGACCGTGACCAGATGAAAGCCTTGCTGGCTAAGTAAACAGATTCCTCAAACCCTCGAAACTAATAATGAAATGAGAACAAAGTCTATAATAATGCTCATCGCCTTGGTGGCGACACAGTCTCTCGCCGCCCTTCAGACAGTAGCCGGTGAGCGTGTCGTGCTCATAGGCCAGAAGACCATCGGGCCGGGATGGAAGGACAAGATAGTGATTGAACCCCGGCAATTCGACCGGGTGCAGGCGGGTGACGTGCTCACCGTCTACGTCGACAACTTCAGTCGCACGGCACAGGGTACTTTCCAGAACCCTGATGATTGGCAACCCATAGCGGAGAACTATAAATATTTCGGTGTCAGCGGTTCGTTTCGCCTGCAGATTACAGAGCCCATGGTGCCCGTCTTGCGGCAACATGGCGTGTCGGTGGGCGGACACGACTACCGCATCCTCTATGCCTCGCTGACCTCAGCGTCCGACTATCAAGAGACCCGTATATGGAAAGGTCCGGCGGTGCGTATGGGGAAGGACTGGAGCGGATGCGCCGAGATAAAGGGCAACGCACTAACGACATTGGCCAAAGGAGATGCCCTGCGTTTGCACCTGAGCAAAGCGGCGACGGATGCCGCGGTGAAGATCATGGACCTCACCTGGAACCCGATAGACTCCTCAGTTGATGGAGCTCCGGTGAGTGGCGACACGTTCGACTACTACATCACAGACGAGGCTCCGCTCATAAAGATAGCCTTTGCCGGCGGTGGAGACAACACGGCACTGCGCATCGGCGGTAAGGACTATCAGCTGGACGCTGTGGGCATAGTGAAATATGTAGGCACCGCTGAAGCCGATACCACAGGAGCGCAGCGTGCACCGCGCGAATATGAACTTGCGCCGGGTGAACTCTTCCACGGTGAACAAACCTTCCCGCTGGACTGGAGTGGCAATGCACGCTTCACCGCCGAGGCCTTCCAGCACAGCACCACCAACGACGTGCTGGTGATAAGCTACCGGCTGATGAAGACCGATGCTGACGTAGCGCCGCAAATGTCGTTGCGTGAGAACCGCGGCAAGTGGGCCGACCTGGGTGGGGCTGCCGAGCCGCAATGGATGACCCTCGACGGCAGCGACCTAGTCTACACCTTCGACGATGTGTCGCTCGACCGGGTGAAGACGCGCGGATTCATCATCACTGGACGCGGGTTCATACTGACCAAGGTGGAACTGTTGAAGGTGGAATAACTGGATGACATAAACATAACAGATAACATAAACCTCTAAATCTTTAATTAAATTATGCGACTAAGACTGATTTTACAAGTTGTTGCGCTTATGCTGACATGCACGAGCCTCAACGCCCAGACGGTACTTAAAGGAAAGGTACTCGACGGAGCCGCAAACAACGAGCCTTTGATTGGCGCGAGTGTGCTTGTGCCGGGCACATCGTCGGGTAGTGTAACCGACATGGACGGCAATTTCTCTTTTACCCTTCCCGAAGGGAAAAATCTCATTCAGGTATCGATGATTGGCTACAAGACGCAGGTCATCAATGTGAAAGGTAAGACCTACATCGAACTGACTCTGCAGGAAGACTACAAATCACTGGAGGAAGTGGTGGTCGTAGGCTATGGTA
>CAVFUK010000020.1:0-31688 GCA_963625535.1 Anaerovoracaceae bacterium | reverse complement strand
AAATGCTGTTATAGCTCAGTGGTAGAGCACTTCCTTGGTAAGGAAGAGGTCACGAGTTCAAGTCTCGTTAACAGCTCTAAAGTAACGGAGACGTTAATTGACAAATTAGAAAAATTACTAATCGATAAAAATAAGTAAGCTATGGCTAAAGAGAAATTTGAACGTACAAAACCGCACGTTAACATTGGTACTATTGGCCACGTTGACCACGGTAAGACTACTTTGACAGCTGCTATCACAACAGTGTTGGCAAAGAAGGGTCTTTCAGAAGTTAAGTCATTCGACCAGATCGATAACGCTCCTGAAGAGAAAGAAAGAGGTATTACAATCAATACTTCACACGTAGAATATGAAACAGCAAACCGTCACTACGCACACGTAGACTGCCCGGGACACGCCGACTATGTGAAGAACATGGTAACTGGTGCCGCTCAGATGGATGGTGCTATCATCGTAGTAGCCGCTACTGATGGTCCGATGCCTCAGACTCGTGAGCACATCCTGTTGGCCCGTCAGGTAAACGTACCTCGCTTGGTAGTGTTCTTGAACAAGTGCGATATGGTTGACGACGAAGAGATGTTGGAGCTCGTTGAGATGGAGATGCGCGAGTTGCTGACATTCTATAACTTCGATGGCGACAATACTCCTATCATCCGTGGTTCTGCCCTCGGCGCATTGAACGGTGTACCCGAGTGGGAAGAGAAGGTAATGGAGTTGATGGATGCTGTTGACACATGGATTCCTCTGCCTCCGCGCGATGTTGATAAACCTTTCTTGATGCCTGTTGAGGACGTATTCTCAATCACAGGTCGTGGTACAGTGGCTACTGGCCGTATCGAAAGCGGTGTTATCAAGGTAGGTGACGAAGTTGAGATCCTTGGCTTGGGCGAAGACAAGAAGTCTGTCGTAACAGGCGTTGAGATGTTCCGCAAACTGTTGGATCAGGGCGAGGCCGGTGATAACGTTGGTCTGTTGCTCCGCGGTATCGACAAGAACGAGGTTAAGCGTGGTATGATTCTCTGCCACCCGGGACAGGTTAAGGCTCACTCTAAGTTCAAAGCTGAGGTTTATATCCTGAAGAAAGAGGAAGGTGGACGTCACACTCCGTTCCACAACAAATACCGTCCTCAGTTCTACCTCCGTACAATGGACTGCACCGGTGAGATTACTTTGCCGGAAGGAACAGAGATGGTAATGCCGGGTGATAACGTAACTATCACAGTAGAGTTGATTTATCCGGTTGCATTGAACGTAGGTTTGCGTTTCGCTATCCGCGAGGGTGGACGTACAGTAGGTGCTGGTCAGATTACAGAGATTCTGGACTAATACAGATACATGGGTTCTCCTATCAAGGGGAACCCAATCTACGGGAATAGCTCAGTTGGTAGAGCACTGGTCTCCAAAACCAGGTGTCGGGAGTTCGAGCCTCTCTTCCCGTGCTAATAACAAAAGGACTATGTCTAAGATAGGAAATTTTAGCAAGAAACTTGTCAACAGTTGCGTGGGATACTGCAAAGAATCCTACGATGAACTTGTGCATAAAGTGTCATGGCCAAGCCGCTCTGAGCTATCTAACAGTGCAGTAGTTGTATTGTATGCTTCCCTACTTATTGCATTGGTAGTGTTCGCCATGGATTCATTCTTCCAGTTTGTAATGGAAAACGTCTATCCACATTAACATTCTAAAGCATGTCTGAGATTGAGAAGAAATGGTACGTATTGCGTGCCGTAAGCGGTAAAGAAGCTAAGGTCAAAGAGTATCTTGAAGCAGATATCAAGAACAGCGACCTTGGCGATTACGTGTCTCAGGTATTGATCCCTACAGAAAAAGTATATCAGGTTCGCAATGGCAAAAAGATTGTGAAAGAAAGATGTTATCTTCCTGGATATGTTTTGGTAGAGGCAGCTTTGGTAGGTGAGGTTACTCATCATCTGAGAAACACACCTAATGTGTTAGGTTTCCTTGGAGGTATGGACAATCCTACGCCCCTGCGTCAGGCTGAGATCAATCGAATATTGGGAACAGTCGACGAGTTACAAGAGTCGGGTGATGACATGACAATCCCCTATGTAGTAGGTGAAACGGTGAAAGTCACTGAGGGTCCCTTCAGTGGTTTCAGCGGGCTAATAGAGGAGATAAACAGCGAGAAGAAAAAGCTGAAGGTCATGGTGAAGATATTCGGACGGAAGACTCCGCTCGAATTGGGCTTTATGCAAGTTGAAAAGGAATAATGTTGCACGCAGCATTGTTCCGACGTTAAATCCAAAATAAAAATCAAAGAAAATGGCTAAAGAAGTTGCTGGACTAATCAAGTTACAGATTAAAGGAGGCGCTGCAAACCCATCACCTCCCGTAGGACCTGCTTTGGGTTCCAAGGGTATCAACATCATGGAGTTTTGCAAGCAATTCAACGCCAGAACCCAAGACAAAGCAGGCAAGGTATTGCCTGTGATTATTACTTACTACACAGATAAGTCTTTCGATTTCGTAGTAAAGACTCCGCCCGTAGCAATCCAGTTGCTCGAAGCAGCTAAGATCAAGAGCGGATCTGCAGAGCCTAACCGTAACAAGGTTGCCGAGTTGACTTGGGACCAGGTACGCGCTATCGCTCAGGACAAAATTGTAGACTTGAACTGTTTTACTGTGGAAGCAGCCATGTCAATGGTAGCCGGCACAGCAAGAAGTATGGGTATCGCTGTAAAAGGGGAATTCCCGGGTAATAAATAATAAACTTCAATTGTAATGGGTAAACTGACAAAAAATCAGAAGTTGGCTGCAGCAAAGATTGAAGCAGGAAAGGCTTACTCACTGAAAGAGGCTTCAGAATTGGTAAAGGAGATTTCATTTACCAAGTTTGACGCTTCTTTGGACATTGACGTTCGCTTGGGAGTTGACCCTCGTAAGGCGAACCAGATGGTGAGAGGTGTGGTTTCCCTCCCGAACGGTACAGGTAAAGTCACCAGAGTGTTGGTACTTTGTACACAGGAGATGGAAGCCGCTGCTAAAGAAGCTGGCGCTGACTATGTAGGTCTGGACGAATATATCGAAAAGATCAAAGGTGGATGGACAGACGTGGATGTGATTATCACCATGCCTTCTATCATGGGTAAAATTGGTGCCCTGGGTCGTGTGTTAGGTCCTCGTGGTTTGATGCCTAACCCGAAGAGCGGTACTGTAACAATGGATGTTGCTAAAGCTGTCAAAGAGGTGAAGCAAGGTAAGATTGACTTTAAGGTAGACAAGAGCGGTATCGTTCACACATCTATCGGTAAGGTGTCTTTCACTGCTGAGGCTATCCGTGAGAATGCCAAGGAATTCCTGGCAATGATCAACAAGCTGAAACCGTCTGCAGCAAAAGGAACATATATCAAGAGCATTTATCTTTCAAGTACAATGAGTGCTGGTATTAAAGTCGATCCGAAGACGATAGAGGAAATCTAAAATTAAGGAGAAATCATGAGAAAGGAAGATAAAAACGCTATCATAACGAAACTCACCGAGACAATCAAGGAATACGGTCATTTCTACTTGGTAGACGTTACAGCTATGAACGCTGCTGACACTACGAAGATGAGAAAAGCCTGCTTCGAGAAAGAGATTAAGATGGTTGTAGTGAAGAACAAACTGCTTCACAAGGCCATGGAGTCTTTGGACACAGACTTCTCTCCGTTGTATGGTTGCTTGAAGGGCACGACAGCTGTGTTGTTTACCAACGTGGCTAACGTTCCGGCCAAGTTGATCAAGGAACTGACAAACGACGGTATCCCCGGATTGAAGGGTGCGTACGCAGAAGAGAGTTTCTACGTAGGAGCCGACCAGTTGGACGCTCTTACAAGCATCAAGAGCAAGGAAGAGGTTATCGCAGACGTTATCGCACTGTTGCAATCACCTGCTAAGAACGTCGTTTCTGCTCTGCAGTCTGGTGCTAACACAATTCACGGAGTATTGAAGACACTCGGTGAGAGACAATAAACAATTTCAAACAAGTATTTAACAATAAAAATTATACAAAAATGGCAGATTTAAAAGCTTTTGCAGAACAATTAGTTAACTTGACAGTAAAAGAAGTTAATGAACTTGCAACTATCCTTAAAGAAGAGTACGGTATTGAACCTGCTGCTGCAGCTGTTGCTGTTGCTGCTGGTCCTGCTGCAGGTGGTGCAGCCGCAGCTGAGGAGAAAACTTCATTCGACGTTGTATTGAAGAGCGCCGGTGCAGCTAAATTGCAGGTAGTTAAAGCCGTTAAAGAGGCTTGCGGTCTTGGCTTGAAAGAGGCAAAAGACTTGGTTGACGGTGCTCCTAGCACATTGAAAGAGGGTCTTTCTAAGGACGACGCAGAATCTTTGAAGAAAACTTTGGAAGAAGCTGGAGCTGAAGTTGAACTTAAATAAAACAAATAACCTGTTTGAGCAGGTAGTTCGGTTAAGAACCACATTGGGTGGTTCTTAACCTTTTTGTGTCTATAATTAAATTAAGTTCTTCTAATTCCACTGACAGATGTCTTCAAATACTGTAAATCAAAGAGTTAATTTTGCTTCTATAAAGAATCCGATGCCTTATCCGGATTTCTTGGAAGTACAATTAAAGTCATTCCGGGACTTTTTGCAACTGGATACACCGCCAGAAATGCGTAAGAACGACGGATTGTACAAAGTGTTTGCTGAAAACTTTCCGATAGCAGACACCAGAAACAACTTCGTGCTTGAATTCTTGGATTATTACATTGATCCCCCGCGCTACACAATAGCTGAATGTCTAGAGCGTGGGCTCACTTATAGTGTTCCATTAAAAGCCAAGTTGAAGCTGTACTGTACAGACCCCGACCACGAGGATTTCGATACGGTCATCCAAGATGTATTTCTTGGACCTATCCCCTATATGACGGACAATGGTACGTTTATCATCAACGGAGCAGAACGTGTGGTAGTTTCACAGTTGCACCGTTCACCGGGCGTATTCTTCGGACAGAGCGTTCACGCAAACGGAACCCAACTCTATTCAGCCAGAATCATACCTTTTAAGGGTTCGTGGATAGAGTTCGCTACCGACATCAACAATGTGATGTACGCTTACATCGACAGAAAGAAGAAGTTGCCGGTAACAACGCTGCTCAGAGCTATTGGCTTCGAGAATGATAGAGACATCCTTGAGATATTCAATTTGGCCGAGGAGGTGAAGGTGACGAAAGCCAACCTCAAGAAGTACGTCGGCCGCAAATTGGCTGCCCGTGTATTGAAGACATGGGTCGAGGATTTCGTAGATGAAGACACGGGTGAAGTTGTTTCCATCGAGCGTAACGAGGTTATCATCGACCGCGAGACAACATTGGAAGCTGAACACATCGATGAGATCATCGAGTCAGGTGTTCAGTCAATATTGATACATAAGGAAGAGGCGAACCAGTCTGATTACTCCATCATCTTCAACACGCTTCAGAAGGACCCGAGTAACTCCGAGAAAGAAGCTGTGCTCTACATCTACCGCCAGCTGCGTAACGCAGACCCGGCCGACGATGCCAGTGCACGTGAGGTAATCAACAACTTGTTCTTCTCCGAGAAAAGATATGACCTTGGCGACGTAGGCCGTTACAGAATCAACAAGAAGTTGAATCTGACAACGGACATGGACGTGAGAGTCCTTACCAAGGAAGACATCATCGAGATCATCAAGTACCTGATTGAGTTGGTTAACTCGAAAGCGGTAGTTGACGATATCGACCACTTGAGCAACAGACGTGTGCGTACCGTCGGCGAGCAGCTGTCGAACCAGTTCGCTATTGGTTTGGCCCGCATGTCGCGCACGATACGTGAGCGCATGAATGTTCGCGACAACGAGGTATTCACTCCGACGGACTTGATCAACGCGAAGACAATCTCTTCAGTGATCAACTCCTTCTTCGGAACGAACGCCTTGTCACAGTTTATGGACCAGACCAACCCCTTGGCCGAGATCACTCACAAGAGACGTCTCTCCGCCCTGGGTCCTGGAGGTCTGTCGAGAGAGCGCGCCGGATTCGAGGTACGTGACGTGCACTACACTCACTACGGTCGTCTCTGCCCTATCGAGACTCCTGAAGGTCCAAACATCGGTTTGATTTCTTCTCTCTGCGTATATGCGAAGATCAACAACCTCGGTTTCATCGAGACCCCGTACCGCAAAGTTAGCGATGGTAAGGTAGACTTGAAGAATGAGGATATCGTTTACATGACCGCTGAGGAGGAAGAGAACAAGATTATCGCACAGGGTAACGCACCGTTGAACGACGACGGAACCTTTATACGCGATAAAGTAAAAGCACGTCAGGATGCCGACTACCCTGTTGTGCAGCCTAACCAGGTTGAGCTGATGGACGTCTCTCCGCAGCAGATTGCCTCCATCGCCGCATCTTTGATTCCGTTCCTCGAGCACGACGATGCTAACCGTGCGTTGATGGGATCGAACATGATGCGCCAGGCTGTTCCCTTGCTGAAGACCGAGGCTCCTATCGTGGGTACAGGTATCGAGAAGCAGCTTTGCGAAGACTCCCGTACGCAGATTACAGCCGAGGGCGAAGGCGTTATCGACTTTGTGGACGCTACAACCATCCGCATCCTTTACGACCGCACCGAGGACGAAGAGTTCGTAAGCTTTGAGCCGGCCTTGAAGGAGTACAAGATACCTAAGTTCCGCCGTACCAACCAGAACATGACCATCGACCTCCGTCCTATCTGCGACAAAGGTCAGCGTGTGAAGAAGGGCGACATCCTTACCGAGGGTTACTCGACGGCAAACGGCGAGTTGGCACTGGGTAAGAACCTCTTGGTTGCCTACATGCCTTGGAAGGGTTACAACTACGAGGATGCAATCGTGCTCAACGAGCGCGTGGTGCGCGAGGATATCTTGACATCCGTACACGTGGAGGAGTTCTCGCTGGAAGTACGCGAGACCAAGCGCGGTATGGAAGAGTTGACATCCGACATTCCTAACGTGAGCGAGGACGCTACGAAGGACCTCGACGAGAATGGTATCGTACGTATCGGTGCCTACATCCAGCCGGGCGACATCCTCATCGGTAAGATCACTCCGAAGGGAGAGTCAGACCCCTCACCTGAAGAGAAATTGCTGCGCGCCATCTTCGGTGACAAGGCCGGCGATGTGAAGGATGCTTCACTGAAGGCCTCTCCGTCATTGAAGGGTGTCATCATCGACAAGAAACTCTTCTCACGCGTCATAAAGACACGTTCCTCAAAGATGGCAGACAAGGCATTGCTGCCGAAGATCGACGAGGAGTTCGAGGGCAAGGTTGCCGACCTGAAGGCTATCCTGATAGACAAACTGATGGTGCTGACCGACGGCAAGACCTCACAAGGCGTGAAGGACTACTTGGGTCAGGACGTGATTGCCAAAGGCGCTCACTTCACCAAGAAAGACTTGATGGGACTGGACTACACAGCCGTGCAGCTTAGCAAGTGGACCAACGACGCACACAAGAACGAGATGATTCGCGATTTGATCATCAACTTCTTGAAGAAATACAAACTGCTGGATGCCGAACTGAAACGTAAGAAGTTCGCTATCACCATCGGTGATGAGCTTCCTGCCGGTATCATTCAGATGGCTAAGGTTTACGTTGCAAAGAAACGTAAGATCGGCGTAGGTGATAAGATGGCCGGACGTCACGGTAACAAGGGTATTGTATCGCGCGTAGTTCGTCAGGAGGACATGCCGTTCTTGGCCGATGGTACTCCGGTGGACATCGTGTTGAACCCGCTGGGTGTGCCTTCACGTATGAACATCGGACAGATTTTCGAGGCCGTTTTGGGACGTGCGGGAAAAGAGTTGGGCGTGAAGTTCGCCACTCCTATCTTCGACGGAGCTACCATGGACGATTTGAACGAATGGACCGACAAAGCCGGTCTACCTAGATATTGTAAGACCTACCTCTACGATGGTGGTACAGGCGACCGCTTCGACCAACCCGCGACTGTAGGTGTCACCTATATGTTGAAGTTGGGCCACATGGTTGAGGACAAGATGCACGCCCGTTCTATCGGACCGTACTCACTCATTACTCAACAGCCGCTTGGAGGTAAGGCACAATTCGGAGGCCAGCGTTTCGGAGAGATGGAGGTTTGGGCACTCGAGGCATTCGGTGCAGCCCACATCCTTCAGGAGATTCTGACCATCAAGTCCGATGATGTGGTAGGCCGTTCGAAGGCTTACGAGGCCATTGTCAAGGGTGAGCCGATGCCGACACCGGGTATACCGGAATCTCTGAACGTGTTGCTCCACGAGTTGAAGGGACTTTGCTTAAGCATCAACCTCGAATAAATTAGTAACTCTTTACATTATATATAATATGGCTTTTAGAAAAGAAACAAAGATAAAGAGTAATTTTACAAAGATCTCCATCGGATTGGCTTCGCCAGAAGAGATTCTGGAGAACTCAAGCGGTGAAGTATTGAAGCCGGAGACCATCAACTACCGTACCTACAAGCCTGAACGTGACGGTTTGTTCTGCGAGCGCATCTTCGGTCCGGTAAAGGATTACGAATGCCATTGCGGTAAATACAAACGCATTCGTTACAAAGGTATCGTCTGCGACCGATGCGGTGTGGAAGTAACCGAGAAGAAAGTCCGTCGTGAGCGGATGGGACATATCCAGTTGGTAGTGCCCGTGGCACACATCTGGTATTTCCGCTCATTACCTAATAAGATAGGCTACCTGTTGGGATTGCCGACCAAGAAACTCGACGCCATCATCTACTACGAGAAATATGTGGTGATTCAGCCGGGCGAAGCAGAAAAAGAAGGTGTGCAGGCTCTGGACCTGCTGTCTGAGGAGGAATACCTCGACCTCATGGACAAGTTGCCGAAGGACAACCAGTACCTCGAGGACACCGACCCCAACAAGTTTATAGCCAAGATGGGTGCAGAAGCAATCTACGAACTGCTGTGCAACCTCGACCTCGACGCCCTCTCCTACGAGTTGCGCGACAAGGCAGGCAGCGACTCATCGCAGCAACGCAAGACCGAGGCACTGAAACGTCTGCAGGTCGTAGAGTCGTTCCGTGCTTCCCGCGGCCGCAACAAACCGGAATGGATGATCATCAAGAACGTCCCTGTCACTCCGCCTGAGTTGCGTCCGCTGGTGCCGTTGGATGGTGGACGTTTCGCCACATCCGACCTCAACGACCTCTATCGTCGTGTCATCATCCGTAACAACCGTCTGAAGAGACTGATCGAGATAAAAGCTCCTGACGTGATTCTCCGTAACGAGAAGCGTATGTTGCAGGAGGCTGTTGACTCCTTGTTCGACAACTCGCGCAAGTCGAGCGCCGTGAAGACAGACGCCAACAGACCGTTGAAGTCACTCTCCGACAGCTTGAAGGGTAAGCAAGGACGTTTCCGTCAGAACTTGTTGGGTAAACGTGTTGACTACTCAGCCCGTTCGGTAATCGTCGTTGGTCCTGAGCTGAAGATGGGCGAGTGCGGTATTCCTAAACTGATGGCCGCCGAGCTCTACAAGCCGTTCATCATCCGCAAGCTCATCGAGCGCGGTATCGTGAAGACGGTGAAGTCGGCCAAGAAGATAGTAGACCGCAAAGAGCCTGTTATCTGGGATATCTTGGAGTACGTGATGAAAGGTCACCCGGTATTGCTGAACCGTGCGCCGACACTGCACCGACTCGGTATCCAGGCCTTCCAGCCTAAGATGATCGAGGGTAAAGCTATCCAGTTGCACCCGTTGGCATGTACGGCATTCAACGCCGACTTCGATGGTGACCAGATGGCCGTTCACTTGCCCTTGAGCAACGAGGCCGTGTTGGAAGCCCAGATGCTGATGCTCCAGTCGCACAACATCTTGAACCCTGCCAATGGTGCGCCTATCACCGTGCCCGCACAAGATATGGTACTCGGTTTGTACTACATCACCAAACTGCGTACAGGTGCCAAGGGTGAGGGACTGAAGTTCTACGGACCCGAGGAGGCCATCATCGCCTACAACGAGGGTAAGGTAGACATCCACGCTCCGGTACAGGTGCTGGTGAACGACCTAGACGAGAACGGAAACATCGTGAAGATGATGCGCGAGACCTCAGTGGGTCGTGTCATCGTCAACGAGCTTGTCCCCGATGAAGTTGGATATCTGAACACTATTATATCAAAGAAATCTCTGCGCGACATCATCAGCAACGTCATCAAGGTTGTCGGTGTGGCACGTGCCTGCGAATTCCTCGACGGTATCAAGAACCTGGGATACAAGATGGCCTACCAAGGCGGTCTGTCATTCAACTTGGGCGATATCATCATCCCGAAGGAGAAGGAGGAACTCATCAAGCGTGGTAACGAGGAGATTGAGCAGATCATGATGAACTACAACATGGGATTCATCACCGACAACGAGCGTTACAACCAGGTGATCGATACCTGGACACACGTCAACAGCGACTTGTCGAACATCCTGATGAAGACCATCTCCGCCGACGACCAAGGATTCAACTCCGTCTACATGATGTTGGATTCCGGTGCCCGTGGTTCTAAGGAGCAGATTCGTCAGTTGTCTGGTATGCGTGGTTTGATGGCCAAGCCGCAGAAAGCCGGAGCCGAAGGCGCACAGATTATTGAGAACCCGATTCTTTCGAACTTTAAGGAAGGTCTGTCCGTGTTGGAGTACTTCATCTCTACCCACGGTGCCCGTAAGGGTTTGGCCGACACCGCCTTGAAGACAGCCGATGCCGGATACCTGACCCGTCGTCTGGTAGACGTGTCACACGACGTGATCGTCAACGAGGAGGACTGCGGCACCCTGCGTGGTTTGGTTTGCACCGCCTTGAAGAACAACGACGAGGTCATCGCTACCTTGTACGAGCGTATCCTCGGTCGTGTGTCCGTTCACGATATCATCCATCCGAACACAGGCAAACTGATTGTTGCCGGTGGTGAGGAGATTACAGAAGACATTGCCCAGCAGATAGAGGACTCACCTATCGAGAGCGTCGAGATACGTTCCGTATTGACTTGCGAATCGAAGAAGGGTGTGTGCGCGAAGTGTTACGGACGTAACCTTGCCACCAGCCGAATGGTGAACAAGGGTGAGGCTGTAGGTGTCATCGCCGCACAGTCCATCGGTGAGCCGGGTACACAGCTGACACTGCGTACATTCCACGCCGGTGGTACAGCAGGTAACATCGCCGCCAACGCATCTATCGTGGCCAAGCATAACGCTCGCCTCGAGTTCGAGGAACTCCGTACAGTAGACGCTGTCGAGGAGACAGGCGAGGCAGTGAAGGTAGTCGTAGGCCGTTTGGCTGAGGTTCGCTTCATCGATGTGAACACAGGCATCGTCCTTTCTACCCACAACGTGCCTTACGGTTCTAAGCTGTACGCCAGCGATGGTGAGGTAGTGGAGCAAGGCAAGATGATTGCCAAGTGGGATCCGTTCAACGCTGTCATCATCACCGAGGCAGGCGGTCGCATCGTGTTCGACTCTGTCATCGAGGGTGTGACCTACAAAGTTGAGTCGGACGAGGCAACCGGTCTGCACGAGATCATCATCACGGAGTCCAAGGACAAGACGAAAGTCCCCTCTGCACAGATTGTGGCAGAAGACGGCTCCGTCATCCGTACCTACAACTTCCCTGTGGGTGGTCACGTAGTGGTTGAGGATGGTCAGAAGGTGAAGCCGGGCGACATCCTCGTGAAGATTCCGCGTGCCGTAGGTAAGGCTGGTGATATCACCGGTGGTCTTCCCCGTGTTACCGAGCTGTTCGAGGCACGTAATCCATCGAACCCTGCTGTGGTATCCGAAATCGATGGTGAGATTACCATGGGTAAGGTGAAACGTGGTAACCGCGAGATTATCGTAACATCCAAGACGGGTGACCAGAAGAAGTATCTGGTAGCTCTGTCGAAACAGATATTGGTACAGGAGAACGACTACGTACGTGCCGGAACACCGTTGTCCGACGGTGCCATCACGCCTGCCGACATTCTGGCCATCAAAGGTCCTACGGCCGTACAGGAGTACATCGTCAACGAAGTACAGGACGTGTACCGTCTGCAGGGTGTGAAGATTAACGATAAGCACTTCGAGATTATCGTACGTCAGATGATGCGTAAAGTGGAAATCAACGAGCCGGGCGACACTCGCTTCCTCGAGCAGCAGATTGTCGACAAGCTCGAGTTCATGGAGGAGAACGACCGCATCTGGGGCAAGAAGGTTGTCACCAATGCCGGAGACTCCGAGAACTTGGCTCCGGGTCAGATTGTTACCGCCCGCAAGCTGCGCGACGAGAACAGTATGCTGAAACGCCGTGACTTGAAGTTGGTTGAGGTACGTGATGCCATTCCCGCAACATCTACACAGATTCTGCAGGGTATCACACGCGCTGCTTTGCAGACCTCAAGTTTCATGTCTGCCGCATCCTTCCAGGAGACTACGAAGGTGCTCAACGAGGCAGCCATCAACGGAAAGGTGGACAAGCTGGAAGGTATGAAGGAGAACGTTATCTGCGGTCACCTGATACCGGCCGGTACTGGTCAGCGTGAGTTCGACAAGATCATCGTCGGTTCGAAAGAAGAGTACGACCGCATTCTTGCCAACCGCAAGACAGTGCTCGACTACGAAGAGATGGAATAACGAGAAACTTCTTGAAACTACTAATAAGGGGATGTCACCGATGAGGTGACATCCCCTATTTGTTTAATGTTGGTTGATGCGTTGCACGGTGCGCACGGGAGTACCGTCGACCGTCACGCCCTCAATCACGATGTCGTGCGGAGAGACCAAGTCGGAGGTGAAGTAGGAGACCCGAGCCTTGCCCTCGGCATCCAGCAGCAGGTAAGGATTCCAGTAGAGCGTATTCCGCTGGTCGGGAGTGGGATTGTTTCGCTGCTCGGGGATATCGTAGTCGGGATGATAGAACTCCATATCCTTGGCATAGCCCAAGGGCGTGCAGGTGGTGATGCCCGGTATAGGCTTGGCAGGCATGTCCAGCGGATGTTTTAGTATTACCACGATGGCTCCTCCCCCACCATCGGAGCTGAACATCAGCGCACCCGAACCACGTACAATGGTCACCGTTTCCACCTCGTCGACAGACAGGGATTGCAGGAAGTCCACCCCATCTTCATAGGTATAGGAGAAGTCGTTGATATGAATCAACGGAGTACCTTCGCAGCGGAGTATCTTCAATCCACCGCTGTCGTTCATCTCTATTTCGGGCATCCAGAACAGCGCGTCGTAGAGTGTCAGTTGTCCGCTCTCCTCCAGGTCGGCGGTGGTGTATTCCTTATCGTTCACACCTTTCATGTATATCGAGCTATACTTGCGGCTCTTGGCCGTGACCAGCAGTTCCTTCAGGTTCACAACCTTCATGCCGCCCTCGGCATAGTACTGGTTCATCGTATTGCCAAGGAAGTTCTGCGGCAGGTCTGTCGTTTCCGATGCATAGGGGAAGGAGGATTGTGCCTTGGGGAACTTATCCTTGTCCACCTGGATGTCCACCGTGGCGAAGCCGTTCTTCGTACGGGCCTGCACGAAGAAGGAAGTGCTGTCCTGGAACGCCACGGGGATGGTGAACCGCCCGTCTTTGTCGGTCGTCCCCTCTTCCATAATCATATACTTGGGCGATACGGCGAAGATAGGTCCGCTCTTCACCTTCGCGCCAAACAGACCGGTGACCTTTCCGCTCAACACCTGGTGGAACTCATATTTATACTCCGGCTTCCACTCTTTCCAGTGGGCGATATTGGTGAAGTGATGCCTGCACCAGCCGTGGGTCATCATCAGCAGGTCAGCGTCCCTTTGTATCTCAGAGTTCTGTGGACCGAAGTAGTAGGCCGGATGCTCCACGTAACCTTTCAGGTCGGAGGTGAGCAACAGGTTGGAGACGATGTTGTCCGCCAGGGAATCGAGCCTCACGGCATTGCCGTCGGTAATGCTCATCGAGAAGTCGCCTTGCAGCGGTCTCCCCTGGTTGTCCTTCAGCTGGACGGACAGCTCCACCTTACTGCGCCGGTTATAGACGTTCCTATAGGCCGTCACGTTCCATTCTTCCTGTGCCGGTGCGTAATGGAAGAAGAGTCGGTCGCTAAGCACTTTGCCGTCCTGGTCGGCAACAATGAAGTGCGAGATGCCGTTATCCAGCAACGCCGCGTTGAACTTACCGCTCGGCTGCGCTGTGGAGACTGGCTGCACGGCAAACACCTTTCCACGGGTATGCACCACCAGATAGAGTTCTTTCGGGAACTGCATCGCGTCGGGCTTCTGTATCTGAAAGTACACCATCCCCTTGCGTTGCACCAACGAGAGGGCCATCCCGCTGGCTTCCGCTTGAGGCAACGGGAAGCGGCGCTCCACTCCATCCCCAGAGACGAACTGGGCATAGTAGTTCATGCCCGCCTCGGGTTCGAAGTTCATCACGCCCATGCCGTCGTGGACGGTGCGCAGGTCGCTGACCGTGTCGCCCCGCTCATTGAGCAAAGCCCCGATGAGCTCACACGAGTAGCCGTCGGCCCGCTGGGCTTTGAAGGCGACTTTCTGCGACACGCCCTGCAACAGGGCCCCTCCTTCGGGGAAGAACTGCACGGAGTAGTTCTTGGAGTAATCGGGAATGAAGAAGGTATTCTGGTAGACATAGGTCTTGTCGTCGAAAGATACCTCGATACGTCGCTTGGCATCCGTCGACAGGTCGGGCAGGTCTATCATCATCCGTCCTTCGTCGTCGGTCTTGGCGGACTGACGTTGGAGCAACTTATTGTTCTCGTATATCCTACAGCGCACTATTATCTGTTTGTAGGGCTCATCATCGCTCTTCACGAAGGAGAAGCGGGCGTTCCATCCCTGCTTCTCCGCCGGGGTGTAGGTGACGGTGGTCTGCACGTTCCGGTCTATCGCGTTCTCTATCCGCAGTTTACGTTGGAAAAAGAAGTCGGGACCGACGTTTTGCATCCAGCTGGAGTAGCCGCGCACGTAGTATTCCCCCGAGGGCACCGTTGCCGGTATGGTCAAGGCGTTGCAGAGTCCGATGGAGTCGCGGGCTATCTTCTTGCGGACGAGCAGCGAGTCCTTGCGGTTAAGCAGTTCCACCGTCACAAAGTTCTCGGGGATATTGGTGCGGTGGGTCATGGCATTCAGCAGGTAGGCCCGGAACCAGATGTTCTCCCCTGCGCCATAGTAGGGCTTGTCCAAATGGAGGTAGAGTTTCTCTTGCGGGAAAGCGGTCAGCGACTTGAAGTAATGGACGATACTGTCCTTCGTGGCCTGTGCTGAAAGAGGAGACAGCACCGCTGTCAAGGCGACAGCGGCCAACAGCCGTTTATAGTTGAAAGCAATGTTTATCATGGTCTTAAGATTATGGTTTCACCCTACATCGCTCCCGTTAGTTCCCTCGCAAAGAGCGTTGTAGGCTAAAACGTTGCAAACATACAAAAAAGAGTTCGAAGTTCCTCACTATTAGCTCTGAAAATGTCGCGAAGTGAAGTCTATAGTCCATCCTATATAAACTATAAGGCAACAGGAAGTTAAAAACGAAAATAATCTTTTCATATTCCGCTTATTTGCCGTAACTTTGCGGCCTAATTCATAGGTATAGTATGCAGAATATTAGAAACATTGCCATTATTGCGCACGTCGACCATGGTAAAACCACCCTTGTCGACAAGATGATGTTGGCTGGTCACTTGTTCAGAAACGACCAGACAAACGGGGAGTTGGTGCTGGACAACAACGACCTGGAGCGTGAGCGAGGCATAACGATTCTTTCGAAGAACGTATCCATCAATTACAAAGATACAAAGATCAATATCATCGATACTCCGGGACACGCCGACTTCGGTGGCGAGGTGGAGCGTGTGCTCAATATGGCCGACGGCTGCATCCTCTTGGTGGATGCCTTCGAGGGCCCGATGCCACAGACCCGCTTCGTGTTGCAGAAGGCCTTACAGATAGGTCTGAAGCCGATTGTGGTTGTCAACAAGGTGGACAAGCCCAACTGCCGTCCCGAGGAGGTCTACGAGATGGTGTTCGACCTCATGTTCAGCCTCAACGCTACCGAGGACCAGCTGGACTTCCCCGTGCTCTATGGCTCGGCCAAGAACAACTGGATGGGCGAGGACTGGAAGACACCTACCGGCACCATCACACCGCTGTTGGATGCCATCATCAAATACATCCCTGCTCCGAAGATGTTGGAGGGAACGCCGCAGATGCTGATCACCTCACTCGACTATTCGTCCTACACCGGACGTATCGCCGTGGGTCGTGTACACCGCGGCACCTTGACGGAGGGCATGAACGTGACCCTCGCACGCCGCGACGGCACTCAGGTGAAAGCCAAAATCAAAGAGCTGCACACTTTTGAGGGACTGGGCCGCAAACGCGCGGAGTCTGTCTCCTCCGGTGACATCTGCGCCATCGTAGGTATCGACGGATTCGAGATTGGCGACACCATCTGCGACTACGAGAATCCCGAGCCGCTGCCGCCTATCGCCATCGACGAGCCTACCATGAGCATGCTGTTCGCCATCAACGACTCTCCGTTCTTCGGCAAAGAGGGTAAATACGTCACCTCACGCCACATACAGGACCGCCTGACCCGGGAGCTCGACAAGAACTTGGCTCTGCGCGTCCGCAAGAGCGAGGAAGATGGCAAGTGGGTAGTGTCCGGACGTGGTGTGCTCCACCTCTCCGTGCTCATCGAGACCATGCGTCGCGAGGGATATGAGTTGCAGGTAGGCCAACCGCAGGTTATCTTCAAGGAGGTGAACGGCGTGAAGTGCGAGCCTATCGAAGAGCTCACCATCAGTGTGCCCGAGGAGTTCTCAAGCAAGATGATCGATATGGTGACCCGCCGCAAAGGTGAGATGACCTCCATGGAGACCCAGGGCGACCGCGTCAACATCGAGTTCAACATTCCTTCGCGAGGCATCATCGGTCTGCGTACCAATGTGCTGACAGCCTCACAAGGAGAGGCCATCATGGCACACCGCTTCAAAGAGTACCAGCCTTACAAGGGCGAGATAGAGCGCCGCACCAACGGCAGTATCATCGCCATGGAGAGCGGCACGGCTTTCGCCTACGCCATCGACAAGTTGCAGGATAGAGGCCGATTCTTCATCTACCCACAGGACGAGGTCTATGCCGGACAGGTGGTGGGCGAACACGTTCACGAGAACGACTTGGTGGTGAATGTCACCAAGAGCAAGAAGTTGACCAACATGCGTGCTTCCGGTTCCGACGACAAGGCCCGCATCATCCCGCCCGTCATCTTCTCTCTGGAGGAGGCGCTGGAGTACATCAAGGAGGATGAATACGTGGAGGTTACCCCCAAGAGCATGCGTATGCGTAAGATTATCCTCGACGAGATGGAGCGCAAGCGCGCCAACCGCTAACGGAGGATTCTTGTGGAATAGCACTTGAGCAAAAGTCCATTTGCACGATATAGAATAGCCGGTTTCCTTGGGGACTGGCTATTTTTCGTTAATACGCCCCGCATACCCTCTGCATATCAAATAATTGTTGTATGTTTGCACCAAGAAAGTGTGACGCCGGGATTCCACCTCGGGTCATGAAAAGGGAATCAGGTGCAAGACCTGAACAGTACCCGCTGCTGTGAGTCCCTCTCCCTCCCGCACTACGGGAAGGACGTTTCGGTTCATCAACCTCTGTACCACTGGCATCCGTGCCGGGAAGGTCTCCACCGAAGCGAAAGGGACGAGTCAGAAGACCTGCTTTCTTGAGTTTACCTACAGATGGATGGACATCAGTACCTGCGGGATTTACGGGGACGGCCATTGGACTTCGTGCTGAAAGCCAGCTGCCTTTCCGGGCTGGATTCTCCTTGCTATTGCGCTACCCATGCCTCATTCCTCTGTTCGATAGGACAAGAACACATATTGTATATATATGATAATGAATAACATGATGCATCTGCGACATCTTATACTGAGCGCTGCCCTCGTGGGCGGCCTCTTCACCTTCTGTGGTTGCGACAGCGAGAGCGGCACCGACACGGAGGATTTTCTCGGTGCCGACAATGGAGTCTTCATCCTCAACGAGGGAAACTTCCAGGCGGGCAACTCCACACTCACGTTCTACAACCCCAAGGACCTCACCGTACAGAACGGTGTCTTCAACCGGGCGAATGGTTATAAGCTGGGTGACACAGGCCAGTCCATCACCATCTACGGCACCAATGCCTACATCGCTGTGGAGAACTCGGGCATCATCTGGAAGATTGATGTCAACACCTTCAAGGTGGAGGGGGAGTTCAAGTCCTCCGACACGGGCGGCAAGATGATAGACCCGCGCTACATCCACTTCGCCAGCTCCACCAAGGCCTACGTCACGGACCTCTACTCCCCCTACGTGAACGTCTTCAACCCGACGACCATGGAGTATGTGAAGTCCATCCCCACGGGCCAGCCTACCGTCGATAAGTATGCCTCCACCGAGGAGATGGTGCAGTACGACAAGTACCTCTTCGCCAACTGCTGGAGCTACAGCAATAAGATTCTCGTCATCGACATGGAGAAGGATGAGGTGGAGGATGTCATCGAGCTACCAAGCATGCAGCCCAAAAGCATGAAGATAGACCGCAACGGGAAGATATGGGTCATCACGGATGGTGGATACGCGGGCAGTGCGTATGGCGACGACGTGCCTCACCTCTTCAAGATCGATGCCGCCACTCGCACTATCGAGCAGGACCAAGCGTTGGATGCCGACGAGGCGAACGTGCAGATTGCCATGAATGGTACCCGCGATACGCTCTACCTCATCAACAACGATGTCTACCGCATGGCGGTCAGCGACAAGCACCTCCCCGTACGCCCCTTCATCGAGGCCGCGAAGGACAAGGACGGCAAGCGTCACAAACTCTACGGCTTGGGCGTGAACCCCTCCAACAGCGAGGTGTATGTGAGCGACGCCATCGACTATCAGCAGGCAGGCGTGGTCTTCCGCTATTCCTCACAGGGTGAACTGCTCGACAAGTTCTACGTGGGCATCAACCCCAACGGCTTCGCTTTCAGAACCAGTTATACGTATTAACCCTCAACGAGTGACGATGAAACCTTTTTGGATAGTTCTACTCTTGGGCATGGTCCTGTTACAGGCTTGCGACAACGACGATTCCAGTGAGTCCGCCGAGCCGCCCGTCATCAGCCTCGATGTGGAGTCGGCCCGTTACAAGGTGAAGGTCGGTCGCGACCTGACGATAGCCCCCACTTACCAGCATGTGGACTACCGGGCCACCTACACCTGGACAATGGACAGCCAGGTGATAGGCAACGACCCGACCTACACCTTCAACCAATCCACCATCGGCGATTACTTCATCACCCTCGTGGTGACCAACAGCGCAGGCAGCGCGCAGGAGGAGCTCAAGGTCTCCGTCGTGGCACCGGATGCCCCCCTCATCACGCTCTACACTCCTGAAGGCGGATACAAAGTGGCCACCGGGCAAGAACTAAAGCTCTCCCCCGAGGTGGAAAACGCCTCGACCTCTACCTTCCAATGGAGCGTCAATGGCAAGGAGGAAGGCACGGAGAAAGATTTTTTATTTAAGCAAAGCACAATAGGAATCTACACTGTGAAGTTCACCGCCCGCAACGCCGATGGCGAGGACTCGGTGGAGCTGACCATCAACGTGTGCACACCCTCGGAATTGCCCTTCAGCTGGAAGTTCCCGCAGACCGTCTACAACGTGGCCGATGGTCGGTCCGTCAAGGTGAAGGCATACTTCATAGAGAACGATTTCGACGCCACATACACTTGGCGGCTCAATGGCGAGACGGTGTCGGAAGGCAACGCCACTGAATACATCTTCAAGGGAGAGAAGCAGGGGACATACACACTCTCGCTGACCATGAAGAACGAATACACTGAGCAGACACAACAATTCACGCTGAACGTCTGTCCGCCCGAGGGGACTTACTACCGGGCCGCCACCGCCTCCAGCAAACCGATGGTGAACAAGGTGTACGAGTACATGCCGGCTCCAGGTCACCAGGTGAACGGCTACAAATACGGGGCTTCGTTCCCTGCCGGATGCACCATGGAGCAAGCCTGCGACCATATATTAAATAATGTATGGAGCAAGATGGACAACATCTCGTTAGGTTCCTGCGGCGGATACGTCGTGGCTGGTTTCGACCATAGCGTGGACAACAGCGGGGACGACTGGGACCTGCTCATCAAAGGCAATCCCTACGGATACCAGTCCGAGCCGGGCGTCATCTGGGTCAGTCAGGATGTCAACGGCAACGGTCTGCCGGACGACCAGTGGTACGAGCTCGCCGGGTCGGAGTATGGCACAGCCAACAGCATCTACGAATATGCTATCACCTATTACCGCCCCACCGCGAAGGCCTCGTCCGTGAAGTGGACCGACAACCAAGGGAAGAGCGGCACAGTGCCCTACATGAGCGACTGGAACACCAAGGATTACTATTGGCAGGAGTGGGTGCCCACGGATGCCGACAACAGCCACACCTACTACGGCACACAACTGCGCGACCGGTCGACCTACGAGAATGGTGTCTCCACCATCCCGCCCTACGACTGGGGCTACGCCGACAACGGGAGCAGCGTGGACTACTTCAGCGAGCCAAAACTCGGCGTTGCCGTCGGCCACTTCAAACTGGCGAACGCCAAGACCTTCGACCACCAGGATGCCAACCTGCGGTATATCGACTTCGTCAAGGTGCAGACCGGACAGATAGGCTACACCCCCAACCTGGGCGACATCTCCACCGAGGTACACTACATCTCGGACTATCATCTGGACGACATCTCGCTCCACACAACGGAATAAGAAGCATGAACAGACTCTTCACATACATCGCATTGCTGGGGCTCACGGGTCTGCCCTCCTTCGCGCAACAGCAGAAGGAGGCCTATCAACTGAGCATCCAGGAGGTGACCGTGCAAGGCAAGCGACCCCTTAAGCAGGTGGGCATCCAGCGTACCGTGCTCGACTCGCTCACCCTGCACGACAACATCGCGCAGAGCATGGCGGACATACTCACACAGAACGCCACCGTGTTCGTCAAGAACTACGGGCGCGCCACACAGTCCACGGCGGAGTTCCGCGGCACGTCCCCCTCGCACACACAGGTCACCTGGAACGGCATGCGCATCAACTCGCCCATGCTCGGCACGGTGGACTTCTCCCTCATCCCCGCCTACTTCATGGACGAGGCGGCGCTCTACCACGGAGCCTCGTCCATCGCCCTCACCGGAGGCGGACTGGGCGGAGCGGTGGAACTCAACACGGCATCCACCCGCGAACGGGGCTGGGGACTACAGTATGTGGGAGGTGTCGGATCGTTCGACACGTATGACAACTTCCTACGGTTCAACTACGGCAGCCGCCACTGGAAGAGTTCCACCCGCGTGGTCTACGCCACAGCCAAGAACCGCTATAAGTACACCAACTACGACAAACAGGGTCACCCCGAGGAACGCAACCGAAGCGGCTACTTCGACGACCTCCATCTGCTGCAGGATCTCTCCTACCGCACCGACAACGGCCACCGCTTCAACCTGTCGGTGTGGCACACCTCATCGTTGCGTGGACTGCCGTTCCTCAGCGTGGACTACAAGAGCGACCTCGACTTCACCAACGAGCAGCAGATCAACACCACCCGCGGAGTGCTCTCGTGGGACTTTGCCCGGGAGAAGACCAAATGGTCCGCCAAGGCGGGCTACACCTACTCCGCTGTGGCCTACGACTACAGCACCAAGCACACCGAGACCTCGTCGGACATCACCCACTCGCGCAGCTACAACAACACCTACTTCGGACAGTTCAGTGTGGACTACTCCCCCACTGAGCGCTGGTTCTTCACCGGCACCCTCGCCGCTTACGAGAACTGTGTGAAGAGCACCGACAAGAGTCCCTTCCACATCGGCGACAACTACGACAAGCAGCGGTTCGAGCTGACCGCCAGTCTCTCCGCCCGTTGGCGCGCCACCGAGCGACTCTCCTTAGCGGCCTGCCTGCGTCAAGAGGCTTACGGGGGCGACTTCATCTCCCCCATCACGGCCGGCTTTGTCGACTATGTCATCTACAAGCCTTGGAACCTGGTGGCGAAGGCCTCCATTGCCCGCAACTACCGCTACCCCAGCATGGATGACTGTTACTTCCAGCCAGGCGGCAACCCCGACCTGCAGCCGGAGCATGGCTTCACCTACGACGGAGGCTTCGAGTGGAGCGTCCAGCGGAAGCGCTTCTCCTTCGGTGGCAACGTCGCCCTCTTCGATTCGCACATCACCGACTGGATACTATGGACCCCCACAGCCAAGGGCTTTTGGAGTCCGTCCAACGTGAAGAAGGTGCACAACTACGGCGTGGAGCTCACCCTCAACGGCAGCTGGAGACCGGCATCCGACTGGCGACTTCTGCTGGACGCCAGCTTTGCACAGACCCCCTCGAAGAACATGGGCGAAAAGGTCAACTCCGACGACGCCTCCTACGGCAAGCAACTATGCTATGTGCCCAAGACGTCCGCCAACCTGAGTCTTAGAGCGGAGTGGAAGAGCTGGGCAGTCAGCTACAAGTGGTGCCACTACAGCGAACGGTTTACCACCACCAGCAACGAGGTGAACTACATCACCGGACGGCTGAAACCCTACTACATGAGCAACCTCTCCGTGGAGAAGCGGTTCACCTGCAAGTGGGCGGACTGGTCCGTCAAGGGAATCATCAACAACTTGTTCAATACGGAGTATGTGACGGTGCTGAGCCGCCCTATGCCCCGCCGCAACTACGAACTCTTCATCGACATCCGTCCCCGATTTGGGAAGAGGGGTCGGTGAGTCCAATAACTAATCTGTCACGACAATGAGAACTACTACACTCGGCATACTACTTTCCTTGCTGGCCTTCTGCATAGCCTGTCAAACCAAGCGACAGACCGCCGCTGAAGGGGAACCCATAAAGTTGGCCTATGCCTCGAACCTCACCATCCGCAAGGCCAACGGATATACCACCGTCACGATACGCAACCCGTGGGATACACTCAAGACCCTTCACACCTACGTGCTCGTGCCTAAGGAGGCAGAACTGCCCACACCGCTCCCCGAAGGGACGCTGATACGCACACCGCTGCAACGGGCCGTGGTCTACTCGTCGGTACACTGCAGTCTACTCCTGCAGATTGGCGCCTTGGGGTCCATCGCCGGCATCTGCGATTTGCAGTACATCAAGCTGCCACAGATTATAGACCGGTGCGCATCGGGTCGCATCACCGACGTAGGCAACGGCATGGCCCCCAATGTGGAGATGATTATCGACCTGGATGCCGACGCCATCCTGCTCTCGCCCTTCGAGAACAGCGGCGGCTATGGGCGGGTGGAGAAGATAGGCATCCCCATCGTCGAGTGCGCGGACTACATGGAGGTGTCGCCTTTAGCTCGGGCCGAGTGGATGCGCTTCTACGGACTACTGTTCGGCCACAGCGAGGAGGCCGACAGTCTTTTCGCTACGGTAGAGAAGAATTACCTGGAGCTGAAGGCCTTGGTCGACACGGTAGACGAACGCCCCAGCCTCATCAGCGACATGAAGAGTGCCTCCATCTGGTATGTGCCTGGCGGCAAGAGCACCCTCGGCATGCTCTACAAGGATGCTGGGGCGGACTACCTCTGGGCGGACGACAACCACAGCGGGTCTGTGGCCTTGGCCCCCGAGACGGTGCTCGACAAGGGTCAGTCGGCTGACGTGTGGGTCATCAAGTACAACCAACCGACGGACAAGACCTTGAGTGAGCTGGAGTCCGACTATGCGCCCTACGCCCGCTTCAAGTCATTCCGCGATGGACAAGTGTACGGATGCAACACCGGCATCGTGCCCTTCTACGAGGATACCCCCTTCCGGCCCGACCGTCTGCTGAAGGACTACATCAAACTGTTTCATCCACAACTGTTGCCTGATTACCAACTGCAGTATTTCAAGAAGCTAGAGAAATGAACCGAGATATGATACACTCCACCGGGATGAAATACAGCCTGCTGCTGGCAGTGCTCATCCTGCTACTGTTCGTGGCCAACCTGGTCTTCGGCTCGGTGCGGATACCGCCCAGCGCCACCCTGGACATCCTGCTGGGGCACGACGTGGAGCGCGAGAGTTGGCGCTTCATCCTGTTGGAGGCTCGCATCCCGCAAGCGGTGACGGCTCTCCTCTGCGGAGCGTCACTTGCCGTCACGGGACTCATTCTGCAGACACTCTTCAACAACCCCTTGGCAGGACCCTCCATACTGGGCATCAACTCCGGGGCCAACCTGGGTGTGGCGCTGGTGATGCTCTCCGGCGGTGGTGCCGTAGCAGCCAGCTCGTTCAGTTTCTCCGGCTTCTTCGCCGTCATAGCGGGAGCCTTCGTGGGAGCCATGGCGGTCATGGGGCTCATCCTCTTCTTCTCCACCCTCTGCAAGAACAATGTGATGCTGTTGATTATCGGCATCATGATAGGCTACCTCACCTCGTCGCTCATCTCGCTGCTCAACTTCTTCGCCACAGCCGAAGGGGTGCACTCGTACATGGTGTGGGGACTGGGCAACTTCGGCGGCGTCTCCTCCACACAGTTGCCCTTCTTCACTGTGGTATCACTGCTGGCTTTAGCGGGAGCGCTGCTCTACATCAAACCGCTCAACGCCCTGTTGCTGGGCATCCGTTATGCCGAGAACCTGGGCATCAACATCCGCCGGGTGCGCAACGGACTGCTCTTCATCACGGGACTGCTGACCGCCATCACCACGGCCTTCTGCGGACCCATCGCCTTCATCGGACTGGCGGTGCCCCACGTGGCACGTCTCATGCTGGGCACCTCCAACCACAACTCGCTCATGCCGGTCACCCTGTTGCTGGGAGCCGCCGTGGCACTACTCTGCAACCTGCTCTGCATCCTGCCGGGCGAGTCGGGCATCATCCCGCTCAATGCCGTCACCCCAATACTGGGCGTGCCGGTCATCATCTATGTGATCATCCGACAACGTAAAATCCAATATTTCAACTGACATGGGAAAACAGCTTGTGATGAAAGCCGACCACCTGGCCATCGGCTACCGGACCAACAAACGGAGCGAGTGCGCCATACACCGCGACCTCAACTTTGTGTTGTATGCGGGCGAGATGACCTGTCTGTTGGGGCCGAACGGTGTGGGCAAGTCCACCTTACTGCGTACCTTGGCTTGCTTCCAGCCCGCCCTTGCGGGAGAGTTGTTGCTGGAGGGTCGGCCGATAAGTCAGCTCAGCGAACGGGAGCTGTCGCGCAAGATTGGCGTGGTGCTGACGGACAAGACGCAGGTGGGCGGACTAACCGTCTACGAGTTGGTGTCGTTGGGTCGCCAGCCCCACACGGGATTCTTCGGTCGGCTGAAGGCGGAGGACCACCGGTTGATACGGGAGGCCATCGAGTCGGTAGGCATCGTCCACAAGGCGCAGAGCTACATGGCGGAGCTCTCCGACGGCGAGAAGCAGAAGGCGATGATAGCGAAGGCCTTGGTGCAAGAGTGTCCGTTGATACTGCTCGACGAGCCAACAGCCTTCCTCGATGTGGTGAGCCGCATCGAGATCATGCAGTTGCTCCACACCATCGCGCACCAGCAAGAGCGCACCGTGTTGCTCTCCACCCACGACGTGGAGCAGGCTTTCATGTTTGCTGACAAGCTTTGGTTGCTTTCTCCCAGCGAGGGACTGCACTATGGCGTGACAGAGGACATCGTGTTCGACGGCAGCATGGAGCGTCTCTTTCCCGGCCAGGCCATCCGCTTCGACCACGAGCGCGGCGGTTACATGCCTGTTCCGGAGCATACCCGTTCACTGTTGATAGAGACCACCGACCCGCTACTCTGCCATTGGCTAAGGAATGCCCTCACCCGCGACGGCTTCACGGGCATCACGGAGGCCAGTCCATCCGCCAGCATTCCTGTACTGAAGGCCAACACCCCCAGTGACATGACGTTGGAGCTGAATGGTCAGTCGCACCGTCTCCGTTCCTTCAGCGAGCTCCACGAAGCCTTGGAGGCTATACCTCTTCCATCCGCTTCACTTCCCAGCCGCTGAACTGGATGATGATTTTGTGTAAGGTGGTACCTTGGCGCAGCACCTCCACCCTCGATGCCGCAGCGTAGCGGTTGATTTGCTCCACCGCCTCCTGCCATTGGGCTCCAGCCTTGCTATCGAAATCTTTTGCCGGCAACATCTTCAGTTCGATGATGTAGCTGTGTTTGGTCGGATAGTGGGTCAGGTCCGGCAAGAGGAAGAAGTCGCAGTATCCGTGGTTCAGCTCCAGTTCCGGCGCCGTGATGTAGTAGTTGCTCATGTAGAGGTAAGCCATGAAGAATCCCTGCAGGTTTCGCTCGGCCTCGATGCCGTCGCGCACCGACGCTACATTGGCGTAAGCCTTTGCCATGAATCCCAGCACATCCTGCCATTTGCCGTCGAATGCCATGTAAGTCATCATGCACCCGAAGTCGTTCGTGTTGATGTGGTTGATTTCCTGGTATTGCTCTTGCAGGTAGGTGTAATACTGCCTACGGACGTTATTGTTCGGGATGCCCAGTATCAACAGGTCGCCCAGTGTGCCTTTGATGGTGAGCATGCCATAGTAGAACAGCAGGCTAGGGAATATCTCCGGCTTCACGATGTCGCTAGCAGGGAAGGTCTCAAACAAATCGGCCACGATGCTCCCCTCTTCCGTTATCTTACGGATGATGCCCTTGCGGTTGCCATCCAACTTGTCGAGCTGCAGCAACCGCTTCATCTTATTGTAGTCGGTCTTCGTGTTAGAGTCTATCATCCGCTTGGGGGATTTACCTTCATTCATATAAGATCGAAGATAATACAGCACCATATCGCAATTGAAGACTCTTGCTTCTTGAGTGAGACATTCTTGCGCAAAGCAGTAGTTGTCGTACCAAGGTTTAATCTCCGCTATCATGGCTTCCACATCGCTGTTCGCCGGAATCTGCCCTGCATCACGATAACGTGTGAACATGACCCGAACATCGTCGGTACTGAATCCCAACATCTTGTCGAACTGTGGATTGGTGGAAATATGCCATCCGATGTTGAAGCCGCTCGTCACGTCATCGAGAGTGACGGGACTTACTCCCGTCATGAAGATTTTGTTGAACGACCCCTTGAACTTCTTAAAGTAGTCGCGATAGAAGCCGCTAGCATGAGTTATGGCATGGTACACCTCTTCACCTTGCTCGTTGAGCACAGTGTTGGTAAAGTTGTCATACTCATCGATGATGAGGTAGAGTTGGAAGCCATTATCTTGGGCACACTTTTGAATAATGGCAAGTTTCTCTGATGAGTCTTTGGATTTGTATATGCCATCGTTGATGGCGTCTTGGTAGAAGTCGGCATATCTTTTAACGAAACTGTCGAAGCAGATGCAACAATATGAGTTGAACCGTTCCTCCAACTTATCAATGTTGCCTCCTACCTGCGAGAAGTCGAGATACAATACTTGGTATTGACCTTGAAGAGGTGTGGGGTGACTGCCAATCCAGAGGTTGCCGAAGAGTTCCTGAAACTGGCCCTTCAATCGGCAATCGTAGTAGGCCCGCAACATACTTATGAACAGACTCTTGCCAAAGCGACGCGGACGTATGAATATCAAGTAGTCGGGTTGCTCCTCCAGCAACGGGATGTACATGGTCTTGTCCACATAATACTGATTTTCCCGAATCACTCTCAGAAAATCAGACACTCCGTAAGGTACTCTTTTAGCTTCTACCATAATTACCGACATTTTATTGTTGCAAAGTTACGAAAAGCCACCCTTTCATCCAAAGGTTTCGTGCGCAAGATGCGCTACGCTCCATCTATTTACACAGCTCCGCGCAGACACGGTTCTGGAAGCTGCGGGCTTCGGCGGCCTTCAGTATATTCTGGTTGATGATGACGAACGCTAGCAGATGGTTACGGGAGGTGAGGGCATAGCCTGCCAACGAGGAAATGCCTGTCAGGGTGCCGGTCTTTGCAAACACCCGCTTGTGGGCCTTCGTGCCCCGCATGCGACCGGCCAAGGTACCGTCCACACCGGCTATGGGGAGGGCGTCGTGCAGCACCTCGTAGATCTCTGGTTTCGAGTAAGCATATTTCAAGAAGTCCAGCAACAAGGTGGGCGTCACATAGTTGTAGAGCGACACGCCGCTACCGTCCACGATGCAGTATTGCTTGGGGTCGTGACCCAACAGTTTCATCAACTCTTGTATCCGCGTCACACCGTCCTCCGCGGAGAGGTGGCTGCTCTTCTCCTCCGTCCGTGCCAGCTGGCGTAGCATAGCCTCAGCGGAGAGGTTGTCGCTCTTCTTCAAGGCTCGGGTAATCACCTGCTGCAGGGTGTGCGCGGTCTGCCCCACCATCATGGCGGACTGGTCCGTGCGGGGCAGTTCACCGAAGCAGTAGGCGGAGTCAACCGTCAGTCCACGTTCGCGTAGCCGGTCCACGAAGGTGGTCATGAAGAAGTCGGCACTGCCATAGAGGCTGATGGTGCGCGACTGTGTGCTCTTCACTGTTCCGCTGACGAGTATATCGTTACCTTGCTGCAGCCAGTTGCGCGTCACCCGGAAGGGTTCTGTGCCCGAGGTGTGGCAACGGGTCTGGTTACATATAGTGTAGTAGGTAGAGGCGGGCGTGACGTTCACCGTGGCGACGGTATCACCCACGGCAGGCGAGGCCATCACCTTCACCACCCCTTTGTTGAACAGCAGGGGCGAGAGGCAAGGCTGGAAATCGTACGTGGCATCGTCCCACGACCAGCCCGAGCCGTAGTAGAGGGAGTCCGTCATGGAGACGTCACCCACCACGCGGCCATCGATGCGGCGGATGGACAGGCGGCACACCTCGTCCACCAAGGCGTTCATCTCCGGCTCGCCGAACTCCGGGTCGAACCCGCCCACCACATAGAGGTCGCCATGCAACACGGAGTCCTTCACCTCGCCGGTGTAGTAGACAGAGGTGGTGAACGGATGGTCCGCCCCCAGTAGGTCCAGCGCCGTGATGCCGGTAATCAGTTTTTCGATGGAGGCCGGGCGGAAGAGTTTGTCCGCCTGATAGGAGTAAACCGGCTTCCCGGCCGTGAGGTCATAGACGACAATGCCCAGCTCGCTGCGTTTCAGCACCGGGGCGTTCATCAGTTGCTGCAGCCTACCAGCCAACGGACCGGCGGCGGCCGCAGCCACTCTGCCCCGTTCGGCCGAAGCATCACTCGGGTGCGGCTCATCGGATGCGGCCGCTATCGGGAGCGCCTCCATATAAAGTGACTCACCCGCGGCGGTCATCGGAAGTACTTCCGCATAACAAATGAGCGCTACTGCCAGGGCATAGAGCCGACCATAGCGGCCTATAGATGTTTTCAACATGACGTTCTGCGTTTGTGTAAGGTTTCCAGGAACTCGACCTCTTTCACGGGCATCACCGCCACGTGCTTATGTTCGTCGTAGCAGATCAGCAGGTACTCCACCAAGCAGTGACGACCCAGTCGCATGCTGCGCAGCTTCTCCACCCGCTGGATGTGGCTCACCGACATCTCCACCGGCTTCTGGAATCGACCGTAGGAGACCACCAACCGTCCGTCGGTGGTAATGGTGTAGGTGGTGTGTATCACCCGCTCGATGACTACAATCAGCAACAGCAGCATGAGGGCACCCCCTATCGGCATGCGATTCCACAGCATATAGAAGGCCACCGCGGCAATCAGGGCTATGAGGAGATACATATAAAAGGATATGCGGGCGTGAAATATTCTGTTCATCTGTACTTAATTTGGGGCGAAGTTACGAAAATCATGAATTAAATAGTCCAAAAGCATGCGGCAAATAAATGTATTTTGTAGTTTTGCACTGAAAACATATCTCTTCTATGATAAAGAAATTCGATTTTTTGGTGATTGGCTCAGGTATCGCCGGTATGAGCTTCGCTCTGAAAGTGGCCAAGAAAGGTTCTGTGGCATTGATATGCAAGACGGAACTGGAAGAAGCCAATACGTATTTCGCACAAGGCGGTGTGGCATCCGTTACCAACCTGCAAGTTGACAATTTTGAGAAGCACATCCAGGACACCATGATAGCGGGCGACTGGATAAGCGACCGTGCCGCCGTGGAGAAAGTGGTCAGAGAGGCACCGGGACAGATCCAGCAGCTCATCCAATGGGGCGTGGATTTCGACAAGAATGAGAAGGGCGAGTTCGACCTCCATCGCGAGGGCGGCCACTCGGAGTTCCGCATCCTCCACCACAAGGACAACACCGGAGCGGAGATTCAGGAGAGTCTGATAAAGGCGGTGAAGCAACACCCCAACATCACCATCTTCAACCACCACTTCGCCGTGGAGATTATCACCCAACACCACTTGGGCATCATCGTCACCCGCCACACGCCGGGCATCAAGTGCTACGGAGCCTACATCCTCAACGAGGAGACGGGCCAGGTGGACACATTCCTCTCCAAAGTCACCCTGATGGCTACGGGAGGTGTGGGTGCCGTATACCGCAACACTACCAATCCGCTGGTGGCCACAGGCGATGGCATCGCCATGGTCTACCGCGCCAAAGGACTGGTCAAAGATATGGAGTTCATCCAGTTCCACCCGACAGCCCTCTACCACCCGGGCGACCGCCCCTGCTTCCTCATCACCGAGGCTATGCGTGGCTACGGCGGCGTGCTCCGCACGATGGACGGCAAGGAGTTCATGCAGAAGTATGACAAGCGTCTGTCGCTGGCACCGCGCGACATCGTGGCACGCGCCATCGACAACGAGATGAAGAACCGCGGCGAGGACCACGTCTATCTGGACGTCACCCACAAGGACCCGGAGGAGACGAAGAAGCACTTCCCCAACATCTACGAGAAATGCCTCAGCCTGGGCATCGACATCACCAAGGACTACATCCCCGTGGCACCGGCGGCACACTATCTGTGCGGCGGCATCAAGGTGGACCTCAACGGTGAGTCGTCCATCAACCGCCTCTACGCCGTAGGCGAGTGCTCGTGCACCGGTCTGCACGGCGGCAACCGTTTGGCGTCCAACTCCCTCATCGAGGCTGTGGTATATGCCGACGCGGCAGCCCGTCACTCACTGAGCGTGATAGACCGCTACGAGTTCAACGACGAGATACCGGAGTGGAACGACGAGGGCACTACCCACAACGAGGAGATGGTGCTCATCACCCAGAGCATGCGCGAGGTGAACCAGATCATGGGTTCCTACGTGGGCATCGTACGCAGCGACCTGCGTCTGAAGCGTGCCTGGGTGCGCCTGGACATCCTCTACGAGGAGACGGAGAACCTCTTCAAGCACAGCAAGGCGTCGCGCGAAATCTGCGAGCTGCGCAACATGATCAACGTGGGTTACCTCATCACCCGCCAGGCCATGGAGCGCAAGGAGAGCCGCGGACTGCACTATACCATCGACTATCCCCACGCAGCCAAATAAGACTTGCTAAGGCATAACGTACAATCAAGTAGGAGGAAAACGGAATGGTTTTTCTCCTTCTTTTGTTTTCGCAGGTACGGGCACAAGCGAAAAATGCATCCTATAGTCCGATGTCACGCCTCTTCCCGGATAATCCAGTCGCTGATGGTGCGTTGCTCGCTGTCGTAGTTCACACCTATTTTATATAGGCGCTTGCCGTCGGCGGTGTAGGGGATGAGGTAACCTTTCTCATCTATCTGCCGGATGGCCTCCTC
>CAVFUK010000019.1:0-6603 GCA_963625535.1 Anaerovoracaceae bacterium | reverse complement strand
TGCCGAGAGAGGTTCAAGAGTCGAGACCAATTTCACCGGTTCCAACTCAAAGTTCGAAGACAACTCGAAGCTGGCTCTTGGTTATTTGAACGTGCCTATCTTGGCTAACTTCTACGTATACAAAGGTCTTGCCGTGAAAGCTGGTATCCAACCGGGCTTCCTGCTCTCAGCAAAGTGCGAGTATGACAAGAAGTACACCGGAGATTTCGCCACTTCCAACTCCAACGACACGAGAAGCGTCGACGTGAAAGACGACTGCGAGAAGTTCGACTTCTCTATCCCTGTAGGCGTTTCTTACGACTTCAACTGCGGCCTTGTGCTCGACCTTCGCTACAACATCGGCCTGACCAAGATCAGTAAGAAGATGGAAGGATATGAGCCCGAGAGCAAGAACAGCGTGTTCCAGCTGACTATCGGTTACAAGCTCCCCCTCAACTAAGGAGAAACCAGTGACCGAGTCTGACAACAGGCTCCGTATTCACACATAATAAAACAGTTTCGCCCGTCTCTTGTTCCATTCAAGAGGCGGGCGAACTCGTTCTATTAAGCTTCCGGACCTGGCGTGAAGATACTCTCGCCGCAGAGCGTCAAATGCTTCATGCAGAAGCAGCTGCGCGCGGCCACCAAGAACTATGAGGAGGAAGGAATCACTTAAGCCCCAGTTTCCTCAACCTGGACTGTATGGAGCCTTTGTTTCTGCCGAAGATTACTGACAGCTCGTCCTCACTAAGTCCTTGACCATGGAGTTTCATCAGCTGTTCGTCACTCTCCGGCGTCCATGAGGAGTAGGCATTCTCGTGCAGTTGTTTTTGTCGTTCCATGTACGATGTAGACATTGCGGAGGGATGTTCGGCGAGTAGAGGACTTTCCCCCTCCGCCTCATCCGAGAAAGGTCCGGTAGGGACATCCTCCTTCACCAGACTGTCCATCCCTAGGTACTCCCGAATGGCATCGACGAACTGCCGACCGAAGGATTTGCATTTATGGTCACCTATGCCGTAGACGGTGCTGAACTGAATGATGGAGGTGGGGCGCTCGGTGGCCAGGGCGTGGAGCGTCTTGTCGGAGAGGACGATGTAGGGAGGCCATTTGTTGGCGGCAGCAATGTTCATGCGCAACCGGCGCAGGTGCTCAAACAACCCTTCGTCTTCCTGACTGTTGTCGTACAAGCTGTAACCTCTGCTGGCCGGTGACTTGCGGGAGCCCGTGCCACTAGCCGGTTTCTCCCCATCGGCCGAACCGAGTCCGAAGAGGTTCCTGATGCCAGCATGGTCTACACCGGAGCCAGCCTTTGCCTTTGTGCCTTCCGCTTTGGTGGCACGCTTCTTCTTCGACTTCACATGCAGGTCCTCACGCACGATGACGGCCAGCTGGGCGGACTTCTTGCCGAAGAGCACCTCACGGCCCAGGTCGGTCACCTTCAAGTGGCTGTCCTCGTTGTAGGCTATCTCGATGAAACCCATCTGAAGCATCTGCAGCAGATAGTCGCGCCAGTCGCGGAAGGGCACGTCCCTACCCACTCCGAAGGTCTTCAACTGCTGGTACCCCTTGGCGGTGACGTCGGGCGAATAGCTGCCCCGCAGGATGTCCACCGTCGTGGTGAAGCCTATCTGTTGGTTGGTGCGCATGATGGCCGAGAGGGCCTTCTGCACCAGAGTCGTCCCATCGAAATGCTGTGGCGGATTGATGCAGACGTCGCAGTTGCCGCAGCTGCATTCCGAGGTTTCGCCGAAGTAGTTGAGCAGGATGCGCCGGCGACACACCTGAGCCTCGGCATACTCCTGCATGCGGTTCAGCTTCTCGCTGTTGATTTCCTGCTGACCGCTGTCGTCGGCGAACTTCCGGAGGGTAATCAGGTCCTGTAGGTTGTAGAACAGAAGCGTCTCCGTAGGCAGTCCGTCGCGCCCGCCACGACCAATCTCCTGGTAGAAACTCTCGATGCTCTTGGGCAGGTTGTTGTGGATGACGTAGCGCACGTTGCTCTTGTCGATGCCCATGCCGAAGGCCACGGTGGCCACCACCACGTCCAGCCGGTCGTTGATGAAATCCTCCTGCACACGGTTGCGCTCCTCTATCGACAGACCGGCGTGATAAGCGTCCGCCTTCACCCCTTTTGCCTTCAGTTTGAGGGCAAGGTCGTCCGTCGCGTTGCGCGACAGGCAATAGACTATTCCGCTCTCGCCGGGGTGACGGCCAATCACATTGAGGATGGCCCGCAGCCGTTCGTTGGCGGAGTAGCCACGCTTCACGTCCAGGCTCAGGTTGGGGCGGTCGAACGAGCTGATGAACACCTGCGCGTCTGTGAGACCGAGCTGTTCCAGTATGTCTTGTTTGGTGAGTTTGTCCGCTGTGGCAGTCAGTGCCATGATGGGTGTGCCGGGAAACTGTTGGCGCAACTTACCCAGCTGAGCGTATTCGGGTCGGAAGTCGTGCCCCCAGTGCGAGATGCAGTGGGCCTCGTCGATAGCGAAGAGTGAGATGCTGAGGTCCTGCAACAACCAGGGAATCTCCAGCAGTATGCGTTCGGGCGAGATGTAGAGCAGCTTCACTCGTCCCTGGCGGCAGCGTTGTTGGATGTCCCAGTTCTCCTCGTCGGAGTTGCCGCTGTTGAGCGCCTCCGCCGCAATGCCGTTGGCCCGCAAGGCCTCCACCTGGTCCTTCATCAGCGAGATGAGGGGCGACACCACGATGGCCGTGCCTTCCATCATCAGCGCCGGTATCTGGTAGCAGATGGACTTGCCGCCGCCGGTAGGCATCAGCACGAGGCTGTCCTTCCGCTGGAGCGTGTGGTTGATAATCTCCTCCTGCATTGGGCGGAAAGAGTCGTATCCGTAGTAGGTCTTCAGGACTTGTAGGGGCGTGTTCATGCGATGTGGCTCTAAGGTGTTATAGATGATTATTCGTCCGGTTCGTCCCAATCGTCCTCATCGTCCAGCTCGTCAAGATTGCCCAGCTCGTCCAAATCATCCACAATTGGTTTGATTCCAAGCCCTTCGGGCCATTCATCAACAGGCAGCGTGTCGAAGCCGAAGTATTCCTTCATCAGGGTCTTCGGGCTCTTGGCATCGCTACGCAGATAGTTCCACACGTATTGTGCGTCAATTTCCAAAAAGGATTTCAGTGCAAGGGCAATCTCGCTCTTGCGACCACTATGCGGAATCTTGAGCCCCCACAGGTCCACCGCTTGAAGCAAGTCGGCCTTGGTCTCGAGTTCCAACGCCTCGTCGAATGGACGAGCCAATAATTTGGAATCTATGCTGTCTAGTATCATTGAATCGTAATCTTGTAAAAGTTCTGTTACAAAAGGTCGTTCTAGTATTTATGCGGCAAAAATAAGCAGATTATGCCGCAACGGCAAGGAAACGAAGTAGGAAAATCATTGGATGGTAGAGATGCCATGCTGATGGCAGGCACACTTGATCTAGCATCGCCATAAACAGCGAACCGCGGGGACACCCGAACCGTATTAAAACAAAAAATGGGCCTTTTCACAAAGGTCCATCTTTTAGTTTTCAATAGGTATTAGTTTTTTAAAGGTAAAAAGATTGTTTTCAGGATAACGCTGCAAAGATGAAGCCTTTTTTCACAACTGCCAAATAAAAACGTATGTCTTATAACATATTTCTTTATTTGGGGCCTGAGTCGTTAACTTTTGTTGGTCAGCAAGACTTCCTTCGCGAGCGAAAGTGGGTGCAAAGGTAACACAAGTTAAACTACCAACCTAACTTTTTAGCGAAAATTTTACCACACGGACGAAAATTGTTGTTCGAACACAATCAGACACACACCTGAGCGCACTATTTCTTGTGAATAAATGGGAACAAATGACGAAGGAACTCAAAAATATCGTTATTTTTGCACCTTGAAACAGTAAACATAGACTAATTATGGCTGAGAAAGAGACAGAAATCACCGAGAAGAAAAGCTTGAACTTCATAGAGCAGGCCGTGGAGAAAGACCTGCGAGAGGGTAAGAACGGAGGCAGAGTGCAGACCCGATTCCCGCCCGAACCGAACGGATACCTACACATAGGTCACGCCAAGGCCATCTGCCTGGACTTCGGCATAGCCGCCAAGTACGGCGGCGTGTGCAACCTGCGCTTCGACGACACCAACCCCACGAAGGAGGACATGGAGTACGTGGACTCCATCATGGAGGACATACGCTGGCTGGGATTCCAGTGGGGACACGTCTACTACGCGTCGGACTACTTCCAGCAGCTGTGGGACTTCGCCGTGCGGCTCATCAAAGAGGGCAAGGCATACATCGACGAGCAATCCGCCGAGGAGATAGCCAAGCAGAAAGGCACACCCACACAACCAGGTGTGGAGAGCCCCTATCGCAACCGCCCCATTGAGGAGAACCTGCGCCTGTTTGAACACATGAACAGCGGCCAGGCCGAGGAGGGCAGCATGGTGCTGCGCGCCAAGATAGACATGGCCAACCCCAACATGCACTTCCGCGACCCGATTATCTACCGCATACTGAACGTGCCTCACCACCGCACAGGCGACAAGTGGAAGGCCTACCCGATGTACGACTTCGCCCACGGACAGAGCGACTACTTCGAGGGCGTGACCCACTCGCTCTGCACACTGGAGTTCGTGGTGCACCGCCCACTGTACGACCTCTTCGTCGACTGGCTGAAGGAGGGCAAGGACCTGGACGACAACCGCCCGCGGCAGACAGAGTTCAACAAGCTGAACCTCAACTACACCCTCATGAGCAAGCGCAACCTGCTCATCCTGGTGAAGGAGGGGCTGGTGAACGGATGGGACGACCCACGCATGCCGACCATCTGCGGATTCCGCCGCCGAGGATACTCACCGGAGTCCATCCATAAGTTCATCGACAAGATAGGCTACACCACCTACGACGCCCTCAACGAGTTCAGCCTGCTGGAGAGCGCCGTGCGCGAGGACCTGAACGCCCGCGCCACACGCGTCAGCGCAGTGGTGAACCCCGTGAAGCTCGTCGTCACCAACTATCCCGAGGGCAAAACCGAGGAGATGGAAGCCATCAACAATCCGGAAGATCCCACGGCAGGCACGCACACCATAGAGTTCAGCCGCGAGCTGTGGATGGAGCGCGAGGACTTCATGGAGGACGCCCCGAAGAAATACTTCCGCATGACACCGGGACAGGAGGTGCGACTAAAGAACGCCTACATAGTGAAGTGCACCGGATGCAAGAAGAACGCCGACGGCGAGGTGGAGGAGGTCTACTGTGAGTACGACCCCGAGACACGCAGCGGACTGCCCGGCAGCGACCGCCGTGTGAAGGGAACCCTCCACTGGGTGAGCTGCGCCCACTGTCTGCCCGCCGAGGTGCGCCTCTACGACCGCCTGTGGAAGGTGGAGAACCCGCGCGACGAGCTGGCCACCCTCACCGAGAGCCAAGGCTGCACGCCGCTGGAGGCCATGAAGCAGATGATAAACCCCGACTCGCTGGAGGTGCGCACCAACTGCTACGTGGAGAAGTTCCTGGCCCAGGCCAAGCCGTATGACTACCTGCAGTTCCAACGCATAGGTTACTTCAACGTGGACAAGGAGTCGACGCCCGACCATCTGGTGTTCAACCGCACCGTGTCGCTGAAGGACACCTGGAGCAAGATAAACAAGTAAACAAACAATCCATAGCCGTTTCCCGGAAGAGGACCCTGTCGCCCCCGAAGGGAAACGTTTTTTTTCTAACCATTAAAACATATACGACATCAACATGAAGCAACAACGTGTGAAAGAGGAAATAGACTACGAAAAAGAGTTGCAACGCCTCACCCGGAAAATCGCCAAGAACCCCAACGACGTGGATGCAATTTACGACAAAGGCATCTGCCTGATAGAACTTGGCAGACTGACGGAAGCCGAAGAGGTGTTCCGCTACCTGTACACCGACAATCCAGAAGACGTAGCGGTGCTGTCGTTCATCATCGAGATACTCGTCGTCAAAGGAGAAATGGACGAAGCGCACGAGCTCTTTGACCGTCTGTTAGCATTCAATACGCAACACTCTAAGGAGGTTTGTTTAAACCTCATAACTATACTTCACGCCTCCTACAAGAAGTCTGAAGAAGCGCTCGTGCTACTGGACAAGACGATAGACGCGAAAGTCGACCCAGTGGGGTCAATTATGCTGAAAGCGCTCATGCTGCTAGACCTAGGCCAGGATGAGCAGGCCGAATATTACATCAATCTGATTGTGGACAAATTACGGAACGACCCCACCACATTATTTGCGGCCGCTTTTTCCGTAGCAATAAGACGCCCAGACCTCGCGTTGAAACTCTATCTAGAGTTGGAAAAGGTGACGACAGAGGGCCCAGATAACAACTTCAACATCCCGATGACAGCGCTGTTTATAGCCGAAGTCGCCTACAGAACAGAAGAATATGACATCTATCTGAAGTATTTGAAGAAAGCGTGCAAGGAGGACGAGGAGTTTGTGAAAGACATATTCGGCGACAGAATGGGACGGCTGACCCCCGAGCAGTTCTACGCCAAGGAGCTGAGGGAGCTGGGCGGAAAATAGTGAACTATACATATATAATATACTCAAGTTTCGGATTTAGCCTCATGCCGCCTCAGCATATGCTTTGAGCGCAGC
>CAVFUK010000018.1:0-28058 GCA_963625535.1 Anaerovoracaceae bacterium | reverse complement strand
AACCGGACAGGTTCCAATTGGGGAGATATGCTCTATTATTTATGAATAGGTAGTGACAGACTGATTGCTTAGAGGGAGACACCCACGCTTACCCACAGCTGGCGGTTGTCCTCGTCCATGCCGTTGTAGAATCCTTGTTGCCAACCTAACTCTGCGGTGAAGCCGAGTTTAGGTTTCAGCGTATGCATCCAGCGTACGGAGACTCCGTAGAGGGAGCAGCCTGCGCTCTGCATGCGGTAGTTCTGCAGCAGCATCTGCCGGGCATAGTTCACCGCGATGGTTCCAGTCTGCAGGTCAGCGTCCATCTTCATCTGGCGAGCACACCACACGTGGCCTTCCACCACATTTTGTTTAATGCGGAGGGAGGAATTAAGCGCCAGGTTTACATCCACATGGCTGTATTCCATGAGTTTGTCCAGCGAGACGTAAGTGTCCTTGCGATGACGATAGTCCACAGCGGGCACTACACTCCAGCGCCAGCAGTCAGTCTGATGTCGCTCATAGAAGAGGGAGAGTCCCGCTTGCTGGCGGTTGCTCTCGAAGGCATCCACCGAGGATATCAGCGGATAGAGGTTGCTGGCAGCGTCACCAAAGAAGTTCTCCGTGCCGGTGCGGTCCTTGCAGGCCGCCTCCAGCTTGATGCCGTAAGCGTTGTGTGCATCAGCATGTTTCCAAGCCAGCTCGGCCCCATACTCTGCGGTACTGCTCTCGTTGAGCTTGATGTTTCCCGGATCGGGCAGTTTCTTCGTCAGTGAGGAGGAACGGAAGTAGGCTGCGCCCGAAATGCCGTTGCCGCTCAGAGGCAGCAGCGAGAGGGTTGCACCATAGGTCATTCCTTCGTAGCTATAGCTGTTGCGCGCACCATCGAAACGGGTGTAGCTGGTTCCCAAGCCGGTCAGTTGGAACGTCTTGCTCACACCTAACTCATCAAAATAGGTAATGTTTCCGTTCTGTTTGTAGCGATGCACCTCACCGGAGAGTCCCAAGGCATAGTTGCGCAGCGCATAGGTTCCACCCAAGCGGAAGTCCAGGTCGGCGGTAATGTTGCGCGGACGAGGGTCCACATCGCGATACTCCAGCAACGCCTTGTAGCCGAAACTCAAGCCATAGGTCCAGCGGCCTGTGTGCTGGGCATAACCTCCGTGGAAGTAGTAAGTCTCCGACTTCATGTCGCCACACAGACTGTCGGCCACCACGTAAGGATAGACCTGCTCGTAATCTGATGTCTCGCTCCACTGGGTATGCGTGCGGGTGCCGTTGCGGTAATAGGCTTCGCCCCATACCCGCGAGTTGTCCGTCAGCCGCACGTAGGAGTCTGCCGACACACGGAACCCACGCCATCCGTCACCTTCCTCGGCTATCAAAGGGGTACTCTCTTTCTGATTGTCCAATGAGACAGAGAGGTTGGAGAGTGACATCTGGTGGTGATAGAACTTCATGGCCGGGTTCTCATAAGGAAGGGCCACGAAGGTCTCTCCCAGCGAGGAGTGTACCAGCGTGCGGGTGGACAGAGAGGTTGTGTCTGCCCCCTGTGCGAAGGAAGACACAACCATCAGTAGTAGTACTTGAATTGTTATCAGTCGTCGTTTCATGCGTTACTGTCGCAAAGTCGACCTCTCGGTCTGTTTAATCATGAAATTTGTAATACGGATCAGCCTCCACAGCCTCGAAGTCGAGTGAAGAGTCGTTGCTGTCCTGCAACTTCTTGCCGGCTGCTACACGACGACGAACGGCCTTGCCGTAACGGTTAGCGTCTTTTGCAGTTTCTGTCACGTGGGTATAACCTTTATCCAAAGCCGGGCTTGTTACCAGCCATTCATACTCCGACAACGGGCAACAGTTAACTGCATCAATAATCCATTCATTGGGAAGAGTCCATGCTTTACCCTTATTTACGTACGTTTTACCGGTGGTAGTATTGGTAAAAGTCCAGTTAAATGTACGGTAATTGGTTGAGTCATTCATGAAGGCCTCCCCTGTGGCATACTTAGAGTCATCCAAACGCAAGATAGCATACGAACGGTTTCCTTGTGTTGAAAACGTGGAAATCGTAATGGAAGCGGAATAAATCTTCTCCATATTAGGTACGTCAGGATTATCAGAATCGAGGAACTTGGGATTGCTGGACACATCATACCATTCGAAGTCTGCATTAGACAAATCATAAGAGTTCACATTACCTTCGATACGATGGTCCTTTGCGCAGTCGGCAATGAGGACGGACTCTCCAGGAGCTACATAAAGGTTTGTTCCCATCGGGATACGGAACAATGAGGTGAAAGAGAATCTTTCGTTGATGAAGTTCGGATCCATCTCGTTGTACTTATAATTTGTCATCAGACTAGACTCGGCTATCGCCAGTCCATCGGCAAGCAGTGTATCGTTGGAGTTGTTGTATACCCGGATGTAGGTATCGTAGTGATACTGTTTGCCTTCAGGTGTCTGTGTCCCTGCGAAGAAAATCTCGGCAATCACGAAGTCACCGCTGGCATCTTCGCTCTCTGCCTCGGGTGAATAGACGAAAGAGCTCTCAGCCTTCACGGGAATGTTGGCGGTCTCCTCGGTCATGGTCACAGCCTCTTGGTAAGAGCGGAGTCCTGTAGAAGTGCGTTCGCCATTGTTGTCATCGTAAGTGATGGTACCGTTCATGGTAATGTTGTAGAAACCCTCGGGGACGGTAATCTCTACGGTCACAGATTGATGATTTTCACCAGTCGCAACGGCTTTTGTATCCTTCGTTGTATAAGCCACGGACTCGACACCTGTGTTCACATTCTTCACAATCACCTCGTTCAGAGCTACATCCGGATTTTTGCCCATCAAATACTCTGGAGCCTGAAGTGTTACCTGTGTGGTTACCTTCTTCACGTCGTTGTCATCGCAAGCGACAAAACTAATACCTGCCATCAAAAGGCAGCATGCAGAAAATAATGTTCTTAATTTCATACGATGTTATTGTTATATGTTATAGTTTAATATTCATTTCCATACCGAAGTAGGGACTTGCCGCCGTGCGGCGCACCTCTACCCCATTGCGTGTGTAGTCGGGCACATAGTCCACCAACCGGTCGATGAAGAGCGACATACCGATGTTCTTGGTAAACTCCTTCGTCACCTTGAAGTTGAGGTATGCATAGAATGGATTACGTATTTTATTGTTTCCTACCTGCGAAGTCCTTACCAGATAACGTTTGTAGATATCGTTCTTGTCCGCTTCGGTGTAAGTATGCCGTTCGCCAGTCGTGTCGATGTAGGCGATAGGCGTACCGTCGGTATCTTTGTTTTGAGACATGGAGTACCATTGGCACTCTGCCGTGACGCTGAACTTCAGTCCCAACTTGGGCAGGGCGGTGTCAATGATAAAATTGGTATTGAAGTATTCACGCAAGTAGTCGTCCACCTGATTGTAGATGCCGACATACATATCGCTCACATAGACGTTGCCAATGACATTGGACACACTATAGTACTGCGGCACACTGTTCTGATAGAGTGTACGGAACCAAGCGCCGTTCACCGTGAAGCGGGTGTTGATGCCTTTGAAGCGTTCGGTAGCAAGTTGGAACTCGATGCCCTGCTTCAGTGTGCGACTGCCATTGCCGGTCTGGCTGTATCCGTCCAACCGGGTCTTCACCTCGTACGGAGTAGTCTCCAGCGAAGGAGGCCCCGTAAGGGTGCTCGCGTCGATAGCGCTCTCGTCATAGTCCTTGTACGTATAAGGCTGGTACTGAGCTATCGAGCGGAATCCGTTCTTCATGTCCTCGCGGAAGTAAGTAACGGAGAAAGTATTCTGGTGATAATCGAAGCCCAGACGCACCTCCCATTTCAGGTTCTTCGCCGGTTTGATGTCATAGTTCGTCGGATCTACGATATACGAGACGAGATTCACCCGGCGGTAGTCCTTGTTGGTGTGGTAGTAACTCATCTGCGCAATGTCGTGGTAGAGGGTCTCGGGGTAGAGCATGTCCAACGTAGGCATCTTCGTTAGGTAGCCGATGCCTGCCGTCAGGTCGATGTTCAGCTTATCCTTACCCAACGCGATGGCAGGCAGCTTCCACTGTGCGTTGGCACGCGGGTCGAAGTAGTACTTGCCGTCCATAGCATAGCGGCTGTCGAGGTTGAGCAACGAGTTGGCACTCACACCCAACTGCAGCTCGAACTTGTGCTTACCCCATGAGGTCTGCATGCGGTCCTCCACGAAGAGCGAAATCTTCTCCGACGCGGGGATGTCGCAGTAACGACGCGGCCGCGTACTGTGATAGGTGGGGTCGAGCGGACGAGTGATGTCGTACACCTGGCCCTCGCCGTAGTTCTTGGCATAGTTCCACTTGCCGCCTACCAACAACTTGTGACGGATGGAGCCGGTCTGCTGCTCGAAGTGTGCGTTCAGTGAAGCATAGAGACTCAATGGTTTGCCGTCTACCGTCAGGTAGGCCATATATTTATAAGGTAATATCTCGGCATCGTACTCCTCGCCGCTGTATTGGGTGATGTGTGTGGGAGCCACGCGGTCACGGTCGAGCACCGTCAAGCGCGAACGTTTGATCTTGTCCCACGACATGTTGGCGGAGAAGTTCATCTCGATGCTATGCAAGAAGCCCTCCTTCACCGGAGTCACCGTAAAGAGGTTGGTCAGGGCCAACGAGTTGTAGCTCGACTTGTAGTTGTCCTCGGGAGTCTTCTCGATATCGGGGTCGGTCTTGGCACCGTCGATATTGACGTTATAGGAAGCCGTCGCATTCCAACGAAGCACATATTTCGAAGGGTACCACCGTTTGGAGGTACGGACGGATGCGTTGATGCGTTTGTAGTTCTCGTGGCGGTCGCGCGGGTCGGCCTTGGAGTCCATATAGCTGAGGTCACCATTGAGCACAAAGTTCTGCTTCTCCCACTCCACGCCCTTACCGGCAGAGAAAAGTTTGCCGTATTGGTCGGCCTTGAAGCGAGCCTCCAGTGGTGAGGCGGAGAGTTTGCGTTTGATCAGCACCAAGCCGCTGGTCAAGTCGCTATATTGTACGGAAGGGATACCGCGGATAATCTCCACACTCTCTATGTTGTCGGTGGAAATCTGTCGCATGTCCACACCGGCGTTCACGGAACTGCGGTCGCTGAAGTCTGTGATGTCTGCCGTGACAGACTGCAGGTTGGCATCTACATTGATAGGTGTACCATCGACGACGAACTGGGTACCAAGGGAACCGGTGTTGTAGTTGGAACTGGAGATACCCGCCTCACGAAGTGTGATGGTGTTGGCCTTGTTCATCACCGGATTGCTGGTGGAACCACCGGGGAGCAGTGCCAACAGGTCAGTGAAACTGGTGGGCTGCAGGTGTTCCATCGCCGTGCGGTCAATACGCGAAGCGCTGGTGATGTCCCTCGACTCGGAAGCCGTCACCACCACCTCGTGCAGATTCTCTTCCAAAGGCTTCAGGTAAAGCGTAAGGAAGAGGTTCTTCTTGAGGGTTACTGGGCGGGAGAGCGACTGGTAGCCCACGTAGCTGACGGTGAGTGTAGCCTCATCCTTACCGAGGGAGACATTCAGTAGGTTGAATTTACCCTTCTCGTCAGAAGCTGTGCCTACGACTTTGCCTTCGGCTGTCTTCACCTGTATGGTAGCGAAAGGCAACGGCTGGCGGGTCTGTTCGTCACTTATTATACCAGAGACGCTGACTGGAAGGGATTGGGCTGTGGCGTACGTCGCGAACATCAGCAGCCCAGTAAAATAATTCAATATTCTTCGTATCATATACTGACTGTTCAGTTTTCCGGGTACAAAAGTATTTTGTCCCGGAAAAACCTACAATCATTATATGTTGGTATTTCGGTAGGTACACTTACCTACCAATATGTATTCTACAACATAAAATCGGCCTCAAAGAGGCATGTATCAGAAGCCCGTGCTAGGCACAACGATGCCTATGCCATCGTCCTCCGCCCACAGCCAAGCGTACTGGCTGTCCTTCTTGAGCAGGTAAACATTGGTGACACTGCTCAGGTCGGTAGTCATAGAGCTGCTGACACGTCCGTTCACCTTTTCCTCCTCGGTAGGCCAACCGTCCATCTGCAGAGTAAACTGCTTGCCAGTGGAGAGGTCGGTGACACTCAGCACGGCATTGTCTGGCAAGCAGTAGAACTGACAGTTGAGCTTGTCGAAGGCTACGAGGGTGGCTCCATTCTTATAAATTCCCAGCTCAGAGCTGGTGGCGAAGGCCGCCCGTTGCTTCTCGTATTTGTAGGTATCGTCGGAGCACGATGCCATCAGGAGCATCATGCCTATACCTATTATATATATATAATAATGTATACTCTTCATTTCTCTTTTCATTTATTGTACGTTGAAATAGCGGGTGTAGTAGGCCTTGTAGCCGCTTTGGGTCTCCACCTCGGCACGCACCTCGTGGTCACCAACGGACAGTTTGCAGAAGTTGGACGACTCCTCGCCATCGATGGTCCAGGTAATGGACTTCACGGTGCCGACACCATTGAGGTAGACCAAATAATAGTCCGGCTGCTGTTCGAGGGGCGAAACCAACTCCATCTCCGCTTGGTAGGAGTAGGAAGATACGCCCGTGATGAAGCTGAAAGTCTGCTCCACGTCGGCCGACCCAGTGATGGTCACCTCGTAGATGGTATTGGGAGTGAGCTCGCTCAGATGGAAAGTCTTCTCCGTCACCTCCTGGCTGTTCTTATAGCTTCTGTCGCGCCGGGTCTTCCAAGCGATGGTCCATTTGTCTGACATGTCGTCGCTCCACGAGAAGACCACATCGTTTTGGTAGGCGCTCAACTCTTCTATACAGATGCCGCCCACCGTGAAGGTGACGGTTCCGTCCGCCAGAGCGATGTTGTGCAGTTCGTAGTTGGGCGTAGCGCCTTGCCACGAAGCGTAGTATTTGTTGGAGGACTTCTGCAATTTGGTCACATTGAAGCCCCCGGGGTAGAAGGCGTTGGCCGGATAGTTGACCACCATATCCGCTACGGGATAGGAGCAGACCACCTTCATGCACTCCATCCCCGATATGGCATTCAGCGTGTTGTTGTACCAGTAATTGGAGTTGGAATAGTCGATGTGGTAAACCAGCAATCCTTGGTAAGCCGTGGCGCCAGAGCCATAGCTGGCACTGTAGCGTGTCAAGTACTCAGCCTTGTCCCACACTTGGTCGCCCTTGCCACGGTACTCCAGCAGGAAGTAGTCGTTGGTGCTGGGGGTACCTATGAGGTAACCTTTGTCCTGCGTCACTGGGTACAGGGTGTAGCTGCCCGAGGCGGTTATCTCTTCGGGTTCAGTCCAACCCACCATCCAACGTTCGAGGATGCTCAGTGCAGGAGGGGTATGCGATTCGTTGTTGTAGTCGCCGGAGTCCATCAGCGAGTAGAGGGACGGCCCGTAGTTTTGTCCGTTCTGCTCGTAGTTGGTATCGTAGAAGTCGGGCCAACCCAACACATGGCCAAACTCGTGGCAGAAAGCGCCGATACCGGTGAGACAAATCGTGCCATCGGTGGTCTTCATGAGCTCAGCGGAGCAAGCATAGCCCGACAGACTCACCCCGTCGAGTGTCAATCCGCTAGAGACGGTGCTGCGGTGGGGCCAAATGCCGTCGGGGTCTGCCCCATCGGCCTCGCCACCTCCCGAGTAGAAGATGAAGACATCCTTGGCCGTTCCATCCACAGCATACTGGCTGAAGTCCACATCGCCCGCATCGTGGGCCAACGTACAAACCTCGGCTGCCATCTCGCGAGCCTTGGCATCTTCGTTGGCGGTGTAGTAGCTCCGATCGTTGGAGAGTTTGTAGGGACCCAGCACCGCATACTCTGGGTCGAACCGTCCGTTGGAGTTGTCGTAATAGTATTGCCAAGCGCTTCCCGTGGCACCGTTATAGGAGTAGCAGTGTCCGTTGAGCATCTCAGTGAAGTTTTGCCGCGTACCTTCGGTGAAGGGAAGGTCGGGAAACTCCGCCAGCAGCACCACATACTTCTGCTTGCCGGTGGTGGGGAAACTCTGATTGCGGATGCGATCCGGCACCTTATACTGGGTGGAGACAGCCGCCTTGGTGGACTTAACCGCGGCGGTTGCCTGCTTCGGCGTGGCCCACGACTCCATCATCTCCTTGGCCCGTTCGCTCATCGCCTGCGGACGCACGCCCTTCTCGATGGCGGTAGTGGAACCGGCCCGTGTACTCAATGTGGTATTACCCGGAAACTTATTCTGTGCTTTCACCTCGGTTGGGGCCAACAGTCCGGCAGGGTCGAGCGTGGCATAGTAGTAGTTGCCATCGTCGCCACGCACCAGTGTGTAGCCATCCTCGGAGAGGGCATAGTGGCTGAACTCGTCGCCATGGAGCGTGACGCGCAGCACGGTTCCGTCCTTTTGCTTCACCGTGACGACACCGCTACGGGCAGGTATCGCCAAGGTTTGTGGTATACAAATACCATATGTGGCCAGCCCAATGAGCCAGCCACATACATTACTAACATATTTATTCATCGAATAAGACATTCCGAGTTAGAAGAAACGGGGTTTCACATACTTGTCCTTGTAAGAGGTGAAGGAGAGTATGGAGAACGAAGACTCGTCGTCCTCAATCACCTTCTTGCGTATCAACGAGAAGTCGTCGGCAGAGAGGGCATAGTAGCACATCTCCGTGTCAGTGGTCACACGCACCGTCCAGTCGAACATGTTGCCGAATATCAGCAGTCCGTCTTTCTCGGGGTCGTACGACTCCACGCCGGTCTTTATCACCTCGTAGCTCTTGTTGAGCAACACGTAGAAGTGGTTGTCCACGTCGGTGAGATAGCCCAGTGTCTGACGGTTGGTGAACTCTGTGACGAACAGATGTTTCAGTTTCAGTCCCTCGGGCAGGTCGATGGCACGCACGTAGGGGCGACCTTTCGTCATCTTCACATGGAAGAGCTTACCCTCATTGTCAAGTATCAGGTAGCCCTCGTCGTACTCCTTGCGGGCACTGGGGTTGCCGGCTATCTCGGTAGCGGGGAAGGTGAAGCCTTTCTTCTTCAGCATTGAGGTGAAGAGTTCGCTCTTCTGCTCGTCAATGGAGTTGGTCTCCATCTTCACGAACTCCATACCCTTGGAGTTGATGCGGAACACATCGTCGGGCATGGTCAACTCCACACGCTTGGACATGCTCTCCAGCAGGGGGTAGAGGCCCACCTTGGGAGCGTTGAAGTCCTGGGCGGATGCCCGGAAGTTGAAGTTGTTCACCTGCACCTCGCGTGGCGTGATGCCCACGCCATTGATGGTGTCGGGGAAGCGCTCGTCGGCCATCAGCTGACGGACGTAGAAGAAGGGCAACAGACTGTCGGCCTGTTCCTGGGTATATTCGTTGCCGGACTCGTCCACACGAATCAGTTTGCCTTTCTCGTCATCGTATCCCATCGTAACGAACTCACCCTTCAAAGTACTGTAGATGCAGAAGGTCGACTTCGAGGGAGAGGCGGTGAAAAAGGAGTAGCACCAAGGCAGTTGCCACATCAGAATGAGGGCTACTGTGATGCCTAAAAATATCTTGCTAAAGCGTATCATTGTTCTGTGTTTAATAGTTTGTTTATCCGTTTAATCCTGTTTACCCATCTTGAAGCGATTGATGGAGAGCCACGAGAAACTGATGCTCAGCAGGATGAAGAGCACCATCCAAGGCAAGAATCCAGTGTAGGCCTCAGGCAGGGTGGAGAGGAAGAACACCCGCAGGACGAGCAACGTCACTATGAAGTTGAGCACGCGACGCTTCCAAGTCGGCTCCAGGCAAATCCAAGCCACCAACAAGTAAGCCTCCACGCCTGCCAGATACCATGGTATGGCCGTGAGCAGCACCCGGTTGTAGAGCTCCGGTGCGAGGATGCTCTGCAGATAGGCGAACATCAGGATGAAGTTGGTGGCGAAGCAGATGCAAAGGGCCACGATGCCATAGAGCAACATGAAGTTGACCATCTTCAACTGCGGGTAAGGCAGGTGGAGCGTCAGTTTCAAGCACTTACGGTACATCTCGGGTACGAACTGCACCACAGCGAAGAGGATGCCCACCAACAGGGGCACGTACTGAATCAACTCGATGAAAGTGGTGTCTTTCATCAACATAATTTCCCACACGTGGTCCACACCCTTCAGGTTGACCACCTTATTGATGCGCAGCATGGCATATCCGGCAAAGCCTAGGGTCACGACCAAGGCCAAGAGCGAATACCAGCGCGTCTTTATCCATTCCTTATAAAATATAGCGTTCATCTTTCTTTCGTATTTACCAATCAATATTTTCCGGTCAAGCCGATGAAGGCATCTTCCAGGTTCACACTCTCACACTTCAAGTCCTCGTAGGGAACATTAAGCGAGCGGAGACTGTTCTCCACCTCGTCCTTGGTGAGGAACGAGAACGTCTCCAGTTCAGTGCGGATGACCGAGGGGTGGTAGAAGCGTTTGTCCCCGGGCATCATGTAGCCTTCGGGCACCTTGCAAGTGAAGCGGTGCAGGGTGGAGAGCAACTCGCCCACAGGTTGTTGCACCAGGATGCTACCATAGTCCATGATGATGCAGTCGTCGATCAGACGCTCCATGTCCTGGATGATGTGCGAGGTAAGGAACACGGTCTTGTTCTCGGAGCGGGCATAGTCGCGCAGGTAGTCGACGAAGAGTCGGCGGTAACCAGGGTCGAGTCCCAAGGAGAAGTCATCGAGTATGAGCAGTTCGGGATTCTGTGCGAGGATGATGCCCAGGGCCACCTGAGAGCGCTGACCGCATGACATGCGCGAGATGAGCTGTCCGGGAGCCACTTTCAGTTTCTCCATCAAGCCATAGTATGCGTCCTTGCGCCACTGGCCGGGGTAGAAGGCTGAGTAGAATTTCTCTATCTCACGGATAGTCATGAACTGATATTGCACATGGCCCTCGATAAGCAGGCCGATGTTCTTACGTAAGGAAGGTTGCATGTGGCTGATCTCTTCGCCAAAGATGCGGCATTCGCCGGAGCGCGGTTGCAGATATCCGCTCAAGATGTTGATAGTGGTTGTTTTTCCCGTTCCGTTCTTTCCCAAGAGGCCCAGTATGCGTCCTTTGGGAACATTGAAACTCAGATTCTCGTAAATCATCCGCTTACCGTAGTAATGCGTCAGATTCTTGCATTCAATGATATTCTCCATATCCGTTATATGTCTATTTACCTTATTCGTGTGTGTAAGTCTTTGTACCAGAATGTTTCAGCGGGCAAAGTTAGAAGTTAAAGAGTTTCGTGCAAATACCCATAAGTAGGTATTTATGTTATTTAATATAGTATCACAGTTACCATGTGACTACCGCACTCCGAACTATATGCACACAAAAAAAAAGAGAGCTACATCGCTGTAACCCTCTCTGCTCTTGTGGTGCCAACGGGAATCGAACCAGTGACACAAGGATTTTCAGTCCTTTGCTCTACCAACTGAGCTATGGCACCATCGTTTACGGCTGCAAAGGTAAGCACTTTTTCTGAACCTCCAAATATTATATGCAAAAAAGTTCATTTTTTCTTAGGTCGTTTCAAAAATAACCTCTATCTTTGCAACCGCAAAATCGGAAAGTAGCGCAGTTGGTAGCGCACTACGTTCGGGACGTAGGGGTCGGGCGTTCGAGTCGCCTCTTTCCGACAATCAAGGGAATGATACCGCTTAGGTTCGTCCCCTTTTTTGTTGCCCTTTCGGAGAGCCTAGGGTCTAGGTCTGTTGAGCATAGGGTCATCGGGAAAATGGGTATAAAGCCGACTCTGAACAAGCATCGCCAACGAATGTATGACGGAATCGTTAAACAACCTATAGAATACTCCGCCTCGCCACATAAGCCGAATATTTTCATTACCTTTGCCCAGTCAAAATCTAAACTTTCTTACGACGGATTATTATGAAAAGGTATTCTATTGTTTTCATTATGATGTGCCTGCTAGCAGTGGCAGGCTTCGCCCAACAGGCAAAATATGTATTCTACTTCATCGGTGACGGCATGGGCGTGAACCACGTCAACGCAACCGAGGTATTCCAAGGTGAGATGGAAGGGCGACGCAACCCTTCGCTCTTGCTGATGAGCACATTCCCCTACACAACAGTGGCCACCACCTACTCGCTGAGCAACCGGGTGACGGACTCATCGGCCTCGGGCACAGCCTTGGCCACAGGACACAAGACGAGCAACAGCGTTCTGGGTATGCTACCCGACAAACAGACTGCCGTAAGCAGCATCGGCGTGTGGGCAAAGAAACAAGGAGCACGGGTGGGCGTCAGCACATCGGTGAGCATCGACCACGCCACCCCGGGTGCCTTCTATGCGCACCAACCCAACCGAAACAGTTATTATGAGATAGGTAAACAGCTCGCCTCGTCGGGCTTCGACTTCTTTGCCGGGTCGGATTTTCTGCAACCTACAGGCAAGAAGCATGACCAACCGAGCCTCTACAACATAGTGGAGGAAGCGGGCTACACCATCTACCGCGGATACGACGCCTACACGAAGGGCACACAGAAAGAGAAGGTTCTGCTGTTGCAACCCGAAGGCAAACCGGCCAAGTCGCTCCCCTACGCCATTGACCGCGAGGCGGACGACATGAGTCTGCAGCAGATTGTGAAGGCAGGCATCGATTTCTTCTCACGCGACCTATCGGAAGGTTTCTTCTTCATGATAGAGGGTGGACAGATTGACTGGGCCAACCACAGCCACGATGCCGGCACCATGGTGCAGGAGGTAATAGACCTCGACCAGGCAGTGAAAGAGGCTTACCAGTTCTACCTGCAGCACCCCGACGAGACGCTGATTGTGATAACCGCCGACCATGAGACTGGTGGTCTGGGATTGGGAATCAACAACATCTATGACCTGAATACCAAGGTGCTCGCCAAGCAGAAAATGAGCGAGCGGGTGTTCACCACCTACCTGAACACGCTGCGCAAGGAAACCAAGAACAAGGTGACTTGGGAGATGGTGGAGAAGGCGTTGAAGGAGAACTTCGGCTTTTGGGACCAGATAAAGCTGACCAGCAAGCAGGAGGAGAGTCTAAAGCAGATTTACAAGGAATCGTTTAGCGACAAAGAGGTAGCGCTGAAAGAAAGCGAGTACCAGAAGGACGAGCCCCTGTCGGCAGCGGCCATAAAGATTATGAGCGAGCAGGCGCTGCTGGGCTGGACCAGTGGAGGACACACAGCTGAATGGGTGCCTGTCTTCGCTATCGGTGCTGGTGCCAACCTGTTCTGCAAGCGGACGGACAATGCGGAGATTCCTCGCCTCATCGCCAAAGCAGCAGGATACATCCCCGAATAAACGCAGAACGCGTTATCAGTCGAAGGTAACGTAATGTGACAAACGTTTCAAGTCTTTCTCAGTAAACTCCTCATAGGTGGATAGCTGGGAAAGACTTTTTAGTTTCCCATACTTGCGACGATGCTCAACAATAGCCTTCGCCTGATAGAAGTTGAGGTAGGGATGACTACGCAGGCGTTCCACATCCATCCGGTTGATGGACAGGATTTGCTTAGGCTGCGACGACACGCTGAACCAGCGGTGGACAGAATCAGGCAAGGAGTTGATCTCCCGCAGCTGCTCCACCGAGTAGAAGCCGCCTAACCGGGCACGGTAGGCAACTATCTGCCTGGCATAGCCACTGCCGATGCCAGGCACACGCTTCAGCTCCGTAGTGTCAGCCTGGTTGAGGTCGACGACAGTCCCCTCAGGATATTTCTCTATCCGTTCCCATCGGGGAGCCAGAGGAACAGGCTCAGTCGTCGGGGTCGGCAAGGTATCCGCAACAGGGACCCTCTGCTGTGCGAGGTACTCCTCCCCTATCACAATGTAAGGCTTCAGCTGCACATACTGTTCCGTGGAGAGTCCATAGATTTTGGCAAACGACTCCACGGTGCGAAACACACCACCCTTGTCCCGATAACGAAGGATGTTGCGAACCACATATCTAGGGAGTCCCAGTCGGGAGAGTTGCAAAGAATCGGCCTCGTTGGGGTCGAACCGAGACAACACCGGTGACTCTTGAGAGGCAGATGGGGTACGCTGATAGGTCCTCCTACCTCTCTCCTTATCGCCCAGACGGGCCAACATGGAGTCCAAACGCACACTGTCGGCAGCGGCCAACGGCAGTTTGGGAGTACCGATGATGCCCAGCCGGCAGCAGCACAAGATGGCAGCCAGCATCATCACCAACGCAGAGAGCACAATGACACCTCGGCGCTCCGACTTCGAGAGATAGAAGAACCAGTCCCTCATCCATTAAAAGATACCCAGCTCCTTGAGGAAGATGACGGCGATAGCCACTGGAGCGATGAATTTCAAGATGAAGACATAGGCCCAGAAGAAGGGAACACGCAGGGTGCCTCCGTTGCTCACCTCATCGTACAACACCTTGCGGTCGAGCACCCATCCGGTGAAGATGGAGATGAACATGCCACCGATAGGCAACAGAATCTTGGCCGTGACGTAATCGAACAGGTCGAAGAATCCCATACTGAAAACGGTGCAATGTTGGAGCACGCCCAGTGAGAGAGAGCTCAGCACGCCCAGGAAGAGACAGAAGGCTGATACCCAACGGGCACCGACCTTACGGGACATGCCAAACTCCTCGTGGGCAAAGGCGGTCACCACCTCGTGGATAGATATGGTGGAGGTGAGGGCGGCCAAGGCCAACAGCACGTAGAACATCACGGCGAATAGCCATGCCAACACCGGCATGCCGGCAAAGGCCTGCTGGAACACATTGGGCAGCGTGATGAAGATAAGCGAAGGACCGGCATCGGGACTGATACCCACCGAGAAGGCGGCAGGGAAGATAATCAATCCGGCAAGGATAGCGACCAAGGTATCGATGATGCCAACACCCAGCGCGGTGCGCGACAAGTTGGTCTCCTTACTGAAATAGGAGGCGTATGTGCAGAGGCATCCCATACCTAGACTCAATGAGAAGAATGCCTGGCCCATGGCCCCGAAGAATACGCCACTATCGATTTTCGAGAAGTCAGGCTTCAGCAAGAACTCCAGTCCCTTGGAAGCGTTAGGCAGCGAGATGGAGCAACAAGCCAGAATGATGACTAGGACGAAAAGCAATGGCATCAATACCTTGGCGGATCGCTCAATACCCTTCTCCACGCCTTTCACTACCACAAAATGGGTGACGAACATGAAGACACAGAGCCAAAGCAACGGACGCCACGGGTCTTGCGAGAACGAGGCGAAAGCCTGGGTGAAATCGTCGGGGGTCTTACCGGCAAAGCCTCCACAGCCAGCCTCCAGGATGTACTCCAAGGTCCATCCGGCAACCACAGAGTAGTAACCAAGTATCAAGAAGCCAGTCAAGACTCCCATATAACCAATCCAACGCAGGGAAGATTTGGGGGCCAGTATGCGGTAGGCACGGGCCGTGTTGGCACGCGAACGACGACCAACGGCAAATTCGGATATCATCACCGGCATGCCTAATAGGAGGACGCAGGCGATGTAGACCAAGATGAAGGCCGCCCCGCCATGCTGACCCGTTTCGTAGGGGAAACGCCAGATATTACCTAAACCCACAGCGGAACCTGCTGCCGCCAATATGGCAGCCAACTTGCTGCCAAAGTTCGCTCTCTCAGTGCTCATAATTACTCTATATTATTCGTTTTCTCTTTCGTACCTGTCGACTCACGTTCCGTCGTGGAATGACTTCATCCATCCCGTTTGCTGTACGCAGATTGAAAGAATTGATACTTATATTTTAATAATTATGCAAAAGTAGCAAAAGAAAAGTTTGATGCTGCGCATTTAAGGTGTAAATATTGTAAAGGGAGCGTGAATCCATCGATGCGGCAACGCATTATCGACGGGAAATCCTTACTTTTGCAGTATATAACAACAACTCAACAGAATGAAGACCTTTATCAAGCACTATCCACTGACGCTGCTGGTCGTATGCGCCATCTGCGTGTTGTCGCTCTGCAAAATGCCGGAGACGGAGCTGGACGATGTTCCGTTCATCGACAAATGGACACATCTGATTATGTACGGCGGACTGTGTAGCGTTATCTGGCTGGAATATGCCAAAAATCACCGCCCCGTTGTACTCTGCCGTCGCCTCTGGTGGACAATAGTGTTCCCGCTGGCCTTGAGCGGTTTGATGGAGATTCTGCAAGCGTACTGCACCGAGACCCGCAACGGCGACTGGATGGATATGGCCGCCAACAGCCTGGGCGTAGCGCTAGGCACACTCCTCGGCTACCTAGTCATCACCCCAGTCGTGCATAGGATACTGAAGAATTACCAAAAATAAATTATTTGTTTTTGGCAATCTTGCAAAGACATGAGCTATAACTAGTTAGGCAGACGCACAGAAAAGCGGACTTGCGTGTGCCTTATGCGAGGCAGACACAAATCCGCTAACTTATCGGTAACGAAGCGACGAAGGGAGGTTATTCCGGCTCGGGTGTTATCACATAAAGGAGAAAACAACGATGCCGATGACGGCCAGCACAATCAGTCCGATGAAGATGCCATTGACTACCTTCTCGGCTTGTTTCTCCTGACGTTTCTCACGGGCTTCGCTTCTTTTAGATTTATTGTTACTCATATAGCATTTATATTTAAGTTGTTAACTTTCTGAATCAGAGAACTCCATCAGATAGGCTTTGATGAACTCGTCTATCTTGCCGTCCATCACTCCGTTCACGTCGGAGGTCTGGTAGTTGGTGCGGTGGTCCTTCACCCGACGGTCGTCAAAGACGTAGCTTCGTATCTGCGAGCCCCACTCTATCTTCTTCTTACCTGCCTCTATCTTGGCCTGCTCGGCCATGCGGTGCTGCAATTCTTTGTTGTAGAGGATGGAGCGCAACTGGCGCATGGCATTCTCCTTGTTCTTGGGTTGGTCACGCGTCTCGGTGTTCTCGATGAGGATTTCCTCCTCCTCGCCGGTATAGGGGTCTTTGTACTGATAGCGCAGACGCACACCGGACTCCACCTTGTTGACGTTCTGTCCACCGGCGCCACCGGAGCGGAAGGTATCCCACGACACACAGGCGGGGCTGATGTTCACCTCGATGGAGTCGTCCACCAACGGGGTGACAAAGACTGACGAGAAAGAGGTCATACGCTTACCCTGAGCATTGTAGGGAGAGACACGCACAAGGCGGTGCACTCCGTTCTCACCTTTGAGGTAACCGAAGGCGGAATCGCCCTTAATTTCCATCGTCACCGACTTGATGCCGGCCTCGTCGCCTTCCTGCAGGTTGGTGATGGTGACCGTGTAGCCATGGGTCTCACCCCAGCGCATATACATACGCATCAGCATGGAGGCCCAGTCCTGACTCTCGGTACCGCCAGCACCGGAGTTGATTTTCAGCACGCAGTCCATCTGGTCGGCTTCCTGCCGTAGCATATTCTTCAGCTCCAATGCCTCCACGGCCTTGAGGGCTTTCTGATAGGCATCGTCCACCTCGACTTCGCTCACCAGCTCGTCCTTGTAGAAGTCGAAGGCCAATGCCAGCTCGTCGGCCAGTACCTTCACTTCGTTGTAACCTTCTATCCACGCCTGCAGAGACTTCACTTTCTTCATCTGCGCCTCGGCGGCTTTAGCATCGTCCCAGAATCCGGGGGCTTGAGTACGCAACTGCTCCTCCTCCACCTGAATCAGTTTGGAGTCGATGTCGAGGTAACGCCTCAACGCTTCAGTGCGCTCTTTTATATCTTTGAGTTGCTCTATTGTAATCATATCTGCAAAGGTAACGGAAAATATTAAAAGGGAAAGAGCAATGGCAGTACAAAAATCATAATGACGCCCAAGATAACCTGCAGGGGCAAGCCAACCTTAATGTAATCCATGAAGGTGTACTTACCGGGGTTCATCACCAACGCGTTGGGCGGGGTGGAGAACGGAGAGGCGAAACACATGCTCGCTCCCAAGGTGACGGCAAAGAGGAACGGATAGGGACTAACACCCAACTGCACGGCCGAATGGAGGGCGATGGGGGCCAGCAGCACCGCCGTGGCCGTGTTGCTGATGAACATGGTCATCAGGGAGGTGGTGAAATAGATGCCTGCCAGTAGGGCGGTCGGTCCGTATTCACCTAGTCCGTTGACCAGCGTAGTGGATATGTAGTTGGAGGTGCCCGTCTTCTCCAATGCCAGCGACATGGGCAACATGCCGGCAATCAGTACGATGCTCTCCCAGTTGATAGTCTTGTAAGCAGCTTCCATATTGCGGATGCAGCCGGTGAGAATCATCAGGATGCCGGCTATCATCACGGCCGTCACGGGGGCGATGGGGATGAAGTCGAACACCATCATGCAGACCATCAGCAACATGATGGCTCCCGCCAAAGGGGCTTTGTAGTCGAGGGTCACCTTGGTGGCCTCCTCCAACGGCTGACCGAGGACCACCCAATCGGCGTCCTCTTTGCTAAGCCGGGCAATGTCCTTCCAGGCGCCTTGCACCAACAGCACGTCGCCGCTGTGCATCTTCTCGTCCTTCAGGTCGCGCAACAGGTAATCGCGCTTGCGGCGGATACCCAACACATTCACGTTGAACTTCGAGCGGAGGCCGGAGTCCTTCACCATCTGGTTGATGAGCCGGGACGAGGGCATGAGCAGAATCTCGGCAATGCCGATGTCATAGAAGTCGACCGTGGCTTGCTTCTTATCCTCGGTCGTGTGGAAGTCCACCACATCGAGTCCATAGGTCTTGGCTAGTTGATTCACTTGCGCGAACTCGCCCATGATGTAGACGATGTCGTTCACCTGGAACTGCAGCGTAGGGTCGGCCAGATTCTGACTGATGGAATTGAGCAACTTGGCCTTGGGATTCGTCTCTCGGCGTATCTCCAGAATATTGAGTCCGTAGCGGTTGCGCACGTCGAGCTCTTCCACAGTCTTGCCTACGACCGACGAGGATATCTTCACCTTCAATCGGAAGAGGTTGTCGGCCAACTGATATTCGGAGACCAACTCGTTGAGCGACTTACCACGGGTAGTGGTCTCGTCGTCCTTACCGCTCTTCTTCGAGAGGAACCATTTGGTCAGGGGCAACAACACCACAATGCCCACCACCACGCAGATGATGCCCACGGGTAGGAACGAGAAGAACGACAACGGCTCGTAGCCCGCGCCGGTGAGTGTGTCCTGTATCACCAAGTTGGGAGGGGTACCGATGAGAGTCATCATACCACCCATGCTGCTGGCAAAGGCCAGTGGCATCAGCAGGCGCGACTGGTTCATACCGGCCCCTACGGCCAGGCTCACTACAATAGGCAACATCAGGGCCACCGTGCCGGTGTTGCTGATGAATGCACCAATGGCGGAGGTCACCACCACGACCAGAATGAAGAGGCGCAGTTCGCTGGTGCCTGCCAGCTTCAGTATCTTACCACTGATCATCTTGGCCAGTCCGGTCTGGAAGATGGCGCCACCCACCACGAACAAGCCAATCATCATGATGACGACATTGCTGGAGAAACCCGACAAGGCCTCCTCGGGAGTGAGAATGTTGAAGATGAGCAACAGCACCAGCGAGCAAAGGGCCACCAAATCGGAGCGTACCTTACCACTGACGAAGAAGATGGCCGAGAGGGCCAGGATAACCAATGTTGTAATCATGGGCTGAAAAGAGTTTTTACGGGTTATACATTATAATAGGTAATACATCAGACAAGAGGCATCAGTCCGCATACATCTTGTCTATTTCTTTCGCGTAGTTTTGGTAGAGCACCGGGCGACGTATCTTCAACGTGTTGGTCAGCTCGCCACGCTTCATGCTGAAAGGCTCTGGCAACAGGGTGAACCGTTTCACCTGTTCGTAGTGGGCCAACTGTTGCTGCAACGTGTCGATACGGTCCTTGAAGAGCTCTATCACCGCCTCCTGCTGGAGCAGGTCCGGAAGGTCGCGGTAGGCGATATGTCTGCTTGCGGCATACTCCTCCACCAGTTTATAGTTGGGGATAATGAGGGCCGAGACAAACTTGCGTCGGTCGGCTATGACGGCTATCTGGTCGATGTAACGGTCCACCACCAGTTTGCTCTCGATGGCCTGCGGAGCGATGTACTTGCCATTGGAGGTCTTGAAGAGGTCCTTCAACCGGTCGGTAAGGAAGAGCGTGTCGCCATCCAGATAGCCCACGTCGCCCGTATGGAACCATCCATCGGCATCGATAGCCTGACGGGTAACGGCCTCCTTCTTGTAGTAACCTTTCGTGATGGTCTTTCCGCGCAACAGGATCTCACCGTTGTCGCCTATCTTCACCTCCACACTAGGCATCACCCGACCCACCGAGCCGATGACGTATTGGGGCAGATCGTCGCACGACACCGTAGCGGTGGACTCGGTGAGTCCGTAACCAGCAACCATGTTGATGCCTACGGAGTGGACGAACTCCTCCACGGCCTGCGGTATGGCAGCGCCGGCAGTGGGGAAGAAGTTGCCGTTCTCGATGCCTATCGTGGTCTTCAGCAGTTGATAGGCGGTCTTCTCGTAGAACTTATATTTCATAGTGAGCCACATGGGCGGCTCCTTGCCGACACGTTTATAGTCGAGGTTGTAGGCACGGCCCACCTTCACAGCATCCTCGAATAGCCAACGCTTCATGCCGTTGGCGGCGTGAATCTGTTCCAGCACACCGGCGTAGACTTTCTCCCAGAAACGAGGAACGGCACACATGCAGGTCGGATGCACCTCCTTGATGGTCTTCTGGATGTCCACAGGACGAAGGTTCACACAGATTTCGCAACCCACCACGAGGCAATAGTAGACCCATGCCTTCTCGAAGATGTGCGTCAATGGGAGGAAGTTCATAATGACATCCTTATCGGTAAGGTTGGTGAGGCGAATCTTATGGATGCGGAACGCCTCGTTGTAGCAAGAGTGATGGAGCATCACGCCCTTGGACTCACCCGTGGTACCAGAGGTGTAGAGAATGTTGGCCAAGTCGTCCGTGGTAGCGCCTGCGGCCCGCTGTTCCACCTCGGACAACCGCTTGCACTGCTCACCCAACTTCAGAAAGTCGGAGAAGTAAACGGAGACGCAGTCCTCGGGGTTGCGCTGCACGCCTGGGTCGAAGATGATGACCTTCTGCAACGAAGGGCAGAGGCTGTGTATGCGGTAAGCCACATCGTACTGATACTGTTCGCCCACAAAAAGGAAGCGGATGGAGGCATCGTTGACGATATACTGAGCCTGTGCCTCGGAGCTGGTGGCATAGAGCGGTATGGTGACCACCCGGTTGGCGAAGGCCGCGAAGTCCATATAGAGACATTCGGGCTTGTTCTGTGAGAAGATACCGATGTTCTCCTGCACCTCCACACCCAATGAATAGAGTGCACAGGCGGCCTCGTTGATAATATCTGAGAACTGGCGCCACGTGACAGGAATCCATTGTTCTGTTTGGTAATCGCGATAACGGAGAGCCACACGCTCTTCATACTTGTCGGCCTGCCGACGGATAAGCGCAGTTAATTGAGGAGTTTCACCCATTGTCATAGTTTTTATTTCGCTACAAAGGTAATGATTTTAGGCAGCAGAATAACAAGCCGGACGCAATATTTTGCCTAGAGGCCGTCTATCTTTCCCCTTTTTGCGTACATTTGCCGTAAATTAAGCATTGAAAGAATGATGACAGATATAGAAGAGCTGACCAGCGAAGCGGTGCGCTTGCTGAAAGCGTTGATTAAGACCCCCTCGGTAAGCCGCGAGGAGGAGGAGGCAGCCAATGTGCTGCAGGAGTTTATCGAGGAGAGTGGTGTGCTGGCCAACCGCAAGGGCAACAACGTGTGGTGCGTCAGTCCGATGTTCGACCTCCACCGCCCTACCATCCTGCTCAATTCGCATATCGACACCGTGAAGCCGGTGGCAGGATGGATGAAACGTCCCTTCGAGCCGACCGAGATCAACGGGAAGCTGTATGGCCTGGGCAGCAACGACGCAGGCGCCAGCGTGGTGTCGCTCTTCCAGGTGTTCAAGGAGCTTTGTAAGAAGCAGCAGGCCTACAACCTCATCTTCTTGGCCTCGTGCGAAGAGGAGGTGTCGGGCAAGGACGGCATCGAGAGTGTGTTGCCCATCCTGCCGCCTATCACCATGGCCGTCGTGGGCGAGCCTACAGAGATGCAACCCGCCATTGCCGAGAAGGGACTGATGGTGCTGGACGTAACGGCCTACGGGAAGTCGGGCCATGCGGCACGCGAGGAGGGGGACAATGCCATCTACAAGACGCTGGCGGACATCGAGTGGTTCCGCGACTACCGGTTCGAGAAGGTGTCGGACCTACTGGGTCCCGTGAAGATGAGCGTCACACAGATCAATGCCGGTACTCAACATAATGTAGTGCCTGACCGCTGTACCTTCGTAGTGGACATCCGCAGCAACGAGCTCTACTCCAACGAGGAGTTGTTCGGCCTCATCCAGCAGCACATCCAGTGCGAGGCAAAGGCACGGTCGTTCCGGCTCAACTCCTCCCGCATCGACGTGTCGCATCCGTTTGTACAACGGGCCGTGGCACTGGGGCGTGTACCCTTCGGTTCCCCCACCCTGTCCGACCAGGCGCTGATGTCGTTCCCCTCCGTGAAGATGGGTCCGGGACGCTCGTCACGCTCGCACACCGCGGACGAGTATATCGTCATCCGTGAAATAAGCGAGGCCATCGAACTCTATCTGAAGATGTTGGACGGCCTGAGAATTTAAGAAGAAGTGAGTGTGGAGTTAGTCCAGTTTGGAGAGATGGTCCTTCCAGTACCATTTCTTCCAAGCGAAGGACTTACGCATGACCGGGTAGGCAGCGTCGTCGTGGTTGAGGGCTGCTTCGTAGTCGAAGGCAGAGTGGCCTTTGGCCTTGTACTCAATCCAATAGAGGATGTGGTACATGAGGAACGGCAACACAACGAAGAAGAGTGAGACAAACACACAGAGAATAGCGGTAGGTATGACGGAGGCCCAGAAGCATTCGGAATATTGCTGACGATGTATCTTCATCTCTAAAGAGATGTCCATAGGCAGGAAGCCGGACTCTGTCGTATATGTGATTCCGAACAAAGTAATGAAACACTTATTTCGTTTTCCCTTAAGAAAATACTTCGCCAAACGACTGTTGTATACTATCATACACTATATTTATCTTGATATTATTCAATTATTCCGCACTAATAACTGAGCCACAATTACCTAGCACTTATTAGAAACAGGTGCAAAGGTACGCCAATAGATTATCTCCACAATAACTTCCGCTACAGATTTTGTACTCTGTTTTACTTATTTAACCATGCCACCCGCCTCGTTTTACCCCCCCCATTCCCCCCGAAAGACGGTAATTTATCTTGTCGCGCATACCGTCGGGAGAGGATAAATCCGCAAGCAAGAGTGTCTACTATATGTTTACATTCTGCAGTCAAAGTAAACGGTTTGGCATGCGAGCAAAGGCATCAGGCATCAGGTAATTAGTTACAACAAATTATAGTGTCTGCCTTTATAGGCCGTTTTGTACCCTTCACCTGCAGCTTAGTTACCCAACCAAGCTTCGGGATTGAGCTTGGTGGTCTCCTTACGCAGTTGGAAATGGAGCACCGTGTTGCCTGTGGCGTCGGTGCTGACCGTGCCGATGCTCTGCTTGGTGTCCACATGTTGTCCACGCGAGACGGAGGTGGAGGCCAAGTTGCAATAGACGGAGATGTACTGGCCGTGGCGAATCAGCACGTTGGCCGTGCCGTTGTATTGGAAGACGGCGGACACCTCGCCGGCAAAGATGGCACGCGCCTTCGCGCCCCTCTGACCTTTAATGTCAATACCTTTATTATCCAGCTTCACATATTTAAGTCCCGTCACCTCGTGGGTGCCATAGTGACTCACGATAAGGTAGGGCCCGGTGATGGGTGTCGGCAACTTACCCCGATTCTTCTCGAAGGAGCCGGAGAGCTTGCGGTCGCTCGTATTGGCCTCATAGGCCTCCATCTTACTCGGCTTGGTCTTACCAGTAGAGCCCTTCTTGTTCTTCGCCTCGGACTTCGGCTCCGTGCGGGCCGTAGTTTTCTGCTGCTCGCGCTTTTTGGCGGCAGCCAGTTCCTCCTCAATCAAGCGGTCTATCTGGTTATTAAGTTGCTGTGCCTGCTTACGCTTACGCGCCAACTCAGCCTGCAACCCCTTCTGTTTCTTCTGCAGATTGTTGACCAGTGTGCGCTGTTGCTTCTCCTGCTGCTGCAGCTTGCCCTGTTCGGCCTCCTTAAGGGAGAGCAGGTTGGTCTTCTCCTTGCGTGCCTGTTCCAGTTCTTTCTTCTTGGCGGTCAGCTGCTCTTGTTTCTTCATCACCTCTTCGCCCTGTATGCGCTGGTAGGTAGCATACTCGCGCACATAGCGCAGGCGGCGGAGGGTTTGGCTCAGCGTCTGGGCAGAGAAGATGAACATTAGCTTCTCCTGTATGGTGCGGTTCTTGTAGAGATACTTCACCGATGCCTCATAGTTGTCCTGGTTTTGCTTCAGTTCCTTCTTCAACTTGTTGAGTTGTTTCTGCAACAGGTATATCTCGTTGTTCATGGTCTTCACATCCTTCTCTATCTGCCCGATGAGTTTCTTACGGGCAGCTATCTGGCCGGAGATGAGCGACAGGTCGTTGAGCTGACTCTTCACATCCTTCCGGGTGGAGAGCAGCATCGACTCCGATCGGGATATGTCCTCCTGCAACTCGCCCCGTTTGTTCTGCAGTTCCTTGATGGTCTTGTTGGTCTGGGCAGGGAGCGAGCTGAGCGACAGCAAAGCGACAATCAGCAACAGTATCCGTTTCATGGCTAAAGTTTTAATATCAGTTTAAGGATGTCCTCGGTAGTCATCTGCTTATATTTGGCGGAGACCTTGGTACGGGTTTCCCAGTCGTCATCGGCGCGCACATTGCTCAGCCGCAGGGTGATGGTGGCGGGGTGCTTCAGTCCTTCGAGGTCTATCTGCATTTTACCGGGAAACTGTTTCGTCTCCACGGGTGAGAACTCGTCGTAGTTCCAGTTGAGCTGGTAAGGGGGCGTGGCACTGATCTCGGTCTTCTGCAGCAGCCCATCGGACAGTGATGTATAGAAGCGGGTGGAGAGCAGACGGGTGGACTTACCGGTCAACACTGCCTGCTCGGTTTCCTTGGTGACGCTGAACGCCTTGCTGTCCGCCACGGTCACCTGAGACCCACCGGGCAAGAAGAGTTCGTTCCAAAACAGGGCCTGCAGGGTATAGAAGTTGATGCCGGCCTCCTTGAGGAAGTCGAGGTTGCCATACGATGCCCTGACGTACTGCTTGTTGATGCGGTCCACCACCAGCACCTCATCGGCGGTGAACTCGATGCGGGCGGCTTCCACCAGTCCGAAAGCGACCAGCGAGAGTTGTATCACATCGTTGCGTTTCATGCGGAGGTTACCGCCCAACGAGACCTGCTTGCCGTTGATATCCAAGGCAAACTTCATCTTTCCGGTGATGGCTTCGCACGTCAAGGCATTGTCTATCACACCGGAGACGTACTGAGTACCTTCGGCACTGCTCAAGCTACCGGACGTGAGTCCGCTCTTCGTGGTCTTACACGAGGCCAGCAACACGGCGCACAACAGCACCCAACCATATTTCATGAATGATTTCATTCAGCAATGTATCTTTTTAGTTTAATCTTCTTATCCAAGGTCTTCGAGTCGTGTTCCAACGCAGCGGCCCGTTTCCAGTAGTCGAGCGCCGCATCCTTCTCACCGCACATATAATAGATGTCGCCACAATGCTCGAGCACGGTAGAACTATCGTCGCCAGCCCCGTTCTTGATGGCCTCGTCGATGTAGATACGCGCCTCGGAGTAGCGGCCTTTCTCGAAGAGTATCCAGGCATAGGTATCGAGGTAGGTGCCGTTGTTGGGCTCGGCCTTCACGGTGCGGTAGCTCATCTCCTCGGCCTTGTCGAGCTGTTCCTTGCTCAGCGAGAGGTAATAGGCGTAGTTGTTGAGGGCACTGATGTTGGCGGAGTTGTAGACCAGACAGGAGTCGTACGACTCGAAGGCTTTCTCCTTCTGCTGCTTCTGATAATAGATGTCGCCGGATATCTCGTAGAAGGTGGAGACGAGGTTTTTGTCACTCTCGGCAATCACCTGCTTCAGTCCGCGTTGGAAGGTCGACAGGGCCTCATCCTTTTGGTCGGTCTGGTAATAGGATACGCCCAAGTAGTAGTAGAACTCCAGTATCTCGGGGTTGTAGTCCGTTGCCGGGCGACAGATGGTGATGGCTTCGTTGTAGTCGTCCTTCTTCACCGCGTAGCGGAGCAGCTCCAGGCGGGCGGCGGTATTGTCGGGCTCGATGGAGAGGATGTGGTTCAGCACGGGCTTCAGCACCTCTTCGCCCATCTGTTTGCTGGCGAGATACTGCGCGCAGAGCATACTGAGGTCGGCATTGTCGGTCTCTTGCGCCATCAGCTGACGGAAGAGGGACATCACCTTCACGGTATCCTGCTTGGCTTGCTCGGCCCGGATGATTACTTGGCGCATCATATCCAGCTTGGTAGACGTGTCGAGTTTGGGATTGAGCAGCACCGTGTCCATCTGGGTGCGGTAGAGCGAGTCTTGTCCGCACTTCTCGTAGTAGGATGCCAACAGTAGTTGTGCCAAGGTATTGTCCGGTTCCTCGCGGAGCATGGACTGCGCCACAGCGTACGCCTCCTCCACACGGTCGTTGTTGAGGTAGGTGTCGCCCAGCAGAGCTTGGTAGTGCAAGTCGTTGGGATATTCCTTAGCCAAGCTCTCTATCTCGTTGAATGCCTTCTCCTTGTCGTCGAGGTTCTGATACATGCGGAACTTCTCCATACTAATCTGCTCGGACTTACCCTCCTTCACCTCCAAGCGGTCGAGGGCATTCACCACATCGGCGTAGCGTTTCTCGCGTCCGTAGAGGTCCACCAACACTACCAGCGCGTCGCTGCGCTTGGGGAACTGACTGGCTATCTGTTCATAGGCATCGATGGCCTTGGCCGTGAGTCCGCGTTGTTGATAGAAGGCCGCCAGGCTCTGTCGGTACCAGAGGTTGTCGGGCGACAGTTGCACCGCCTTCTCCAGGAGGGCTTGCGCTTGATCGGGCTGGTTCAGGTAGAGATGGAAATGAGCCAACTCATAGAGCACTACGGCCGAGTTGGGCTGCAACTCCAGGCAGCGGTTATAGAGTTCATAGGCGGTGTCGAACTCGCCCTTCTCCTTCACGCGGGTGGCTTCGAGGAAGAGGTAGTCGAACTTGCGTTGTTCTTCGTCCGAGAGCGAGATGGTCTGTAACTGCGCGGTGGCGTTGCCCTTCCGCACCGATTTGGAAGAACCACAAGCCGCGCACACCAGCGCGAGGGTCACCAGGCATCCGCCCCACCAACTGTATCTTCGTTTCATGCGTTTATTGTTTACCCGTATGGCCAAAGCCGCCTTCACCACGTTCTGTCTCTTCGAGGAGTTTCACCTCGTTCCACTCCGCCTGCTCGTGGCGGGCTATCACCATCTGGGCGATGCGCTCGCCATCCTCTATCACGAAATCCTCGTTGGAGAGGTTTATCAGGATTACGCCCACCTCACCGCGATAGTCGGCATCGATGGTGCCGGGGGCGTTGAGCACGGTGATGCCTTTCTTCAGTGCCAGTCCGCTGCGGGGGCGCACCTGGGCCTCGTAGCCTGCAGGCAGCGCCATGAACAGACCTGTGGGTACCAGGCAACGTTGCAAGGGTTTCAGCACAATGGGTTCACTCAGATAGGCTCGCAAATCCATGCCTGCCGACTGCGTCGTAGCGTACTGTGGCAGGGGGTGTTTCGACTTATTGATTACTTTTATTTCCATATACTTACGCATAGATGATGCGAAAGTACGCATTTTCATAAAGATATGCCGTAAGAATTAGGCTATTTTAATGCCTAAGGACATAATATCGCATGTGGCTTCCGCCGCATGCCGAGTTATTTCCGCCAGATGCCTAGTTATCGGCCGTCAGATGCCTTCTAAATAGAATGAGATGCCTTGCGGCGGAAACCGCAAAAGAATCCCCTGACCCGAACGACCGAGCCAGGGGAAGAAACCAAAAAACCAAATACCTATTACTTCTGATAGATACGTACGT
>CAVFUK010000017.1:0-45382 GCA_963625535.1 Anaerovoracaceae bacterium | reverse complement strand
CAGAGCGTAGCAGAAATGAACGCAATGACTGTATCTTCTCTGCTTCGGCACGACCATTATAGAGTTTGGTGAACACGTCCTGCACGATGTCCTCACACGTCGCCTTGTCCCTAAGATAAGTCCCGGCAAACAGTACGAGGTCTTTGTAATAGCGTTGGAAGAGGCAGGCAAATGCCCAACTGTCTCCCTCGCTTAACCGAACTAATAAATCATGTTCCTCCATTATTCCTCTCTTACTTATTTGGCGCTCTATACAAATCCTCTGCGAAGATACAACAAAATCCATTACCTTTGCAGCGCATTAAATATAAATTGTACAGGTATTCACAAAATCACATCGACGAATGATACGATATCTATTGCTCCTCATAACTCTACTTTACGTCATCGGACAGCCTTGCGATGCCCAACAGAAACAGAAGGTGAAGACCACGCCTTTCTCTGGCATTGTGGTGGAAGAACCCGAAGAGACCAATCAGTGCGAGGGAGTGCCGGCCGTGGTGGTGGAACTCATCGTGCCAGGCGACACGCTGCGCGCCATCACCAACGTCAACGGACAGTTTTACTTCAAACGGGTGCCCTTGGGGAAAGCCAGCATCAGTCTGTCGCACGTGGCCTACGAGACACTGACCGACGAGGTGAACGTGCGGAGCAACTTTGCGAGCGGCTTCTACAAGATGAAGCCCAAGACCGTGGAACTGAACGACTTGGTGGTGAAAGGCAAAGTGCCACCCTTCACCATGCATGGCGACACCGTCGTGTTCCATGCCGCTGCCTTCAAGACGCTGATGGGCGACGAGGTGATGAAGATAGTGGAGCAGCTACCGGGTGTGCAGATAGACGCGAGCGGCCAAATAAAGGTGTTTGGCAAGTCACTGTCGCGTACCTATGTGGACGGCAAACTGATATTCGGCAACAATGTGAACAATGCCTTGGAGAACCTCTCCGCCGACGATGTGATATCCATTAAGAGCTACGACCAAGTGTCTGCCAAGAACCGGCTGGATGGCAACTATGCCGCAGAGAAAGAGCGCGTGTTCGACATCGAGACGAAAAGCAAGCTCACCAAGGCTGTGGTGGGCCATGCGCTGGCCAGCTATGGTAAGAACATAGAGGACAGTCACGACCGCTATGCCGTGGGCGCTACGGCGAACCTCTTCTCGGAAGCCATGTTGCTCAACGGCAATGCCTTCGTGAACAACATCAACCGCGAGTCGAACATGATAAGCGACATCCTGAATGTGGGCCGCTCTACCAATCCAGACTCGCGCGACGTTTATGCCGGTGTGGGGATGGAACGTCACCTTGGCGATGTGGAAGTGGGCCCGCAGTATGCCCTCAGCTACTCGTATGACGACACGCGAAACCGCAACTGGGACTACACTACCCGCCAGTATGAACCCAGCGAGAGCTATACCGAGCGCATCTACAACGACTCCTCCTACACTGTCTCGCGTAGCCACTCACACGTCATCAAGGCCTCTTACGAGGACTATATGCACCACTCATTCCGTGCGTCTACGGACCTCAGCTTCACCAACTCCGACGACTACTCACTCAATAATGCGCGCACGCTGACGGACGGACTGGAGGACTATACATCCACCGCTCAGCAGAGCGACCGCAAATCCTATAGTTGGTCAGCAGGCCTTGCCCGCGAGCTGCTTCAATACAAAGCCTTGCGCCTGAACGCGAACGCCAACTTCCAACTGAGCGAGAACGATGGCGACGGCCTGCGGCTCGACTCGGTCCTGTCCACGGCTTCTAACCGCGTGTATCATACCGACCTGGGAGGCTATCAGCGCAACTTCGTAGTTGGGTTCAACATGGCCGTCAACTTCCTGCAACCGAGGAAACGGAAGCAGGTCGCGGCGGATGACGAGGAACCCCAACTAGAGGACAGAATCGCCCACAGCATCAATGTGAACTTCAGCTACCGGCGGATTGACGAACGCAAGAAAGAGTTGAGAATGGAGGCGGACGGGACGATGATGCGTCTCGACTCGGTGTCGAGCCAAAACTATACCCGCAACTATCACACTCTCTCGATGGATGCGGGGTACTATCTTTCCCTTGGCAAGCTGAACTTCTCCGTCGGGGTAGATTGCCAATATGCCACGCGGGCCGAGGACCGGGTGCTCTACCGCCAGAGCGACAACAACTATCATTTCCTCTTCTTCGACCCCAGTCTCACCGTGCGCTATGGAGGCTTCTCGTCCGGAATATCCTTCACCTACAATGGCCGCACGCAGTTGCCCTCCATGGAACAACTGTCCGAGCAGATCAACGATACTAACCTCCTGTTCGTCAGCAGCGGTAACTCTAAGCTGAAGCCTTCGTGTTCGCACGATTTCCAAATCTACGGCAACCTGACCTTTGCCGATGCATCCGCGCTCTCGTACGGCACATCGGTGACGCTGAACCATAACAACATCGCATCGCGCACGCATTACTATGGCCAGGGTGCGCCGCTGACCGACCTGGGTGGATACCAGTTGACCAACGGTGCCACCTACACCACCTACGAGAACTTCAATGGCGACATGTCCGTCTCTGCCAACGTAGGCTATCAGCGGGCACTGGACTTCATCAAGTCGAACCTCTCGTCCTACGTGTTCTACAACTTCGACCGCTCCGTCTCCTTCGTGCAGGAGCAGAAGACCCACAACTATAACCAAAAGGTGTCGCTCTCGCTGAACCTCCGCTCAAACTTCTCGCGCAGATACCGGATAGACCTGGTGTCGTACACCTCCCTGTCCTATGCCAAGAGCACCATCGGCAGCGACCGCAACTATTTCAGCCAACAGCTGATAGTGAGCTCGGAGAATAACCTCACTAAGCGACTCTTCCTCAATGCCCGCTTCGGCTACGATGTGGTACATCCCTTCAGCGACGGGCTGACGGGCAACCGCGAGGTGAACCTCAACGCCATTGTGGGTTACCGTTTCCTGAAGAACCGTGCCAGCATCAGCCTCGCCGGCTACGACCTGCTCAACAAGAGCATGTCCTTCACCAACAGTGTGGCGATGGACTATGTGCTCTCCTCGTGGCGCCCCGTCTTCGGTCGCTACTGGACGGTCAACTTCAGCTATAAGTTCAACTCCACCGGCAAGGGCTCGTCCGACAGTCGGTTCAACCTGAACCAAGGAGAGAAGAGTCGCGGCTCGGGCTCCTATGTGACCATCGGCATGTAGCGTGCGTCTGGGGCTATGTCCCCTGGTGACGAAAACTTTCCTCCCCATTTTTATGGTTTTATAAGAATAATGGTATACATTTGCATCATTAAACTTATAAAGAAAGTGAAACGATGAAAAAGATCATGACAGTATTGTTGGTAGCTGTTGCCGCATTGGTGGCAGTGCCTGCGCAAGCCCAAATTTCTTGGGGTGTGAAAGCCGGTTTGAACTTGTCAAAAGCTACGGGTGACGTTTCGGACGTGAAGAACGCCACAGGTTATTTCATTGGACCGATGGCGGAGTTTACCATTCCTTTGATTGGCTTGGGCGTAGACGGCTCGCTGCTCTACTCACACAAGGGAGCTGTGAAGACCGATAACGTTACCGCAAAGATGAACACGATTGATATTCCTATCAACCTGAAGTATACCTTTGGATTGGGTAGCACCGCCGGCATCTATATCGCTGCCGGACCGCAATTCTCTTGGAACATCGGTGACAAGAACATAACCGATCTCGATTTGAAACTGAAGAGCTCTACCTTGAGCGCCAACATCGGTGCCGGTGTGAAACTGCTGAACCACCTGCAGGCAGGCATCACCTACAACATCGCATTGGGCGACACGGGTGAAAGCCTCGCTACCTATGCCGATAACCTCAGCTTCAAGACCAACACTTGGCAAGTTGCTGTAGCTTATATATTCTAATATATATAATAGGTATAAGAGGTGTATCCTTTTGGTGGGGGCGCCTCTTATATTGTTTTCATGTGTTAACAAACACCCTAAGAAGTGTTGCATTCTTGATGTAAATCAAGAAAATCCTTAAATAAAGGAAGTTTTCGAGGGGATTTCTTGCAGGTAGGGAAATTAGCCCTACCTTTGCAATGTGTTTTTCATAGTATATTAGATTTAAGGTTAACAAAGGTTGGGTCAAGGCGTTGACCCTTTTTTTATGCCCTTACGTCTCGTGGTGCCGTCCGGCCCTACGGAACTTCCTTCTCCCGAATGTCAATCAAAACTTTATTGCGGGTCTACGTCGTAGTAGACAATGAGCGAACGGAACCGCTCGTCCTCCAGCAGGGACTGCCGTGTGCTAAGCAGAAACTCCCGCAGTTTACTGGAGGAGATGTCCAGCTCGGTCTTTATCATGATCTGGCGAATGTAGAACAACTGTATGCGCGCTACCGGTGGCTTGGCAGGACCTTTCACACGGCCTGTACCCAGTACACGGGTCAGGCGCGACATCATCTCGCGGGCAGCCGTGTCGGCCGTCTCCTCTTTCTTATGCTTCACAAAGATGTAGATGAGACGCGTGTAGGGAGGGAAGTGTGTCAGCTTCCGCTCCACCAGCGTGTCGTTGTAGAGTTGCAGGTAATCGTTGGTCACCACCTGTTGTATGACGGGCAGGTCGGCCTTCTTGGTTTGCAGGATGACCTTGCCCTGCCGGTTCTTTCGCCCGGCGCGCCCGGCCACCTGTGCCATTAGTTGGAAGGCGTGCTCGTAGGCACGGAAGTCGGGGAACGACAGCAACGTGTCCGCGTTGAGGATGCCCACCACGCTCACGTGGTCGAAGTCCAATCCCTTGCTCACCATCTGGGTGCCGATGAGAATGTCCGTCTTCCCCTCCTGGAAGTCATTGATGATGTGCTCGTACGAGCTGCGCGAGCGGGTCGTGTCCAGGTCCATGCGGGCCACGCGTGCCTCGGGGAATATCTCTTTGATGTCATCCTCGATGCGCTCGGTGCCTACGCCAATCTTGTTCAACTCTATGTTGCCGCAGGCGGGGCAGGAGTGGGGCACCGCATAGACCGTGCCGCAGTAGTGGCAGGTCAACTGGTTGATGCCCTTGTGATAGGTGAGGCTCACGTCGCAGTTGCGGCAGCGGGGCACCCATCCACACACGTTGCACTCTATCATCTGCGAGAACCCGCGCCGGTTCTGGAACAGTATCACCTGCTCCTTCTGCTCCAGCGCCTTCTTCATCTCCTCTATCAACAGAGGCGAGAAGGGACTCTTCATCAGTTTCCGTTTCCTCAGGTCAGCGATGTCCACCACCTCTATCTGCGGTAGCTTGATGTCTTGGTAGCGCTCCGTCAGCTCCACCAGTCCGAACTTGCCGTGCTGTGCGTTGTAGTACGTCTCCACGCTGGGCGTGGCGGTACCGAGCAACGTCTTGGCGCCGTAGATGGATGCCAGCACGATGGCGGCGTTGCGGGCATGATAGCGTGGGGCGGGGTCTTGTTGCTTGTAGGAGTTCTCGTGCTCCTCGTCCACGATGACCAGTCCCAGATTCTTGAAGGGCAGGAACACCGATGAGCGTACCCCCAGCACGATGCCGTAGGGCTGGTCGCTGAGTTGCTTCTGCCATATCTCCACCCGCTCGGCATCGGGGAACTTGGAGTGATACACTCCCAGATGATTGCCGAAGACTGCCTTCAGCCGGTTGGTAATCTGCGTGGTGAGGGCAATCTCTGGTAGCAGGTAGAGCACCTGTTTGCCGGCCTTCAGCACCTCTTCCATCAGGTGGATGTATACTTCCGTCTTGCCGCTGGAGGTCACTCCGTGGAGCAGGCATACATTTTTCTCCCGGAACACCTGCAGAATCTGTTGCATGGCCTGTTGCTGTGTCTCGCTGAGCGGACGCAGATCGTTCACCTGGGCTGGTCCGGTCTGCAGTCGTCCCATCTCCCGATAGTAGACCTCGAACACCCCTTTCTCCACCAAACCCTTCAGTACGGCGTCGGAGACGTTGGCCTTGGTGAGCAGTTCCTTCTTCGTCACCTCGCATCGACCTCCTTGGCGCATCAGTCCGGAGAGCTCGATGTAGCGCATGAGCAGAGTTAGCTGCTTGGGCGCGCGGCCCAGCTCGTCGAACAGCTTGTGCAGCCGCTCCTCGGTGGGCTGGTAGGGCACGATGCGCACACACGCTTCGGTGCGTGGCTTGTAGGTGCGCTTCAGCTCTTCCTTCACGTAGATGGCCTCCTTGTCGATGAGCGACTTGATGATGGTGAGGATGTTCTTCAGTCCGCTGTCTTTCTCCAGCACTGTGATGCTCTGCTCCTTGTCCTTGGCGAGCATGTCGAGCACCAGTTGCTCCTTCTCCGGCAGCGGTTCGGTGGCTTCGTACTCAGGGTTCAGCTCCACGATGGTCTCGCTCTCCAGCTTCATGCCCGCGGGCAAGGCGGCCTTGTAGACATCGCCCATCGTGCACAGGTAGTACGAGGCTATCCACTCCCAGAACTTATATTGGTTGGGCAGGATGACCGGGTGCGCGTCGAGCACCTCCACCACGTCCTTGGTCTCGTACTCCTCGGGTGGAGTGTCGTGCAGCCGTACGATGATGGCGGTGTAGAACTTCTTGCGGCCGAAGGGTACGACCACGCGGCTGCCCACCATCACCTGACTCTCCATCGCCGTAGGCAGGGAATAGGTGTAGGTGTTGGCTATCGGCAAGGGCACAATGACGTCTGCGTACATGCTCATCTGCGGTTATTTGTTCAGCTCAGGGTAACTGATGCGTGTGTGGTACATGATTTTCAGCTTCTCCTTGAAGACTCCCTTCGCCAGGGCGATGTCGCGGAAGGTGATGGGGCACTCCTTGAAGAATCCGTCGTTCACCTGTGAGTCGACAATCTTCTCCACCAGGTCGCCAATGGTCTCCTCGGTATATTGCGAGAGACTGCGTGAGGCCGCCTCCACGGCATCCGCCATCATTAGGATGGCTTGCTCCTTGGTCTGCGGGTTCGGCCCTGGATAGGTGAACTTCGACTCGTCCACCGCCTCGCCCGGATGCTCATTTAAATAAGATATATAGAAGTACTTCGTCTTTCCGCATCCGTGATGGGTGAGGATGAAGTCCTTGATGACCTTCGGCAGGTTATACTTCTCGGCCAGCTTCAGTCCGTTCGTCACGTGGCCGATGACTATCTGTGCGCTCTGTTCGTAGCTCAGCTCCTTGTGCGGATTGACGCCCGACTGGTTCTCGGTGAAGAAGACAGGATTGTCCAGCTTGCCGATGTCGTGATAGAGCGCTCCGGTACGCACCAGCTGGCTCTTCGCCCCGATGCGGTTGGCTACAGCGGCCGCCAGGTTGGCCACCTGCATAGAGTGTTGGAAGGTGCCCGGGGCCGTCTCCGACAGCTCACGCAGCAGCGGGTTGTTGATGTTCGACAGCTCCACCAACGTCACGTTACTGGTGAAGCCGAACGTCTTCTCCAGCACGAACAGCAGCGGGTAGGCGAACAGCAGCAGGATGCCGTTGATGACGAAGTTGAGATACATCGGGAAGTTGAGCTGCTTGAGCGTGCTCTCGTGAATCAGCTCGTACGAGAAGTAGAGCAGGCAGTAGCTAAGGCAGATCAGCACGGCCGTGCGGAACAACTGCGAGCGCTCCGACAGCTCGCGCAGACTGTAGATGGAGACCAGTCCGGCAACCAGCTGCAACAGCACGAACTCGTAGGGCGACCTCAGCACGATGGAACTCAGCAGCACCGCCACCACAAGCGCGATGAACGCCGTGCGCGAATCCATGAAGATGCGTACGATAATCGGTATCATGGCAAACGGCAGCAGGTAGACGCTCAGTATGTTGTGCGTCATCATCAGCGAGGTGGCTATGGGGAAGACTATCACCAGGGAGGTGATGAGTGAGATGCTACGCTTCCGTTGGAAGTAGTCCTTGCGGAACAGGGTAAGGTAGAACATGAAGCTGAGCAGCAGGATGCTCACGAACAACACCTTACCCACGATGATGGTCAGGTTGTGTTGCTGGCTGCTGGCGTCGCGGTTCTGCGACTCCTTCTCCAGCGACGACAGTATCTGGTAGGTCTCCTCCGTTACCACTTCGCCTCGGTCTATAATCTTCTGCCCGTTCACCACCATGCCTTCCGCCCAAGGGATGTTGTCGAGACTCTCCTCTATGGCGGACTCGGTTTTCTCCTTGTCCAGCGTCAGGTTGTTCACCAGATAGTCGTTGAGGTTCACCCGTTGCAGTATGTCCTTCTGGAAGCGGGAGGTGTCGGCATTCAACAAGTACTCGTACGCCTCCTTCTCGGTGTAGACGTCGTGGATGCTGCGGGCGATGCCCACATTGTTCCTCACGATGATGAGGCTCGATATCTTCGTCTGCAACATCCGGTCCTTGTCGGCGCTGGAGATGATGCCTTGCTCGAAGATCTCCTTCAGCGTACGCTCGATGTGTTGCAGATAGTCGGCGCCGATAAGATGTTTCCCCGTGGTGAAATCTTTCTTCAGGTTGTTCAGTGCCTGTTCCTCTGCCTGCGTGTTGCGCTGGTAGTAGGGCTGCGAGTTGGTGCGTATGCTGTCCTCTATGCGCTTGATGACCGCGTCGCTCTTGTAGATAGGAAAGTCGAACGTGGCCATCAACTGGCCGTAGCGCCAGGGCTTACCCACTTCGAACTGATAGCTGAAACCTTTGTCGCTCGGCATGAACATAACGACGAGAACGAGGGCTACAACAAAGGTGATCCATTTGTTGACGCCGGCCTTGGTAAAGGATATTTTAGGACTTTTCATTGGACATTTAGTTGATGTCGCCGCCACGCGGGGCAGCATATTTTGTGCGAATATAGAAAGAAATACGATAAGTTCGGGAAATTTGTCTTATTTTTGCAGCCGAAATTTCATGCTTAAGCAATCATGTCAGAAAGAAGAGTAAGAGTTCGCTTCGCTCCAAGCCCTACAGGAGCATTACATATCGGTGGTGTCCGCACAGCCTTGTACAACTATTTGTTTGCCCGTCAGCACGGCGGCGACCTGGTGTTCCGCATCGAGGACACCGACTCTAACCGGTTCGTACCCGGAGCAGAGGAGTACATCCTGGAGTCCTTCAAATGGTTGGGCATCAAGTTCGACGAAGGTGTCAGTTTCGGTGGCAACTATGGTCCCTACCGTCAGTCCGAGCGTCGCGACATCTATAAGAAATATGTGAAGGTGCTGTTGGATGCCGGCAAGGCATACATCGCCTTCGACACTCCCGAGGAACTGGAGGCCAAACGCAACGAGATAGCCAATTTCCAGTATGACGCGGCTACCCGCATGTCGATGCGCAACTCCCTCACTCTGCCTAAGGAGGAGGTGGATCGCCTGATAGCTGAGGGTAACCAATATGTGGTACGCTTCAAGATAGAGCCTAAGGAGGATATCCACGTGCACGACTTGATTCGTGGCGAGGTGGTCATCAACTCGTCCATCCTCGACGATAAGGTGCTCTACAAATCGGCCGACGGACTGCCTACTTACCACCTGGCCAACATCGTGGACGATCATTTGATGGAAATCTCGCACGTCATCCGTGGCGAGGAGTGGCTCTCGTCCGCTCCGCTTCACGTGTTGCTCTACCGCGCCTTTGGCTGGGAGGACACGATGCCCCAGTTCGCCCACCTGCCCTTGCTGCTGAAGCCTGTAGGCAACGGCAAACTCAGCAAGCGCGACGGCGACAAGCTCGGCTTCCCCGTGTTCCCGCTTGAGTGGCGCGACCCCAAGAGCGGTGAGGTCTCCTCAGGCTACCGCGAGGCTGGCTACATGCCCGAGGCTGTGCTCAACTTCCTCGCCTTGCTCGGATGGAATCCCGGCAACGACCAGGAGATTATGTCGCTCGACGAGATGGTGCAATTCTTCGACTTGAGTCACTGCAGCAAGGCCGGAGCCAAGTTCGACTACGTGAAAGGCATCTGGTTCAACCACGAATATATCCTGAAGATGGACGACCGCAAGGTGGCCGAACTCTTCATGCCTATACTGAGAGAGCACGGCATCGACGAGCCCCTCGATAGGGTGACCATCGTAGTGGGACTGATGAAGAGCCGCGTCAACTTCGTGAAGGAACTCTGGGACCTCTGCAAGTTCTTCTTCATCGCCCCCGAGGCTTACGAGGAGAAGACCCGCAAGAAACGCTGGAAAGAGGGCTCCAAAGAGCTGATGACCGAGTTGGCCGACCTGTTGGAGTCGCTCGACGACTTCTCGCTGGAGCACCAGGAGGCTGTGGTGATGAAGTGGATTGAGGACAAGGGCTACAACACCGGCAATGTGATGAACGCTTTCCGTCTGGCTTTGGTAGGTGACGGCATCGGCCCCCACATGTTTGACATCTCCGCCTTCCTCGGCAAGGAAGAGACCCTGGCCCGCCTGCGTAAGGCTGTGGCTTGCGATTGTAACCCCGTATTCGTAAAACAATAATCCGCGCGGCATGTATAGTTTCGTCATTTACGCATATCTGTTGGCCGTGAAGATTGTCTCCCTCTTCGACAAGAAGGTGAGGCTGATGGTGAAGGGCCATGCCCAGGTGTTCCGCATCCTGCGCGAGCAGATAAAGAGTGACGAAAAGTATATATGGTTCCATGCTGCATCGCTGGGCGAGTTCGAACAGGGTCGCCCGCTGATGGAGCGCATCCGCAAACAATACCCGCAATACAAGATCTTGCTGACCTTCTTCTCCCCCTCGGGCTACGAGGTCCGCAAGAACTACCAAGGGGCGGATGTCATCTGCTACTTGCCCTTCGACACGCCCACCAACGTACACCGCTTCATGAAGCTGGCCCATCCCTGCATGGCATTCTTCATCAAGTATGAGTTTTGGCAGAACTATCTGAAGGCCTTGCAACACCGTAATATCCCTGTCTACAGTGTCTCCTCCATCTTCCGCAAGGAGCAAGTCTTCTTCCGTTGGTATGGTGGGCGCTACTATAAGGTGTTGACCCGCTTCACGCACTTGTTCGTGCAGAACGAGGTCTCCAAGCAACTGCTGGCCACGCTTGGCATCCACAACGTCACCGTGGTGGGCGATACCCGCTTCGACCGCGTGGTGGAGATCATGCAGCAGGCCAAGCAGCTTCCGTTGGTCGAGGCCTTCAAGCAGAACAACCTCGTGTTTGTGGCCGGCAGTTCGTGGCCACCCGATGAGGAGATCTTCATCGACTACTTCAACCGTCACACCGAACTGAAGCTGATCATTGCCCCGCACGTGATAGGGGAGAACCACCTGACCGAGATTATCGGTCGCCTGAAGCGTCCCTATGTGCGCTACACCCAAGCGACGGAGGAGAACGTGAAGCAGGCCGATTGCCTGATTATCGATTGCTTCGGCCTCTTGTCCTCTATCTACCGCTATGGCGAGATTGCCTATGTGGGCGGCGGATTCGGCGTGGGCATCCACAATGTGCTTGAGGCAGCCGTGTTCGGCATTCCCGTGATGTTCGGGCCAAACAACAAGCGCTTCCAGGAGGCGCAACAGCTCCTGCAACTCCAGGGCTCGTTCGAGATACAAGGTACGGACGACTTCAATGCTCTGATGGACAAATTCATGACCGACACCGATTTCCGTCTGGAGACCGGCCGCAAGGCAGGCCACTATGTGAACGGCAACGCCGGCGCAGCCGACAAGGTGATGTCGATGGTACACTTCGACTAGTTCCGCCCTCGGCTTATATTCCCACTAAACAACAGCACGTTACTCATTTGATTGGCAGTTATCGATACAGATTGCTGCCTGCATACATTATGGCGTAAAGACCCGTTCGTGACGGTGTAAAAATGTACGCTAACGCCATGTACGACAATTGTCAAACAGGTGTATGGCAGTTGCCATCCACGTGTACGGCAATTGTCAAACACGTGTACGGCAATTGCCGTACATCGTTTGAGAGCGATATTTCACACCATTATGCACGCACGTAACAGTCTGTATGGCCGTACGTGTGCACTTGTGTAACACTACGTATCGAGGAAGGAAAGCTTATGAAAAACAAAGAGGATATGAGACCAGCGCTCATATCCTCTTTGCTAATTGGGGAGGTGCGGGCTATTCCTTGTACCAGCTCGCGTACATCGAGTAGTTGTTGGCAATCTTCTGGTTGAGCTCCTTCGACTGCTCCGGGTCCACCTTCTTGATGAACTTGGCGGGTACACCAGCCCACATGCTGCCCGGTTCAATCACCGTGTTGCTCAGCACCAGAGCGTTGGCGGCCACGATGGCACCCTCGCCCACCACGGCGTGATCGAGCACCGTGGCGCCCATGCCTACCAAGGCTCCGTCCTTGATGGTGGCCCCGTGGATTGTCACGTTGTGGCCGATGGAGACGTTGTTACCGATCTCTATGGTCGATTTCTCGTAAAGTGTGTGGAGCACGGCTCCGTCCTGCACGTTCACGTTGTCGCCTATGCGGATGCTGTTGACGTCGCCGCGCAGCACGGCGTTGAACCAAATGCTGCATCCGCGACCTATCACTACATCGCCCACGATGGTGGCGTTCTCGGCAACGAATGTGTCCTCACCGATCTCCGGTGTGAATCCTCTTACTGATTTTATGTATGGCATAATTGTTTATGATTTATGGATTTCTTTAGTCTTCTCGGCCAACCACTGGCGATGCTCCTCGTCCAGGTGCGGGGCGAGCCGCTCGTAGACGGTGCGGTGATAGTCGTTCAGCCACTCCACCTCGGCCAGGGTCAGCATGCCGGTGTCGATGGGTTTGGTGTCGATGGGGCAGAGCGTGAGGGGCTCGAACTGGTAGAACGCTCCGAACTCCGTCTCCATGTAGGGCACCACCAGCAGGGTGTTCTCCGTGCGGATGCCGTGGCGGCCGGCTAGGTAGAGGCCCGGTTCGTCGGTCACCGTCATGCCGGGTTGCAGTGGCGTGGGCATGTGGTTGGCCCGTATCTGATGAGGCCCTTCGTGCACGTTCAGGTACGAACCCACGCCATGACCGGTGCCGTGCATGTAGTTCATGCCTTCCTCCCATAGTTTGGCATGTGCCAAGGCGTCCAGCTGTGTGCCGCAGGTCCCTTGCGGGAACTTTGCCACCGACAAGCCGATGTGGGCCTTCAGCACCAGCGTATAGTCGTGCTTCTCCTCCTGGGTGGGCTCGCCCAGGGCGATGGTACGGGTGATGTCCGTGGTGCCGTCGAGATACTGCGCGCCGCTGTCCAACAACAGTAGCCCTTCGCTTTGCAAGGGGACGTCCGTCTCCGGCGTGGCCTCGTAGTGCACAATGGCTCCGTGTGCCTTGTATCCGGCTATCGTGTCGAAGCTGATGCCCTTGAACAGAGGCTGCTCCGCACGGAAGGCGTAGAGCTGACGGTCGATACTCATCTCCGTCTGTCCACCGGCGGGCACGGCCTCTTCGAGCCACTTGAGGAACTTCACCAAGGCAATGCCGTCGCGCAGCATGGCGTGGCGGAAGCCCTCCATCTCCGTCTCGTTCTTCACCATCTTCAGGTAGGGGACGGGCAGGGGCTTGTCGTAGAGGCGCGGATTGCTGGCCAGTATGCTGTAGAGTGCGTAGTTGGTGCGGCTGCCGTCCATCCAGAAGGGTGTGTCGGCATACTCCTTCAGCTTCTCTTGAATGGCATCGTAGGGCAAGATGCTCACACCTTCGTTGGTCAGGTAGTGGGACGTGTCGGCCGGCACCTTCTTCGGGTCGACAAACCAGTATGCCTTGTCCAGGGAGACAATTAGGTAACTTACGGTCACGGGGTTGCAGTGTATGTCGTTGCCGCGGATGTTCAGCGTCCAAGCGATGTCGTCCAGCGTGGGGATGAGCACTGCCTCCAGTCCCCGCTCTTGCAGCTTTTGCCGTAAGCGGGCAATCTTCTGCAGGCAGGTGACGCCCGCATAGCAGAGCGGGTGCTCCACGGCCACGTCGTCTGGCAGTGGGGTGCGGTCGGTCCATTCGTCTGTTGGCAGTATGAAGTCGGTGCGTAGCTCATGCCCTGTGGCTCGCAACTCCTGTCGCAACGCCATCGCGTCGTTAGCGCTGTGCGTCCACCCGTCGATGCCCACCACGGCACGAGGTGTCAGCACTCGGCCGAGCCATTCGCTGATGGAGGGAGTCTCGGGCATGCGCTCCTTCATCAGTGTAAACTCTGTGTCGGCCAGCTGGTCGGCAGCCTGCAGAAAGTATCGTGAGTCGGTCCACAACGCGGCGCGGTCGGCGGTGACCACCGCTGTGCCGGCTGAGCCGGTGAATCCCGAAATCCATTCGCGTACCTTCCAGTGATCGGGTACATATTCGCTCAAGTGCGGGTCCGTACTGGGTAGAATGACGGCCTCTATGCCTTGCCGGTCCATCGCCTTGCGCAACGATGCCAGTCTTGCGGAGATAATCTTGCTCATAGTAAGGAGTGTTTATTCTGTCCGACAAATGTAGTGCAAAATAATGATTGGGCAAACGCGAGGGGCGGATTTCCGCGCGTCGGCACGCTTTCTATGGTGGACATGCGGCTCGTGGCCCGCGGCATTTTAACGCCCTTTGTATTCAAAACTGCAGAAACTATGTCACATTATGGATATTTGTTATGGAAAAGCACTATCTTTGTCCGGTAAATTTAGTTCCTGAGGTTTATCAGTAACAACAAACACCTGTAGTTATGAACGATCAGATCAGACAAATAGCGGCACGTCTGCGTGGATTGCGGGATGTGCTCGACATATCGGAAGAGGACATGGCACAATGCTGCCAGATGTCAGTGGAGGATTACCGCAAGGTAGAGAGCGGCACGGTGGACATTTCTGTCAGCACGTTGCAACACGTGTCGCGCCAGTACGGCACATCGCTGAGTGTGCTGATGTTTGGCGAGGAGCCCAAGATGAGCAGCTATTTCCTTACGCGCAAAGGCACGGGCATGTCCGTTGAGCGCCGCTCGGCTTACAAATACCAGTCGTTGGCATCCGGGTTCCGCGGACGTATCGCCGACCCGTTCATCGTCACTGTGGAGCCGAAGGAAGACACCGAGATACAGTACAACGTGCACCAGGGACAGGAGTTCAACATGGTGCTCGAAGGCCGCATGCTCCTCAACGTGAACGGAAAAGAACTAATATTGAACGAAGGTGACAGCCTCTACTTCAACTCCGCATTGCCCCATGGCATGTTGGCCCTCGACGGCAAGGCGGTGAAGTTTCTGGCTATAATTATGTAATAGGTGATGGTAGAAAGATTTTTAGAACAGACCACTTTTACTTCTCAGGAAGATTTCATCAAGAACTTCCGTATCAAGGTTCCTGAGAATTTCAATTTCGGATACGATGTAGTGGACGCCTGGGCTGCCGAGCAACCCGACAAGAAGGCGTTGCTATGGACCAACGACAAAGGTGAACACCGGCAGTATACCTATGCTGACCTGAAGATGTACACCGACCAGACGGCCTCTTATTTCCAGAGCCTGGGCATCGGCAAAGGCGACATGGTGATGCTGATACTGAAACGTCGTTACGAGTTTTGGTACTCCATTATCGCCCTCCACAAGCTGGGCGCGGTGGTTATCCCCGCTACACACTTGCTGACGAAGAAGGACATCGTTTACCGCTGCAACGCCGCCAGCATCAAGATGATTGTGGCTGCCGGCGACGAGGTGATACTGAAGCATATCGAGGACGCCATGCCGGAGTCTCCCACAGTGGAGCGCTTGGTGAGCACGGGTCCGGTGGTTCCCCAGGGTTTCGAGAATTTCGCCGAGGGCATCGCTCACGCCAAACCCTTTGTGCGTCCCGAGCATGTCAACACCAACGACGACATCTCGCTGATGTATTTCACTTCCGGCACCACGGGCGAACCCAAGATGGTGGCTCACGACTTCACCTATCCCTTGGGCCACATCGCCACGGGAAGCTTCTGGCATAACCTCCACGAGGACAGCCTCCACTTGACCATCGCTGACACCGGCTGGGGAAAGGCCGTGTGGGGCAAGCTCTACGGACAGATGATAGCCGGAGCCAATATCTTCGTCTATGACCACGAGAAATTTACCCCAGCCGACATTCTGGGCAAGATACACGATTATCACATCACGTCGCTCTGCGCGCCTCCCACCATCTATCGCTTCATGATTCGCGAGGACCTGAGCAAGTTCGACCTCTCCTCGCTGGAGTATTGTACCACGGCAGGCGAGGCGCTCAACTCTGCCGTATACGATACCTTCAAGAACCTGACAGGCATCCGTCTGATGGAAGGCTTCGGACAGACCGAGACCACACTGACCTTGGCCACATTCCCTTGGATGCAGCCCAAACCGGGAAGCATGGGTGTGCCTAACCCGCAGTACCAGATTGATCTGCTCACTCCCGACGGACGTTCGGCAGAGGACGGCGAGCAGGGCCAGATAGTGATTCGCACCGACAAGGGCAAGCCGCTGGGCCTGTTCAAGGAATACTACCGCAACAAGCAACTCACCGACGAGGCTTGGCACGACGGCGTTTATTACACCGGCGACGTGGCTTGGCGCGACGAGGACGGATATTACTGGTTCGTAGGCCGTGCCGACGACGTCATCAAGAGTTCCGGCTACCGCATCGGCCCGTTCGAAGTGGAGAGCGCGTTGATGACCCACAAAGCCGTGGTGGAGTGCGCCATCACTGGTGTGCCCGATGAGATTCGTGGTCAGGTGGTGAAGGCCACCATCGTCTTGTCCAAGGAATACAAGGCCAAGGCCGGTCCAGACCTTGTGAAGGAGCTGCAGGACCATGTGAAGCGTGTGACCGCACCCTACAAATATCCCCGTGTGATAGAGTTCGTGGACGAGTTGCCCAAGACCATCAGCGGCAAGATTCGTCGCGTGGAGATACGCGAGAAAGACAAGTAAGCACTATTTTAGCAAAGATATTCCCTTAAGTGTCGCCCCTCGCCGCAGGTCCGCACCTATGGGATTTCTTTTGGCCTCGAAAAGTGCAAAAGTGGCGATAGCACCGCTAAAAGTCCAAAATTAAGTGACTTTTAGCGGTGCTATCGCCATATTATTTACTATCTTTGACCCCGATAAATCTATGCTTATGTCTGATTTACAGAAAAATATTATCGGAAGAGAAAGAGAGTGCGTGCTCTTGCAGGAGTACTATGATTCTCCGAAGGCTGAATTGGTAGCCATATATGGCCGTAGACGTGTCGGGAAGACCTTTCTTGTCAAGTCTTTTTTCAACCAAATCTTCGACTTCTACTTTACGGGAGTATTTGAGACTCCAAGGTCGACACAGTTGCGTCTCTTCCAGTCGGAGTTGGAACGCTACTCCGGCAGAAAGCGGAGTAAACCAAAAGACTGGTTTGAGGCATTTGAGCAATTGCGTGACTATTTGTCTTCGCTTGATAAGGAGCGCATTGTGGTTTTCTTGGATGAATTGCCGTGGATGGATACTCCAAAGTCCAATTTCGTACAGGCCTTCAGCTATTTCTGGAACAGTTGGGCCAGTGGCGTGTCTGGCATGAAATTCTTTGTCTGTGGGTCGGCCACTACTTGGATGGTCTCTAAACTCATTGGCGACAAAGGGGGGATGCACGGACGTGTGAACCGACAAATCTATCTCCGCCCATTCAACTTGAGTGAGACCCAGGCATTCCTTCGTAGCAAGAAGATTGATTGGACCCAACTGCAAATAGCTCAAATCTATATGGTTATGGGAGGCATCCCTTACTACTTGGATATGGTAAACCCTGCTTACACAGTGGAAGAAAACATCGACCATCTGTTCTTTGAAGAGGGGTCTGTCTTGCGCACCGAGTATGCCTTTGTCTTTCGCTCTTTGTTCAAGGATTCCAACCTTTATCAGACTGTTATCGAAACCTTGGCAAAGAAGGCTATTGGCATGACACGTGAAGAAATAGCCCAAGCGGCGAAGTTACCGAATAATGGTACGTTGACTGAAGTATTGGAGAACCTCTACCGTTGTGATTTTATCAGGTCATACACCGCCTTTGGTAAGAAGTCTCACGGGCAGATATTTCAACTTGTAGACTTGTTCTCGCTGTTCCACAATCGCTTTGTTCCGCAGACCAACAGTCAGGATATGCACTTTTGGCACAATATGCAGGATGTCCCTGCCAAGCGGGCGTGGGAAGGCTATGCTTTTGAACAGGTTTGTCTGCACCACATTCCCCAAATCAAGCAAAAACTTCGCATCGGAGGAACGCTTAGTGAGGTCTGCTCTTGGCAGTGCAAGCCGTTTACCGACAAGGATGGCATCAGCTACAAAGGCACTCAGATAGACCTGCTCATAGACAGACGAGACCAAGTGATAGACCTCTGTGAGATGAAGTTCTCGTCTCAGAATTTTGCCATTACTGGCGAGTACGACGAAAGGTTGCGTTCTCGGAAAGAAACATTCCTGGCCGTGACCGGGACACGAAAGACCCTTCAAAACGTACTTATCACCACGTATGGCTTGGCCAAGACAAAGTACAGTGACAATATCCACGATGTGGTGACTTTGGCCGATTTGTTTGAGGTGGTGAGATAATATACATATATAAGTTTAACTTCAAATCTTTAGCATTATGGCAACAGAAACGAATGACACATTGGTGAAAGTGTTCAGTGGTGACCGGTGGCAGGCAGAACTCGTAAAGGGACTGTTGGAGGCCAATGCCATCGAGGCAATGATTAAGGATGAGTCGTTGGCGCTGGTGACGGCACCATACTCCGCAGTAGGAGGAGCGGTACTCGTGATGGTGATGGATGAAAAGTACGAACAGGCAAAGGCCATCATCGAGGAGAACGAAGAGGCTTATCAGAAAGAGTAACCACGAGAGGCGTGTGACAACCGACAAACCGCCTCGAGGACGAAAGAGCATGGGTCCGTACACCAAATACGGCCCCATGTTCGTTAAAAGACGCCACGATTGCGGGCTAAACAGAGGAAATGGAAACATATAGTTGTCCACTCCGGATAGATTGATTACTTTTGCATGGATAATCATTAAAACGAGAAAAGTAATGAATCTCTATCAATATGCGAGAGTGGCTGTGAAAGTGGGTAGCAACGTGCTTGCCCGCCAGGATGGCACACTCGACGTGACCCGCATGTCGGCCTTGGTGGACCAGATTGCGGAGCTGCGCAAGGGCGGCATGGAGGTGATACTCATCTCCTCCGGTGCGGTGGCTTCTGGGCGAAGTGAGCTGAAGTGCACTCGCAAGTTGGACAGCGTGGACCAGCGGCAACTCTTCTCGGCTGTCGGTCAAGCCAAACTCATCAACCGCTACTACGAACTGTTTCGCGACCACGAGATAGCGGTGGGGCAGGTGCTCACCACCAAAGAGAGTTTCTCCACCCGGCGCCACTATCTGAACCAACGCAACTGCATGCAGGTGATGCTGGAAAACGGCGTGTTGCCTATCGTCAACGAGAACGACACCATTTCCGTCACCGAGCTGATGTTCACCGATAACGACGAGCTCTCCGGACTGATAGCCACCATGATGGATGTGCAGGCCCTGGTGATACTGAGCAACGTTGACGGCATCTATAACGGGTCGCCCTCGGAACCGGGAACGGAAGTCATCCGCGAGGTAGGCATCGGCAAGGAACTGACGGACTACATACAGACTGAGAAGTCCGGCTTCGGCCGGGGTGGCATGATGACTAAGTGCAACATCGCCCGTAAGGTGGCCGACGAGGGAGTGCACGTCTACATAGCCAACGGCAAACAGGACAATATTCTGCTCCGGCTGATGGAGAACCCGCAGGAGACGGTGTGTACGCACTTCGTACCCTCCGTGTCGCCGGTGTCGAGCGTGAAGAAATGGATAGCCCACTCCGAAGGCTTCGCCAAGGGCGCTGTGCACCTGAACGAGTGCATCACGAAAGTGATACGCGGCAGCCAGGCCATCAGCATACTGCCTGTGGGTGTGACCCGCATCGAAGGAACGTTCGAGAAGGACGACATCGTGCGCGTCATCGACAGTGAAGGAGAACAGATAGGTGTAGGAAAAGTCTCCTTCAGCTCCGATCAGGCCGAGAAGCTGCTCGGACAGCACGGAAAGAAACCCTTAATACATTACGACTATTTATATTTAGAAGGATGCTAAACGAATTCTTTGAACAGGTGCAGCAGGCCAGTAGAAGCCTGTCGCTCCTCGATGACAATCAGATAAACCAGGTGATACTTGCCGTGGCCGATGAGGCTATCCGCTGCAAGAACTTCATCTTGGACGAGAACCGCAAGGACTTGGACCGCATGGATCCGTCCGACCCTAGATACGACCGCTTGCAGCTGACCGAGGACCGACTGCAGGGCATAGCCGCCGACATGCGCAATGTGGCCACGCTTCCCTCACCGCTGGGACGGGTGCTGAAGCAGACCGTGCGCCCCAACGGCATGGAACTAAGACGGGTGAGTGTGCCCTTTGGCGTGATAGGTATCGTCTACGAGGCACGCCCCAACGTGACGTTCGACGTGTTCTCCCTTTGCCTGAAGTCCGGCAACGCCTGCGTGCTGAAGGGCGGTAGCGACGCCGACTGCTCCAACCGGGCCATCGTGAAGGTGATACACACGGTGCTCAACCGTCTGAAAGTGGACGAGCACGTCGTAGAACTGTTGCCCTCTGACCATGAGTCGACGGCGGAACTGCTGGGTGCGGTGGGCTATGTGGACCTGCTTATCCCGCGTGGTAGCGGACGGCTCATCAACTATGTGCGTGCCAATGCCAAGGTGCCCGTCATAGAGACCGGCGCCGGCATCTGCCATACCTACTTCGACAAGGATGGCGACGTGGAGAAAGGCGAGCGCATCATCTTCAATGCCAAGACCCGCCGGGTGAGTGTCTGCAATGCGCTGGACTGTGTGCTCATTCACGAGCAGCGGCTGGCCGACCTGCCACGGCTCTGTGGCCGCCTGCAGGAGAAGCAGGTCATCATCTATGCCGACCTGCAGTCTTACGATGCATTGGAGGGTCATTACCCTGTCGAGCTGCTGCAACATGCTACGGACGAAAGCTTCGGCACGGAGTTCCTCTCTTACCGTATGGCGCTGAAGACGGTACCCTCATTGGAGGCGGCCCTGGAACACATCCGCATCAAAGGCTCCAAGCACAGCGAGTGCATCGTGACCGAAAACGCTGAAGCGGCCGACGTGTTCAGCCGACGAGTGGATGCAGCTTGCGTCTACACCAACGTCTCCACCGCCTTCACAGATGGCGCACAGTTCGGCTTGGGCGCGGAGATAGGCATCAGTACCCAGAAGCTGCATGCCCGCGGTCCGATGGGGCTGGAAGAACTGACCACCTACAAATGGCTCATCAAGGGCGATGGGCAGGTGCGTCCGGCCTAACGTGAACGAAAAATCGTATAGAACAAACGAAACATAAACAAGAGAGACATGAGAAATTTTACCTGTGTACAAGACCTGGGCGATTTGAAGTCTGCCCTGAAGGAAGCTTTCGAGATAAAGAAAGACCGTTTTAAATATGTAGAGTTGGGCCGTAACAAGACGTTGATGATGATTTTCTTCAACTCCAGTCTGCGTACCCGCCTGAGTACCCAGAAGGCTGCCCTCAACCTGGGCATGAACGTCATCGTGCTGGACATCAACCAGGGTGCATGGAAACTGGAGACAGAGCGTGGCGTCATCATGGACGGCGACAAACCCGAACACCTGTTAGAGGCTGTTCCCGTGATGGGTTGCTACTGCGACGTCATCGGTGTGCGCTCCTTTGCCCGCTTCGAGAACAAGGCGTACGACTACGATGAGGTAATCCTGAACCAGTTCATCAAATACTCCGGTCGCTCGGTATTCTCCATGGAGGCTGCTACACGCCACCCGCTGCAGAGCTTTGCCGACCTGATTACCATCGAAGAGTACAAGAAAACCGCCCGCCCGAAGGTGGTGATGACCTGGGCCCCGCATCCGCGTCCATTGCCTCAGGCCGTGCCTAACTCTTTCGCTGAATGGATGAACGCTACGGACTACGACTTCGTCATCACCCATCCGCACGGCTATGAGCTCGACCCCAAGTTTGTGGGCAATGCCAAGGTGGAGTATGACCAGATGAAAGCCTTCGAAGGCGCGGACTTCGTCTACGCCAAGAACTGGGCCGCTTACACGGGCGATAACTACGGAAAGATTATCAGCACCGACCGTGCATGGACCGTCAGTGACCGTCAGATGGCAGTGACCAACAACGCCTACTTTATGCACTGTTTGCCTGTGCGCCGCAACATGATTGTGACCGATGATGTGATAGAGAGTCCGCAATCCATCGTCATCCCCGAAGCCGCCAACCGCGAAATCTCTGCTACCGTCGTGCTGAAACGGATACTCGAGAGCCTCTAATCTAAAGAGCATTAAAACTGCCACTGTCCGTGGGTCTGTGAAGCGAAAATTACCGATGCTGCTTCGCAAACCCATGGACAGAGGTTCCCCTTTTCTACTCCTTATATATAATAGGTATATAGGGAATGTCATTTCAGATGTTCGGCGATAAATTCGATGCACTTAGGGTCTGATGGACGGGGCGCATCGGTTGTGATGATCTTGCCATCTTTGCCGATGAGCAAGAAACGCGGGATGCCTGTGATGCCATACAACTTGGTGAAGTCCTCACAGAGATATTGCGCCCACTGAGGATTGTCCGTCTTCAGTTTCTTGTGCCAAGCATCCTTGTTACTGTCCACCGAGATGCTGACGGGGAGAATGCGGTTGTCGCCTTTGAAATGCTCAGCTATCTTCTCCATGTAGGGAATCTCTTCGCAGCAGGGGCCGCACCAGGTGGCCCAGATGTCTAGGTAGATTACTTTACCGAAGAGGCCGGACAGATTACAGGTAGTGCCGTCTGTGGCTTCCAAGGTACAATCCAACGCATCGGCTCCAGGCACCAGGTTCTTGTTGGCATTGTAAATCTTCTCCACCCACTCTCTATACTTCTCGGTTTTCACCAGCGTCATAGCCTTCTGATAGACGGCCTCCAGCTCTTCATCGCAACTGTTGAAATAGCTGCTGAGCAGGTCGAGTACGGTACGTTCCAGTAGGTCGGCATCTTTTATCTTCTCCTCGGCCGTAGTGATCATCCGCAGATAAGATGGCTTGCCGTCAGGGTTCAGGCATCCCTCTCTCCAATTCAGATAAACCTGTGCCGTGTAGCTGCTCTTCAGTTCCAACGACTCCATATACTTGTTATAGTCTGCATCGCTGCCCAGTGCTTTGTCTGTAGCTGCCAGCTGTTCGTGGTAGCTCAGCTTCGCAAAGTCCACGCTTTCGCCATAGGTGCGGTTTATGAGTTTGCCGAAGTCCTTGGGAGAGATAGCCTTTACTGCATCTTTGATGGAATCCGTCAGTGCTGTCAACGTGCGTTGCAGGTCGGCGAACGAAGCGTATGGGGCCTCACACTTCGCTTGTACCGACTTACTCACCACCTTCTCGAATCCATAAGCCTCCTCGAGGTCGCCCGTGAAGGTGAAGTCGTTCATCTCGTCGGGGTTTGCGCTCAGATGTGTGGCAGTGCCGTTTATCATAATCAGGCTGTAGAATGCTTTGTCGGGTACATACATGAATCCCATATTGGGTTCATCCAACACTTTGGTGTAAGTGAACGTGCCGTCGGGAGCGATGCGCACCGTGTCGGCCGTGTTTACGCTGTTGTTGCCCACTGATATTAAGGCGTAACCGCCATGATTTCCGCTCAGCGTACCTTCCAGTTTGTACTCTTTGGCGGTTTGTGTGCAGGCACTCAAGAGGAGTGCCGCACACGAGAATAAGATTGTTTTGTTCATAGATGCTTAGTTAATAGTTCTGAGTGAGAGAAGCATTGTAGCGTACCGCATTTGCCGGGAACGGAAGCACCCACAGCGGAGAGTCGGGAGTGATGGAGAATGTTCCGTATTCACCCAAGTCGCGTGTGATGGTACGTTTGTACTTCTCCTCGGTGTTCCACCGTTTGCAGTCGAAGAAGTTCTCGTATGAGCTGATGCACTCTATCCATTTCGCCTTTTGGAGCATTGCCATAGCTTCTGCCTCACTGGTAGCCCCATTGTCATACTGCGTAGTGAACGGCTCATAGTTCTCTACACGCTTTGCGCGTACGCGGTCCACCAGTTCCAGTCCTTTACGAATCTCTCCGGTGCGGATGTAACACTCAGCAGCTGTGTAGTACATGCGGTCGCTGTTGATGCCATATTCATTGGCGGAGGTGGACCAGCCGAAATACATCAGACAGCCTGTTGTGCCGCAGAACATCTGGGCATACAATTCGCTCCAGCCACCCATCAGATCGTAGTTGATGACATAGTCGCCAGCCTCGAACATCTGGCTGGTTTCAGCCGAAAGGGTTTCCATGCAGGGCATCGCACGGGTGGATCCTCTCATGTAGAGGTAGTTGCCGGCATAGTCATAATCCAACGACCAAGTCATGGTCTCCACCAAGGTGGAACGATCCTCTATCTTTCCGTTCTCGTTCAACGCTTTCTGGGCATAGGGTAGGGCATCGCTGTATCGTTTCATCTGCATCAAGACCTTTGCGCGTACGGCATAGCCGAATGCCTTGTCGGCACGCATTACGTCAGTGGAGTTCTTATCGGGCAACTGCGCTATAATGTCGTCCGTGCAATCGTCCAAGATGCACTGGTAGGTCTCTTCCAATGAAAGTTTTGTCTTCTGGGTCGATACGTCGGTATCCTTCACGTAGGCGATGCCACCCTTCTCGTTGGCTGTGGCCTCGTCGTATTGTTTGGCATAGATGTTCACCAACAACCAGTGGAGGTAGGCGCGCATGATGTGTGCTTCTGCCATCAGATCGGCTTTGCTGCTCTCGTCACCTGTGGCATCGGGCATCTTCTCGAGAATCACGTTCATGTAGTTGATGTACTTGTAAGCCTCCTCGTAGCGTGTGTCTTCTGTGGCAAGTGTAGCGCGGTCGATGTCGGTGTTATACGTCAGATATGCATAGTCCAACGTGTTGGTCTGCGACATTGTACTTGGTATGGACATCATCAGACCCAGGGATTCGTTGCAGATGAGACCGAGGTCTTGCACGGCATGTTGCACCAGTGAATACTCTTGGTTGAGGAGCAACTCCAGGTCCGTGACATTCTCCAGTGTGGTTTTGCCCTTGGGCACAATATCCAGTTTGTCGTCACAAGCGGTAGCGCACCACATCAGCAGTGCGGCTCCGCAGGCAATCAATATATTTCTTTTCATCGTTTTCTTCTATTTACAGGTTAATGTATAGGCTCATTGTGTAGCTACGCGGCGTCTTGTTCAGTGTCGATCCGTCATAAGGATTGTTGGCCTCGGGGTCGATGTTCTGACTGTTGCGAGCCCATGTCCACAGGTTGTTGGCCTGTACGCGCAGACGCAGTGCGTTGACACCAAGCTTCTTGCAGATGTAGTGGTTGAAGTTGTATCCAAACACGACGTTGCGTAGCTTCAAGTAATCCGCCGGCACCACATTGGCATCCATGTAGCGCGAGTAGTTGCTGCCAATTACGTTAGTGCCTCCCATGTAACCATTGGCAGGATAGAGGCTCTTGTCTTCGCTACGCCAGTAGTTGAGATAGCTTTGCGGCACAGCGGTAATGGATGAGAAACGGCTATAGCCATACTGTGAGCCTTCGCAGGTCCAGTCGTCGGTGCGTACGCGCATGTAATGGCCTCCATAGTAAGAGAACATAGCGGACAAGGAGAATCCCTTGTAAGTCAGTTCAGGTGTGAAGTTGGCCATATACTTCGGGTCGAGACTGCCACTGTAGACAGCATCCTCCACCTTGAAGTCTTCGGTAGTAATCTCGGAGGTGTGAACATTGTTGTCCTTGTCGTACCAACTGAAGTACTGGAGACCATCCTCGGTAACCATGCCGGCAAAGCGGTATGAGAAGAGTGAATGGATGGGGTACCCTTTATGATAGGTGTAATGCTGTAAAGCCGTGTAACCGGTAGTTGCCTCGTGGTTCACCTGCTTCACCTCGTTCTTGTTGTACGAGAGGTTGAATGAGGCGTTCACTCCCAGTCCGTCGCCGGATTGGGGTTTCACGATGGCACCGTCCAATTGCAGTTCGATACCGCTGTTCAGTGCCTTACCGTTGTTGATGGTCAATTGGTTCCAACCCGTTGTGGGGTCGAGGTCGGTGACGGTCAACAGGTCGCTGCCTTCCTTGCGGTAACAATCCACAGAACCGCTCAGTCGGTTGTTCCACAACGAGAAGTCTACGCCTACGTTCCACGACGCTGTCTTCTCCCAGCGCAACTGGTCGTTGGGCGGTGTGTCGAGTGTAGCATATTTGCTTCCACCCATCTCGTTGGTGCTGATAGTCGCCGTTAGGTATGACGATACGGTCTGGTCGATGTTACCTGTCAGACCATAGCTGGCGCGCAACTTCAATGCATCGATCCAATCGTAGGACTTCATGAAGGATTCGTTGTGGATGTTCCAGCTCAAGCCGACAGACCACAACGGGCGGCCACGGAACTCGGGGTCGGCACCAAACAAGTCCGTCTTGTCCACACGGTAGGACAACGAGGCACTGTAGCGGCGGTCGTACACATAGTTACCTGTGAAGTAGAGTGAATAGAAACGGTGGAGCACATCCGTTGTGGTGAAGTCCGATCCTTCGGGAGCACCATACATGTAATAATTGGAACCCAGCAAAGAGGCGGAACCTTGTATATCCTTCAGTTGACCGTAGTTGATCAGTCCGTTGCTGTTGGTCTGTGTCTGTTCGTCATAACCTAGCAACAGGTTGCTGTAGGTGTTGGTCTTGGACTGGCGGTATTCGAAACCAACGGCGGCGGTTACCTCATGTTTCTCGGCGAACACCTTGGAGTAATCAGTCTGTGTGCGGAACGTAAAGTATGCGCCCTCGGAGCTTTCTGTGTTCAGGCGTCCGCCATCGGGTATATAGTGCTTCACGACACTGGAGGTAATCATCTCACCCGTGTCCCAATCCTCTTCCGTCACCAGTTCTTCTCCGGTGTAGAGGTTGTAGAGGTTGCGCATCGCATACGAGTCTGCCTCGTAGTAAGACTTGCTGCTGTAGGTGATGTCCTCGTACTGGAACTGTGCGCTGACGGTCCATTCGGGTAGGATGTCCGCTGTGGCGTGTATGAACGAACGGATGTTGGTGCGGCGAGTGTTCTGGAAGTTCATGTTGAGCTCGTCCAGCAAGTTGTACGTCACAGACTTGAATCCATAGGAATCGTCATTGAGCGATTCCTCCTCGAGCCAAGTATCTGCTTCCATACCGGCACGTGTGCCGTCTTCATTGTACATGCTCTGATAGGGGAGGAACGAGTTGATCTCGTTCAGCCCGCTCAAGTGTGTCTTGGATCGCTCGTTGATAATGTTGGTACCAAACGAGAGGTTGAGCCACTTGGTAGCTTTCAGGTCGCCCCGATAGCTAAATGTGAGCGCTTGACTATTCTCTTTGGTCGTCCCAAGATTGTCCTTCTTGAAGTTGAGCACGATGCTCGAGTTGAGTACCTTACCTTGCGTACGGAAGGCGAGGTTGTACTGTTGTAGTATCTGGTTGCGCTCCATAGCGTCTTGCCACTCCTTGCGGTAGTCGTTTTGGCTCAGACTATTCAGCTTGTTGCTGAGTTCCTGGTCGCTGAGTCCTCCCAAGTAATTCTTCACCAAGAGACGGTTGACGGGGCTCAGAGCCATAGGGTTGGAACCGTAATAGCTGAGCAAACCGTCAAAAGCATTTTGGTCGGCATCGTTGCGCATGGCATTGAAGTTGTACTTCTCCAACTCGATGACCTTGGCTGCGTTTGCCCATTTATAGTTGCTGTAGCTCTGCTTCTCGCTGATGGTGAAGTCGGTGCTGAAGTCCACCTCGAGCTTCTCGTTGTTGGCCTTTTTGGTGGTAATCACTATCACACCATTGGAGGCACGCGCACCGTAGATGGCTGCGGCAGAGGCATCTTTCAGCACTGTGACGTTCTCAATCTCGTAGGGGTTGACACTCTCGATGGAGCCTTCGATAGGCAGTCCGTCCACTACTACCAGCGGATTGGTCTTGGCTTGGAACGAACCGGTACCACGGATGAGCAACGACGACTCGCCCTTGTCGTTGAGTCCTGTGTTGTAGCTCACAAGTCCCGGTATCTTACCTTCGAGGTTGTCCACGATGGTGCTGGCGTAGCGGTTGCCCATCTCCTTGGACGAGATCATCTGGTAGGCACCCGTGGCGTTCTCCCTTTTCAAGTTCTGATAACCGGTCACCAACACCTCATCCATGATTTTCGCATCACTCTCCATGCGGATGAGGAAGAACCGCTCCTTCTGTGAATTTACGCGGATAGACTGGTCGCGCATGCCGATGTAGGAAACGCGGATGACCGGGTCTTTGCCCTTCACCAACAGCGAGAACTGTCCATCGATGTCGGCAATGGTTCCTGTCTGACTACCGTTGAGCAGGATGTTGGCACCCGGAAGGGCCTCGCCATCCTCGTCGAGCACGGTGCCGGTGATGAGTTTCGACTCCTCCTTCACCGCCTTCTTTTTGCTCAGCACGATTGTCTTCTCCACAATCTCGTAGTTGATGCCCGCTTTGTCCCAAAAGATTTGGTCGAGCATTTGAATCAGGTTCAACTTCTTGCCCGTGAAGGTTATCGAGGGGCAATCCTTGACCACTTGCTTTTGGTACATAAATTCATAACCGGTCTTCTTTCGTAAGTCCGAAATGACCTGTTCGATAGACTGTCCCTTGTAGGAGACGTTGTACTCTTGTGCCAATGCCTTGGATGGTAATGCCAACCAACTGACGCAGAGTAATAGTAAAATTAGAACTTTCTCTTTCATAAAGATATAATTACGATGTTTGTTATGCTTGTTATTTCGTAGCACATATTGGTGGTTAGTGGACTGCTTTATCCCTGGCAATGATTACTTTGTCGCCCTCCATGCGGAACGTCAGTCCACCACTCTTCTTCAGCAGAGCCAAGGCTGCGGCGAAGTCGCTGTAACGGGGAATGCTGCCCATGAACTCTATCTCACTAAGGCCCTCCTCCTCGAACTGGTATTCGAAGTTGTACCAGCGGCTGAGGTCGCACATGATCTGTCGGAGTGTTTGATTCTCGAACACGAACCGTCCCTCTTTCCAGCAGGTGACGACTGATGTGTTTACCTCCTTCACCGATGTAGACTCGTCGCTCTTGTTGAAACAAACCTGGTGGCCAGGAGTCAACATCAACTCTCCGCTTTTCTCGGAAAGTTTGCTGATGGAGACGCTGCCCTCAATCAAGGTTGTGAGCACCCCTTCGTCTTCCGCATAAGAGCGGATGTTGAACTCAGTGCCGTAGACCTTCACCAACTGTCCGTCCGTCACCACCAGGAAGGGACGGTTCTTGTCCTTCGCCACCTTGAAGTAGGCCTCACCCGAGACGATAACCCTACGCTCGTCCGTAGAGAAGGTCTCCGGGTAGATGAGTTTCGACTCCGAGTTGAGCCACACCTCGGTGCTGTCCTCTAACATAATCTTGAACTCACCTCCACGAGGCACGTCCAGACTCAACTGCTTGATGTCGGGTATGGCTTGTGCCACTGCCTGATGGGCTTTAAGCGTGCGCATGTTGGTGGCACTGTCCGCTCCCAATTTCACGGTCTCGCCATCGGCCATCGTCAGTGTAGCCTGTAGGCTTCCTGGCTTGATGTCCGACAAGAGGTGCGTTTGGGCCACCGTCTCCTCGGTGATCTTCTCGGAAGAAGTCCATAGTTTGGCAAATCCCAGGCAAACGATGACGGCAACCGAGGCGGCTGCTACCCAAGGCCTCCATGCAACGAATACTTTGCTCTTCCGCTCTCCGGCGATACGTTGCCGCATGTCCTCCAACGGACGCTGGGTGTTGACGACGCTTCTGCGCAGATACTCTCTCTTCAGGTATCCCGCATCGAGCAAGCGCGCATACAGTTGCTCGTGCGCATCACTCTCTTTCCGCCATTCGTCTATCAGACGTTGCTCTTCTTCCGTGATGGAACCGACAATGCGTTTAAACAGCAGACCGATGATATGTTCGTCTCTTTCGTTTATCATAGATGTTAGAGTTGTGAATCAATTATTTCGAATACGTTGCTGTCCGACGGACGAGCCGCATCGGCGGCAAAGATTTTGCCATCCTTGCTGATCATGATGAAGCGGGGAATGCCACTTATGCCCCAGGCCTTAATGAATTTCTGGTATTCCTCTTTGGAGAGGACATATTGTGCCCATTCGGATTTGTCGGTCTCCAACTTCTTCAGCCATGCCTTCTGGTTCTGGTCCACGGAGATGCTTATCACCTCTATCTTGTCGTTCCCCTTGTAGTGTGCAGCCACCTTTTCGAGGTAAGGAATCTCTGCACAACACGGACCGCACCAAGTGGCCCAGATGTCCAGGTAGAGGAACTTTCCGTAGAGGTCAGTCAGTTGGCACGTCGTGCCGTCGGGGCGTGTCAGCGTGGGTGCATAGGGCAGGTCGGCTCCCCTTTGCGTCTTCGTGAGTGCATCCACTTGGCTTTGGTAGGCGGCTATCAATTCGGGACTGTCTTTTGCTGCTTGCTGGTAGCGTGCCCAATACTTGTTGACATCGCCGTTCTTTGCAGCGAAACCGAAGAATGCGTATGCGTTGTAGTGGAGAAGGGACTTCTTGACAGCAGGGTTGGTAATCTCTCTTTGGATGATGTCGAGATTCTCCAGATAATAATCGGTCAAGTCTCCAGTCAAGTCGAAGGCGACCTTTTGTTGAGCCGTCAGCCAAGTGATAGAAAGACCTGTCCGTATGTTGATGGAGTCATTAGGGTTTACACGAGCTATGGCTTCATTGAACGTTGCATAGTCGGTGAGCTGTTTCCCCTCCGTTTCAGCCTGGTCCATGAGGATACGCAGACGTTGCCATTCGTATTTCCCTTCAGCCAGTTTTGTGTAGAAGGTTTTCTGCTTTTCGTCTTTGACCAAGGTCAACGCTTCCTTCACACGGTTGTATTCACTATCCAACAGAGCTTGGTATTCAGCTGTCGGCTTTGCTTGTTCGGGGTCCATGGAGAAGTACTTCATGATGTCGAACGCGTTGGCGAAGACAGAATAGAAATGGCACAACTCTTTGTTGTCGCCCGTGAAGGTGGCTTGCACTTCACCCTTTTCGTTCACCGTCAACTCGACCACTGCCGTCTTGCCCTTCTCGAGGAAGGCTCCGGCGCAACCTTTGTCGGTGCTAATCTCCACCTCGCAAGTGGGGATTGGCATTTCTTCGATATTGAAACTGAAATTGCCGTCCTTGTCCGGCTCTATTTCCTTATACACCGTATTCTGCACATCGCCGTCGAACGTGTAGGCCACTTGCACATCTTTCAGATTGGCTTTAATGGTACCTTTCAGCAATTGCGCCTGTACTTGTCCTGCCAGGGCAAATGCCAAGCAGCAAAGCATCGATTTGTAAACATTTGGTTTATTCATAAGCTTTAGATATTATTGATATATGTTTGTCATTTACTATAAACACGCAAAAGGTGTTGTTTGGTATACGAGAAAATGCAATTTTTCTCTCACGAGGAGCATTGTGATGGTCGGAAATGCTTACTTTTGTACATCAAAATAAGATTATGGAGATTTACGAGTACATATTCCATGAGTTCAAGGAGGGACGCATCGCGCCCTTTTATGAAAAGATGTACCCGGAATTATTGGCTTACACCACCCGACTGTTGGGTGAGGACTTCGCTTTCCTCTCTGAGGATTGTGTGCAGGATGTAGTCTTCCAAACCTATCAGAGAAAGGACACATTCACCTCGCTCCTGCAGTGGAAGATATTCCTTTATACTTGCGTTCGCAACAAAGCCATCAGTGTGTTGCGCAAAGGACAGGCCCAACGAAACTATCTGGCGCAGGTGGAAGAGGGTGAGGAAGACCTCTCGGTCGGTTTCATAGAGCAGGAAACCATAACACTCGTCTATGAGGCCATCAATGCTTTGCCGCAGAAATACAAGAACATCTTTGAGATGAGCTTCGAGCAGGGGCTGAAGAATGCGGAGATTGCTCAAGCTCTGCAAGTGGCTGAAATCACGGTAAAGAAGCAGAAGAGCAAGATGATAGAGATGATTCGCCTCGACTTGCAGCGCAAAATGGACAAAGAGTTGCTCTGTGTATTGTTGGGTGTATTTGAGAACTCTCTCTGACGGTAACGCTTTTCTTCACGTTTGTCTTGTTCCTACTCGTTCTCCTCATCAGTACGCCACTCCCCATGTCTTCAACCCCTCTTTGTAGGTGTTGACGCTGATGAAGACGGAGTCGCCGCTATGCAGTGCATAGTCGCTCAGCTCTATGGACATGTAGGTCTTTTGCTCATAGGCTTCGTAGTCGCCGTTCTGGTTGTGATGGAGCAGCAGATAGAGTTTCTTGTTAGGACCTTCTTCCACAAGGCGTTCTTCGATGATGCCGTAGGTGTGCGAGATGCTTTGCACCATGGGCAAGAGCGTCATGTTGAGGTATGAACCGCCTCGCCAGATGCTTTGCACATCCAGCGGGTCGGTCTTAATCTCTCCCTTCACCTGGTCTTTCGGTGTGGGCTTGCCGCTGAGCGTCAGCTTGATGGAGTAGAGCCGCGCGCCTTTGGTATGTTTGGTCGAGGTGGCCTTTTCGTACATGCACAGGGCGCGATAGATGGCGTCGGTGTTCAGCTTGTCGGCATTGATCCGATTCTCGGCTACGTAGGTAGTCCCTTCGTCAGTGGTGATGTAGTCGATGTAACCATCCGTGGCAACGTGAATGTCCACCAACTCGGTGAGGACGGACGGATAGACATAGTCGTCGTCATCGTCGTCGGTGGAGCAAGCGGTGCATAGCAGGGCCATCGCCAGTGTACTATATATAATAATGTATAGTCCTCTGAAATGTTTCATCATTCGGTGGCTGCTAACTGGTTTATCAATGGATTGGCGTACATGGCCAATATCTTGTCGCACAGGAAGGGGACATCCTTGTTGGGCAGGTCAATCTTGCTGATCTGTCCCTCGAGGTAGGTCTCGAACCGTTGCTTCTCTACGGCTGTATAATGGTCGACGAAGCGTTGCTCGTTCTTCCACAGGTCGTAGGCCACATAGTTGCCGGCAAACATGCGGTAGTTGGCGTAGATGCCTTTGTCGATGGTGGCGGCAACCTGTGCGAACAACTCCTGCTTGTTGAGGGTGGTGCCCATCTTCTCCAGCTCCGGATTGATGCACGGAGCGGTCTGGAAGTGGATGCGACCCTTGTAACCAAACAGTCCGGTCTTCATGTTGTTGAGGTCGTCGTCTATGCTTTTCTTGAACTCCGGGTCGTCCCGCTTCTGTTGGAACTCCTTCGCCTTGAGGAAGTCGCAGGGGTCATATTCATAGGATATGGCTAGCGGCACGATGTTGAGGTCGAGCAGACGCTCGGTCACACTGCCGTTGCCGCCTAGGGTGAGCATCTTCAGCACACTGTCCTGCGTGCGGTCGTTGGAGTCCTTGGCACGTCCCTCGCGCTGGGCAATCCATACGTTCTCGTGTTTCTCGTTGATGGCGAAGTGGATGTAGCGCGACATGCGCGATGAGGCTTCCAGCATCTGTCGCATGGAGAGGGCACGCTGCACGATGAACGACTTGTTGATGCGCACCAGTTTCTTTATCCACGGATAGATGAGCAGGTTGTCGCCGATGGCAATCTCCACCGTGTTCATCCCGTTGTCCACCAACAGGAGCGAGAGGAAGCCTGAGTCGAGGATGATGTCCCGATGGTTGGAGATGAAGGTATGGTTTGTCTCCGTCCCAATGATCGTTGAGAGGTCGCCCGTGAGTCCGTCGCTGTGTTGTTTGACGATATTCCAAAGGAAATCATAGCAAAAAGCCTTCTGAAACTCGAGGTTCGTCTTGCACTGCCGCATCTTGGCGGCAATCATGTCGAACGGGACTTGCGGCATTACCAATCCTATCACTTGCCTGAACGCAGGGTCGGCAATCAGCTCCTCATACACCTGGGGTAACTCTTCCGGGGTGTAGGGCCGTATCTCTTTGAATTCTTCGGGAATATTCATAACTTTCAGAATTTGTTCTCAATAATGTCTGTCAGCACGTCCTTGATGTCGAGCCCGGCAGCCCGCACCTGTTGCGGGATGAAGCTGGTGGCTGTCATTCCTGGAGTGGTGTTTATCTCGAGCAGGTTCACCTTCTCGCCCTCGGTGATGATGTAGTCCACCCGGATGATGCCAGAGCAGCCCAGTATGTCGTAGATGGCGGAGGTGATGAGCTTCACCCGCTCGGTGGTGTCGTCGCTCAAGCGGGCCGGCGTAATCTCCTGTACCTGTCCGTTGTACTTGGCGTCGTAGTCGAAGAACTCGTTGCTGGTGACCACCTCGGTGATGGGGAACACCACCTCTTTATCCTTGGTCTTGTAGCAACCGCAGGTAATCTCGGTGCCCTTCATGTAGGCCTCTATCATTACCTCGTCCGACTCGTGGAAAGCTTTCTCTATGGCAGGTTGTATCTGCTCCTCGGTCTTCACCTTCGTCACACCGAAGCTGGAGCCTCCGGCGTTGGGCTTCACGAAGCAGGGGAGACCTATCTTCTCCTTCACCTCCTGGTCGGTAATCTCGAATCCCTTGCGCACTATCAGTGACTCGGATACGCGGATGCCGAAGCCTTTCAGATATTGGTTGAGGGTGAACTTGTTGAACGTCATGGCCGACACCAGGACGTTGCACGACGAGTAGGGCAGACCTATCAAGTCGAAGTAGCCCTGCAGGATTCCGTTCTCGCCCGGAGTGCCGTGGATGGTGATGTAGGCGAAGTCGAACACTGTCTTTTGTCCGTTGTAACTGAAACTGAAATCATTGCGGTCTATGGGCACTCTGTTGCCATCGGCCATTACGGCTTCCCACCGGTGACCTTCTATCTCTACGATGTAAAGGTTGTATCTCTCTTTGTCCATGAAAGAGTAAAGTCCCTGGGCACTGCGAAGGGAAACGGGAAGTTCAGAAGAATCTCCTCCTGCTACAATGGCTATTGTACGTTTCATTTTGTATCTATGTTTTTTTATTCGTCTCTGTTACTAATGTAAGTCCTCCACTTGTCGAGCAACGTCAACATGTCCTGTGGCAGCTCGGAGGTGAAGAACATCTCTTGTCCTGTGCGTGGATGCACGAACCCCAGCGTCTTGGCGTGGAGCGCCTGCCGGGGACACACCGCGAAGCAGTTGTTGACGAACTGCTTGTACTTGGCGAAGTGGGTGCCTTTCAGTATCTCGTTGCCGCCGTAGCGCTCGTCGTTGAACAGCGGGTGGCCGATGTGCTTCATGTGCACGCGGATTTGGTGCGTTCGTCCGGTCTCGAGCACACACTCCACGAAGGTGACGTAGCCGATACGCTCCAACACATGGTAGTGGGTGACGGCGTGCTTGCCAATCTCCGGGTCGGCGAAGACGGCCATCTGCAGGCGGTCCTTCGGATTGCGTGCTATGTTGCCTTCTATCGTGCCGTTGTCCTGGTCGATGATGCCCCACACCAGGGCGTTGTACTGTCGCTTGGTGGTCTTATTGAAGAATTGTAGCCCGAGGTTCGTCTTGGCTTCTGGTGTCTTGGCCACCACCAACAAGCCCGATGTGTCCTTGTCGATGCGGTGCACGAGGCCCACTTGCGGGTCGTTAGGGTCGTAGTCGGGGTTGTCTTTCAGGTGCCAGGCGATGGCGTTGACCAGTGTGCCGTGGTAGTTGCCGCATCCGGGGTGCACCACCAGTCCGGCGGGTTTGTTAATCACCATCAGGTCGTCGTCCTCATAGACGATGTCCAGCGGGATATCCTCGGGGGTGATGTCGTTCTCGTAGCGCGGGCGGTTCATCATCACCGTCAGCACATCTTTCGGCTTCACCTTGTAGTTGCTTTTCACGGGCACGCCGTTGGCCATGATGAATCCGGCGTCCGCCGCCTTCTGTATGCGGTTGCGTGAGGCGTTGACGATGCGCTCGAACAGATACTTGTCGATGCGGATAGGCACTTGGCCTTTGTCCACCACCACACGGAAGTGTTCGTACAGCTCCGGTCCGTCGGCGGCCAGCTCCACTTCTTCGGACAGGTCGTCCATCTCGTCAAACAACTCTTCTTCGTCTTCCATAATCCGTTAGAACCAAGAATCCTCCACGTAGGGAATGGTGTCTACGTCGCTAGTCCCGCGCTTGCCTGTGCCTATCTGCAGGTCCAAACTGTCGAGCTCCATGTCGTCCAACATCAGGTCGTTGTTGCCCACCACCAGCACTAGTGTAGCGCCGACGGGCACCTTCGCTCCGGTGGCCAGCTGCAGGCCTCTGTATTTCACACCGTAGACCCAGTCCGTCTCTCCCTGGATGAACTCGTTCTCGCCCAGAGCGAAGCCTGAAGCGCTCACTTTGGCCTGCGCCTCACGCAGCGAGCAGTTGTCGATGATGTCCGGAATGGCGCGCAGGGGCACGCTGTTGGTATTGATGGTGACGTAGATGCGGTGTTTCTGTTTCACCTTAACGCCGATGGCAGGGTTCTGTTCGATGATGCAGCCGTAGGGGTAGCCTGCGATGTAGGTGGAGTCGATGACGGACATCTCCAGCCCGTCGGCTTTCAGTCGAGCTTCGGCTTCGTTGAGCGAGAGTCCTTTCAGGTCGGGCACCTCGATGCCCTCTCCGTGTTGGGTGTAGAAATCCAACCACTTGAGAGCTGCCACCAGAGCGATGACAACAAACAGGCACATCCCTAAGATGTTGAGCCAAAAGAATTTGTTGCTTTTGAATGAGAAGAATTCTTTTTTCGTCATAAGCCGTAGTTTCAATGTAAATCTAGTGTAACACTATCTATAGGTTGCAAAGATAATGCAAATCGAAGGCAGAATAACAAGCTTGCCCCAAATATTTTACTCAACAGCGGTTTGCCTTACCCAGAAGCGCAGTGTTGCTGCCTGAAAAATGAGCCTTGGCTCAAGTGCCATTGAGCCTTGGCTCTATTTCTGATGGCCCTTGGTCCTGTTTTCGATGAGCGGTGCCCCTCTGATGCACCACCTCCGTCGCGTATAAAGCAAAAGGAGTAAAAGCGCGCTGTTGCGACACCTTTACCCCTTTGTTTGCCTTTACCGAAAGGCGAGGCGGATTATTTTCCGTTGTACTCGTCGGATACGGTTAATTTCTTGCGGCCTTTTGCACGACGTGCGGCCAAAACGCGACGACCGTTAGCGGTAGCCATTCTCTCACGGAAACCGTGTTTGTTTTTTCTCTTTCTGTTAGAGGGCTGAAATGTTCTTTTCATCTTTGTATGTTTTTGATTTTTTATTTATTTCACATCATTTTGGGCTGCAAAGATAGAGGCTTTTTTTAAATAAAACAATAGCAAGACTCATTTTTGGGAAAAACTTTTGTGATTTTTGCACAATTGGATTACTTTTGCAGCCGTTATGAATCGTCATACCAACGTGAACTGAATTTATAATCAAAACACATATAAGAGAACACAGTATGATTAATGCTCAAGACATTAAAATCGGAACAGCAATCCGTATGGATGGTAAGCTGTATTTCTGTATTGACTTCCTGCACGTTAAGCCGGGCAAGGGAAATACATTCATGCGTACAAAACTGAAAGATGTGGTGAATGGTTACGTTTTGGAACGTCGCTTCAACATCGGTGAGAAGTTGGAGGATGTCCGCGTAGAGCGCCGTCCTTATCAGTACCTCTATCAGGAGGGCGATGAGTACATCTTCATGAACCAAGAGACTTTTGACCAAGTTCCTATCGCACACGACCAGATCACGGGTGTTGACTTCCTGACCGAGGGAATGGTTATCGATGTTGTTTCCGACGCTACTTCTGAAACAATCCTCTACGGCGAGCTGCCTGTGAAGGTTCGTCTGAAGGTGACCTATACAGAGCCGGGACTGAAGGGCGACACGGCTACAAACACGCTGAAACCTGCCAAGGTGGAGTCGGGCGCTGAGGTTCGTGTACCTTTATTCATCAACGAGGGCGAGACCATTGAGATCGACACACGCGACGGTTCTTACGTAGGCCGTGTGAAAGCATAAGTCGATAGCCGTTCCACAACGCCTCGCGGCGGTGACGGATTTGACGAAACAATGCAACGCGGATTTGCCTCATTCTATAATATGAGCAAGTCCGCGTTGACTGTTTTTGGGCCTGATGACCATAGCTGCCATTTAGCGCCCATATTTTTCCCTGGTTAGGAAAATATTTTTCTCTGACTAGGAAAATAATTTTTCCTAGTTAGGCAGGCAAAAGGCAGTGGTTTTTGACTTGTGCGGATGTAGTCAAAGGACGGTCATCAGCGGTGGTAAAGCAGAAAAACGAACTTTGTCCCTTCCACTTGCAGCGTAATTGAAAATAAACACCTATATTTGTACCATAAAGTGACAGAGGACAGATGAAATACTCTTTTATAATACCAGTCTACAACCGACCCGATGAGTTGGGCGAGCTGCTCGAGAGCCTTTGCGGACAGACCTTCACGGACTTTGAGGTGGTGGTGGTGGACGACGGCTCGGCTGTGGCCTGCCGGGAAGTAGCCGACCGCTTCGCTTCGCGCATCACTATACATTATTATTATATAGAGAACGGCGGACCTGGTCCTGCCCGCAACTACGGTGCCGGCGTGGCCCAAGGCGAATACTTGATTATTCTGGATTCGGACTGCATCCTGCCCGCGGGCTATTTGCAGCAGGTGGAGGACGAGCTCAGCGGCAATCCGTGCGACGCTTTCGGAGGTCCGGACAGGGCGCACGCCTCCTTCTCCCCTGTGCAGAAGGCCATCAACTACGCGATGACCTCGTTCTTCACCACCGGAGGCATCCGGGGCGGAAAGAAGAAGATGGACAAGTTCTATCCGCGCAGCTTCAACATGGGCGTTCGGGCAGAGGCCTTCAAGGCACTTGGCGGATTCTCCAAGATGCGTTTCGGCGAGGATATCGATTTCAGTATCCGCATCTTCAAGAACGGCTATCGTTGTCGCCTTTTCCCTGAAGCTTGGGTGTGGCACAAGCGGCGCACCGACCTGAAGAAGTTCTTCAAGCAGGTCTACAACTCCGGCATTGCGCGCATCAACCTCTATAAGAAGTATCCCGAATCGCTGAAGCTGGTGCACCTGTTGCCCGCGGCTTTTACCATCGGTGTGGTGATTATACTGATAGGCGGATGCTTCAGCCATCTGTTGTGGAGCCTGTTGCTGCTCTATGCGCTGATCATCCTTGTGGACTCTACCGCCCAGAATCGGAGCCTCTACATTGGGTTGCTCTCCATCGTGGCCGCTTTCGTGCAACTGACGGGATACGGCTCGGGATTCCTCTGCGCCTGGTGGAAGCGCTGCGTTCGTCACGCTGACGAGTTCACGGCATTTAACAAGAACTTCTATAAATGAGTAACCAGAAACTGACCATACGCGAATGGGCCGTGGAGGACCGCCCTAGGGAGAAGATGCTGCAGCACGGTGTGGCGGCCATGTCCGATGCCGAGTTGTTGGCCATTCTCATCGGGTCGGGCAGCCTGGAGGACTCTGCCGTGGAGCTGATGCGCAAGGTTCTGAAGGGCGTTGGCGACGACTTGAACGAGTTGGGAAAATGCTCTGTGGAAGACCTCTGCCGCTACAACGGCATCGGTCCGGTGAAGGCCCTTAAGATTTTGGCGGCTTCGGAACTGGGCAAACGCCGGAAGGACGAGATGCGCGAGCGGATGACCATTCATGACTCGGCCGACATCTATAAGGTGTTCTATCCGTTGCTCTGCGACTCGCACACCGAAGAGTGCTGGGTGTTGCTGATGAATCAGTCGATGAAGATAATCGGTCGGACCAAAATCAGCGACGGCGGTATAGCCTCCGCCCTGGTGGACGTCCGCTGCATACTGCGCGAGGCCCTGCTGAAACGAGCCACCTGCATTGCCCTCTGTCACAACCATCCGTCGGGCACGGCCAAGCCGAGCGCCGAAGACAGGCGGGTGACGAAGCGGCTCAAGGAGGCAGCGTCGATGATGGACATTAGACTAGTGGACCATGTGGTGCTGGTGGACGGCAGCTATTACAGCTTCGCCGACGACGGCCAACTCTGATTGTTCAATATAATAAAGAAGAAAATGGAAAATAACAAACTTGCGATAGAAGAGAAAGTCGTGGAGATGCTCAAGACAGTCTACGACCCGGAGGTCCCTGTAAACGTCTACGATCTCGGACTCATCTACAAGATAGACGTGAAGGACGACGGTTGTGTGGATATCGACATGACGATGACGTCTCCTGGCTGTCCGGCGATGGAATTTCTGATGGAGGATGTGCACCAGAAGCTAGAGTCGATAGAAGGGACGAAGGATGTGACCGTCAATCTGGTGTTCGAGCCCTTATGGAACAAAGACATGATGAGCGACGAAGCGAAACTGGAACTCGGTTTTATGTAACGGATGAAGCCATGAAGAATATCTATTTCTTGTCTGACGCCCACCTGGGCTCGTTGGCGATTGAGCATGGACGCACGCAGGAACGGCGGTTGGTGAACTTCCTCGACAAGATAAAGGACAACGCCGCTGCCGTCTATCTGCTCGGCGACATGTTCGATTTCTGGTATGAGTTCAGATACGTTGTCCCCAAAGGCTACACGCGGTTCTTGGGGAAATTGTCCGAGCTCACGGACCATGGTGTGGAGGTACATTTCCTTGTCGGCAACCACGACCTGTGGTGCGGCGATTATCTCGAGAAGGAATGTGGCGTGATTATCCACCGCGAGCCCCTCACGTGCGAAATCTACGGCAAGGAATTCTATCTGGCTCATGGCGACGGTCTGGGCGACACGGACAAGGGCTTCCGCATGCTGCGCATGATGTTCCACAGCGCTACCCTGCAGCGGATGTTCTCGGCCCTCCATCCCCGCTGGAGCGTGTGGCTCGGCCTGAATTGGGCGAAGCACAGCCGACTCAAACGTGTAAACGGCAAAGAGCCCGACTACATGGGTGAGGACAAGGAGTACTTGGTGCTCTACGCCAAGGATTACTTGAAGAGCCATCCGAACATCAACTACTTCATCTTCGGCCACCGCCACATCGAGCTCGACCTGAAGCTGGCCTCCTCCTCGCGCATCATCATACTGGGCGACTGGATACGCTATTTCTCCTACGCCGTGTTCGATGGCGAGAACCTCTTCTTTGAGAATTTTGTGGAGGGCGAGTCCAACTGACAGACTGCTCTTCTTGAATGAAAGACTAACGTATACCTTATTATATATATAGACATGAACGAACAAGAACAAAACGTACGGTTGGAACTCACCGACGAGATAGGGCAGGGGCAGTACTCCAACTGCACAGTAGTGGCTCACTCCAGCTCCGAGTTCATCATCGACTTCGCTAGAATCGTGCCCGGAATACCGAAAGTATCCGTGAAATCGCGCATCATCATGGCTCCCGAGCAGGTGAAGCGTCTCATGCTCACCCTCCAGGAGAATATCCGTAAGTATGAGGATGACTTCGGACCTATCCGCATCCACGAGAACGAGATGGGAATGCCCCTCTCTTCGGTGAAAGGAGAGGCCTGATGGCTGCGGCCTATATGCGCGAAACGTCGAGCGTCGGCTGGATGATGAACGAGTATAAAAGCCATCCTCCAACGAGTATATAGCTCATCGGCCCATGAGTATATACCTCATTGGCACTTGAGTAAATAGGCCATTCGAGGGTGAATTCTGTCTATCGCCTTACCCTTGTCGGGCTGTTTTTGCTCGTTCGGCATGTGTAAAAGGGAAGCGAATGAGCCGAAGAATGCTAAAAATCAGCCTTGCGGAAAAACTTTCTTGAGTTTTTAATTGGTTATTAAAATACTATTGGTAACTTTGCAGCCCAAAATGTATAGTTTGGATTTATAGTACAGAAAAATAGTAAACAAATATATAACAATTAAAAACAAACAAAATGCCTACTATTCAACAGTTAGTTAGAAAAGGAAGACAGGTCTTGGAAGACAAGAGTAAGTCTCCGGCATTGAACTCATGCCCTCAGCGACGTGGAGTTTGTGTCAGAGTTTACACTACGACTCCTAAGAAACCTAATTCCGCTATGCGTAAAGTCGCTCGTGTGAAATTGACAAACCAGAAGGAGGTTAACTCCTACATCCCTGGTGAAGGCCACAACTTGCAGGAGCACTCAATCGTTTTGGTACGTGGCGGTCGTGTGAAAGACCTCCCCGGTGTACGTTATCACATCGTTCGCGGTACATTGGATACAGCCGGTGTGGCTAACCGTACACAAAGACGTTCAAAATACGGTGCTAAGCGTCCGAAACCCGGACAGGCAGCACCCGCAAAAGGTAAGAAATAAACAATAAAATCGTTTTGGTTTGTGGATAAGCTAAGGGTTGAGTAAATGTCTCGGTGGAGACGTTGAAGAAAACAGATTTGCAACCTCAAACAAAACACTAATTTCAATCAAAATGAGAAAGGCTAAACCTAAAAAACGTGTGATCCTTCCGGATCCGGTCTTCAATGACCAGAAAGTCTCAAAGTTCGTAAACCATCTGATGTACGATGGTAAGAAAAACACTTCTTACGAAATCTTTTACGCAGCTTTGGACACTGTAAAGAACAAACTCTCCAACGAAGAACTCACTCCTTTGGAAATTTGGAAGAAAGCGCTCGACAATGTAACTCCCCAGGTGGAGGTTAAGTCACGCCGTATCGGTGGTGCTACATTCCAAGTTCCTACAGAAATCCGTCCGGACCGTAAGGAGTCCATCTCAATGAAAAACCTGATCGCTTTCGCTCGTAAACGTGGCGGCAAGTCTATGGCAGACAAGTTGGCTGCTGAGATTGTTGACGCATTCAACGAACAGGGTGGAGCTTTCAAACGTAAAGAAGATATGCACCGTATGGCTGAGGCCAACCGTGCTTTTGCTCATTTCAGATTTTAATCAAGTACTAATTTAATAGGTAAAAAGTTTAAGATGGCAAAACATGATTTACATTTGACTCGTAACATCGGCATCATGGCGCATATCGATGCGGGTAAGACAACCACATCAGAGCGTATTTTGTTCTATACGGGTCTGACTCATAAAATTGGTGAGGTGCATGATGGCGCTGCTACCATGGACTGGATGGAACAGGAGCAGGAACGTGGTATCACGATCACTTCTGCTGCAACCACTACTCACTGGAATTATGCCGGCAATACTTATAAAATTAACTTGATTGATACTCCGGGACACGTTGACTTCACCGCTGAGGTGGAGCGCTCATTGCGTGTGCTCGACGGCGCTGTGGCTACTTACTGTGCAGTAGGTGGCGTGGAGCCGCAATCTGAAACAGTTTGGCGTCAGGCCGACAAGTACAACGTACCTCGTATCGGTTACGTCAACAAGATGGACCGTTCGGGTGCCGACTTCTTCGAGGTGGTTCGCCAGATGAAGGACATTCTGGGCGCTAACCCTTGTCCTGTAGTTATCCCTATCGGTGCTGAGGAAAGCTTCAAAGGCTTGGTAGACCTTATCAAGATGAAAGCTATCTACTGGCACGACGAGACTATGGGTGCTGACTACGAAGTAGACGATATCCCCGCAGAACTGGTTGACGAGGCTAACACTTGGAGAGACAAGATGCTCGAGAAGGTGGCTGAGTTCGACGAGACTCTGATGGAGAAATATTTCGACGATCCTTCTACCATCACCGAGGAGGAAATCCTCCGCGCCCTCCGCAACGGTACCGTACAAATGGCTATCGTTCCGATGCTCTGCGGTTCTTCCTTCAAGAACAAGGGCGTTCAGACCTTGCTCGACTACGTTTGCGCATTCTTGCCCTCTCCGTTGGATACTCCCAACGTTGTTGGTACGAACCCCAACACAGGTGCTGAGGAAGACCGTAAACCCGATGAGGATGAGAAGATGTCTGCTTTGGCATTCAAGATCGCTACCGACCCTTACGTTGGTCGTCTGACCTTCTTCCGTGTGTACTCAGGTAAGATTGAGGCTGGTTCATACGTCTTCAATAGCCGTTCAGGCAAGAAGGAGCGTGTGTCTCGTATCTTCCAGATGCACTCAAACAAGCAGAATCCTGTTGACGTGATCAGCGCTGGTGACATTGGTGCTGGTGTAGGTTTCAAGGATATCCGCACAGGTGATACACTTTGCGACGAAGAGGCTCCTATCGTACTGGAGTCTATGGACTTCCCCGAGCCGGTTATCGGTATCGCCGTAGAGCCTAAGACCCAGAAAGACCTCGACAAGCTGTCGAACGGTTTGGCTAAGTTGGCCGAGGAGGATCCTACCTTCACAGTACGTACAGACGAGCAGACAGGCCAGACCATCATCTCCGGTATGGGTGAGCTCCACTTGGATATCATCATCGATCGTCTGAAGCGTGAGTTCAAGGTTGAGTGTAACCAGGGCCGTCCTCAGGTTAACTACAAAGAGGCCATCACCAAGACCGTTAACCTCCGCGAGGTTTACAAGAAACAGTCTGGTGGTCGTGGTAAGTTCGCCGACATCATCGTGAACGTTGGTCCGGTTGACGAAGACTTCAAGGAAGGTGGCCTGCAGTTCATCGATGAGGTGAAGGGTGGTAACATTCCTAAGGAATTCATCCCCTCGGTACAGAAAGGTTTCACAACGGCTATGAAGAACGGTGTGCTCGCCGGCTTCCCCTTGGATTCCTTGAAGGTGACTTTGCTCGATGGTTCTTTCCACCCTGTGGACTCTGACCAGTTGTCATTCGAGATCTGCGCTATTCAGGCATACAAGAACGCTTGCGTGAAGGCAGGTCCGGTGCTCATGGAGCCGATGATGAAACTCGAGGTTGTTACTCCTGAGGAGAACATGGGTGATGTAATCGGTGACTTGAACAAACGTCGTGGTCAGGTTGAAGGTATGGAGTCTAGCCGTTCTGGTGCCCGCATCGTGAAGGCTATGGTGCCTCTGGCAGAGATGTTCGGTTACGTGACAGCTTTGCGTACCATCACCTCCGGTCGTGCTACTTCATCAATGTCTTACTCTCATCACGCACAGGTTTCCAGCTCAATCGCCAAGACCGTGCTCGAGGAGGTTAAAGGACGTACCGACTTAGTATAATGATTTATATGGGAGCAAGTTAGCGAATGACTCTTAACTTGCTCCCCTTAAATAGCTAATTTATTAACAACTAAAAAACAATGAGTCAAAAAATCAGAATCAAATTGAAATCTTACGATCACAATCTGGTTGACAAGTCAGCAGAGAAGATTGTAAGAACTGTGAAAGCCACAGGTGCTATCGTGAGCGGACCAATTCCCCTCCCAACACACAAAAGAATTTTCACTGTGAATCGTTCAACCTTCGTAAACAAGAAGGCTCGTGAGCAATTCGAGCTCTCTTCTTACAAGAGATTGATCGACATCTATAGCTCTACCGCTAAGACAGTAGACGCTCTGATGAAGTTGGAATTGCCCAGTGGAGTAGAAGTAGAAATCAAAGTTTAATTTTAAAATCAACTGAAATGCCAGGATTATTAGGAAAGAAAATCGGAATGACATCCGTTTTCAGT
>CAVFUK010000016.1:0-18342 GCA_963625535.1 Anaerovoracaceae bacterium | reverse complement strand
CTACGTAACGATGCAATGAGTGTAGCGGTGAATGATTCTGTTAGTACAGGGCATAGGTCGCAATGTATAATGTTGATAAAGGGATTCAGTGAAGGAAATCAAGATGCTACGGCGAATGTTGTTACAGGAATCTTGACGGAGTATGAAAACTATCGTTATATAACTAGAGTCATTACCACAAATCCTGACTCTGTGGTTTTGGAAATTTATGGACCTCTTGACTATGTTGTAGGAGCACAACAGTTCCTTTTGTCTAATCTTCCTAAATACCTTAACGTAATATCAACAATAGTTAGATAGAATTCATTAGCTTATGAAAACTCCATTCCTATATATACTTCCAGTTCTTTTATGGCTATTTATTCTCCCTTTAAGAGTTCATGGGCAAGAAATTATACGTAATAAAGGTCCATATTGTATGCTGTTCTCGGGTCAAACATTTGCAATAAGTGAGGATTCTGTTAAAACTTTTCTCCCTCAGGTGACTACACAGTTATTCACATTACCCGATACGACGTTTGTCTCAGGGGCTACCACTGATGAAAGTGGACTCTTTATGTTGAGATACGACGGAGAATACTCTAAATTATTGCTTCGATTGTCATATATAGGGATGGAGACTGTCGATACAATTATGAGAATTCCTCGAATTAGTGATTATATGAACTACTTTCAACAAGGCGATTTTGTCTTAAAGCCGAAGTCCCTCACTATGGAAGAGGTGCAGGTGGTGGCCGAGCTGAAGAAGATGTTCATGTCTGGTGACACACTAATCTACAACACCGAGGCGTTCAAGGTGCCCGAAGAGGCAGTGCTGATGGACTTGGTCCGCAAACTGCCGGGCGTATATTTCGAGAACGGACGGATGATGTACCAAGGCAAGCCGATTCAGGAGATACGCTTGAACGGAGAGCAGTTCTTCTCCACCAACATGGACATCGCCCTGCAGAACATGCCGGTGTCGGAACTCGAACAGGTGAAGATTTACGATGACCGGTCAGAGCGGGACAAAGCACTGGGCGTGGACACCGGCGACCGACAGACCGTGATGGACATGAAAACCAAACGGGACGTCAACAACATCAAGTTCGCCAACCTGAAGGCGGGTATCACCATCCCCAAACACCGCTATCAATTGGGCGGTGACGTGGCCGGCTACAGCAAATACCTGAGTGAATACTCCGTGCAAGGCAATATGGACGACCTGCCTGGAGGTCTGTCCACCAACGTCAACAAATCGGCGCAGGCTTACGGGAAACGTAAAATCAACAACTTCGAGGTGAAGGGCGACATCGGCTATAAATACAACAAACAAAGGGATGAATCCGCCTCACGCTCGGAGAGTTTCATGGATACCTACAACGACTACTCCGACGGAGAGAGCCTGTCCACTACGGTGAAGAAGGACTTGGATGGCAACATAACCGTAAAAGGTAAACTCAATAAACGCACGAACATCTTCTTCGACGGTCTGTTCCGTCGCAACCGCGAGCGCAACAGCTCCGAGAGCAATACCACAGCCTACCGCTCCGGCGTCGACCAGTCGCTATGGGACCTGGCCGATATAGACGATGCTTACCGCTTGAACGACCAGAGCCAGAGCTCCATCTACACATCCGACTCGAAAAGAGCGCGGCTGCGGATGAACCTCACTCACAATCTCGATTTCCTCGATTCCAAACTGGAACTGTCGGTAGGCGGCAACCGCACGCAGACCGACAAGACACAGTTCAACCGCTCCGAGATACACTATTACCAGTTGGGTGACTCGGTCTATCGTAGCAATGACTATGTGCTTACCCCCACGAAGGACAACGATTTCTCTGCCAAACTCGGTTGGAACTTTCCTGTCAGTAAGTCTATCGACCTCGGTTTGAATTACGAATGGGAGTGGAGTCGTTACGAGAACGAGCGCAATCTCTTCGATATCGGTAGCTTGACGGGTATGGACTCCTATGCTTTGCCTCAGAACTATCTGAGTGCGAGAGTCGACAGCCTCAGTTCCGCATCCACGGACCAGTCTGGACAGCATAGCTTCGGATTCACCGCTTCATACATCGGACCGAAGGTGTTCGTCTCCTTGAGTGCAAGTGTCTATACGCTTCATCGTAGCCTCACATCCAACCGGGGCAGTTATGCGGTGGACACCACGACCAACAATATCGGCTTCAACACGATGTTGGTGATGAACTATACGACGAAGCGAAACGGAACGATTCAGGTCAACTATTTCGGTAACACCCAAATGCCTTCGTCGTCCGACTTGCTGCCGGTGGTGAACAATGACAACCCGCTCTACATCCGCACCGGTAACCCCTCGTTGAAACAGTCCTATTCGCAACAAGTCAGCGTGGACTACCGCGGTGCCGTATGGAACGCTTCCGTTACCTTCCGCAACGAGCTGAACAGCATCACCCGCAAGGAGACCTATAACGAGCAGACAGGCGGACGCATCGTGACCCCCGAGAACATCAACGGCAACTGGAACATGGACACCAGGGGATCGTTCCATAAGTTCTGGGGTGACTTCAGCCTCTCCGTCAGTGGACAATATAGCCACTACAACCGGGTGGGATACTTGAGCTACAACTTTTCCCCGTCGTCCATCGGTGAGAAACGCACAACCCGTTCCGACAACGTCACCGGCGACTTGACGTTGGGTTACCAATGGGACTGGGCCGACCTGAAGCTGACGCAGAAGGCCACCTACAGCCACAACAAGGATGCCTACCGCAACCAGACGACCAACACGAAGGACTATAGAACCATCGTGGATGGCGGCTACCGCTTCCGCTGCGGACTCAGCCTCCGCTCGGACCTCACGTTGACTCTGCGCGAGGGCTACGCCATGGAAGCTGCGAATCACTCCCAACTGATATGGAACGCTTCTGTGAAGTATGCCTTCCTGAAAGGTAAACGTGCCAGCCTGGAGTTCAAGTACTTTGATATCTTGAAGCGCCAGAAGAGCATCCATCAGACCATCACCTCGTTCGGATACAACGAGAGCCGCTACAACCGCCTCTTCAGCTACGGTCTGCTGTCTTTCGTCTACAAATTCAGTATGCTGAAGTAGAAGACTCCTCTCTTGTTGTGTTGGCGTTGTGCCATATAGGAAATTGTAAAAAAGAACTCCCTCCATCAGACCCAGAGGTCCGATGGAGGGAGTCTCGCCTTTCAACGAGTATATACTCGTGGGCCCATGAGTATATACTCCCGAACTATAGAGTATATACTCTCAGTGCTTAGAGTATATACGGAGATTGAATTACTCTTTCTTGTCCTTCAACTGCTCGAAGATGAGCTTCTCCAGTTCGTCGGCCAGCTCCGGATTGTCGGCCAGGCACTGCTTGGCAGCGTCGCGGCCCTGTCCAATCTTCGTGTCGTTGTAGCTATACCACGAGCCGCTCTTCTTGATGATGCCCAGCTCGGTACCCAAGTCCACAATCTCGCCGGTGCGTGAGATGCCCTCACCGAACATGATGTCGAACTCGGCACGGCGGAAAGGAGGCGCCACCTTGTTCTTCACCACCTTCACCTTCGTCTGCTTTCCGATAACCTCTTCGCCATCCTTCAACTGCTGTGAGCCACGGATGTCGATACGTACCGAAGCATAGAACTTCAGGGCATTACCACCGGTTGTTGTCTCCGGATTGCCGAACATCACGCCAATCTTCTCGCGCAACTGGTTGATGAAGATACAGGTGGTGTTCGTCTTGTTAATGGTGGAGGTCAGCTTACGCAGGGCCTGTGACATCAGTCGTGCCTGGAGGCCCACCTTGTTCTCGCCCATGTCGCCGTCAATCTCGGCTTTCGGGGTCAAGGCGGCCACGGAGTCGATGACGATGATATCGATGGCGGACGAGCGTATCAGCTGCTCCGCAATCTCCAACGCCTGTTCGCCATTGTCCGGCTGCGATATCCACAGGTTGTCCACGTCCACGCCCAACTTGGCTGCATAGAAGCGGTCGAACGCATGCTCCGCATCGATGAATGCGGCGATGCCGCCAGCCTTCTGTGCCTCGGCGATGGCGTGGATGGCCAGTGTGGTCTTACCGGAAGACTCCGGTCCGTAGATTTCGATGATACGTCCGCGCGGATAACCGCCCACGCCCAGTGCGGCGTTCAGACCGATGGAACCTGTCGGAATCACCTCCACCTCTTGGATTTTGTCGTCGCCCAGTTTCATGATGGAGCCCTTTCCGAAGTTCTTCTCTATCTTGTCCATTGCTGTCTGCAGGGCTTTCAGCTTGTCGCTCACATTGCTCTGTGCAGCTCCTTCTTCATTCTCTTTTTTTGCCATAATGGTTTATTTGTTTCTGTTGATATTAGTTCGTTCTTCTTCAATCTAGAGGAGAGGTTACAGCTCGAGGTCCTTGTCGAACACCTCGTGCCAAGGCAGTCCCTGCTTGTTGAGTTGCTCCATGAACGGATCCGGGTCAAACTCTTCCACGTTGTACACACCCGGTTTCTTCCAGATGCCTTTGAGGAACATCATGGCTCCTATCATGGCGGGCACACCGGTGGTGTAGCTCACGCCCTGCATGCCGGTCTCCTTGTAGGCGGCCTGGTGGCTACAGTTGTTATATATATAATAGGTATGCTCCTTACCATCCTTCTTGCCACGGATGCGGCAACCGATGGACGTCTCGCCCTCGTAGTTCTCGCCCAGGTCTTGTGGGTTGGGCAGCACGGCCTTGAGGAACTGCAGTGGCACAATCTTCATGCCGTTGTAGTCTATCTCGTCGATGCGTGCCATGCCGATGTCCTGTATCACACGCAGGTGGGTCAGATACTCCTGTCCGAAGGTCATCCAGAAACGTGCCCGCTTGATGGTCGGGTAGTTCTTCACCAGCGACTCCAGTTCTTCGTGATAGAGCAGGTATGAGTCGCGCGGACCGATATTGGGGTAGGTGAGGTCTTTGTGAATCTCCATCGGTTGGGTGGTAATCCACTGTCCGTTCTCGTAGTAGCGTCCGTTCTGTGTAATTTCGCGGATGTTGATCTCTGGATTGAAGTTGGTGGCGAAAGCCTTATGATGGTTTCCTGCGTTGCAGTCCACGATGTCCAGATATTCTATCTCGTCGAAGTGATGTTTGGCAGCGTATGCCGTGTACACACCGCTCACGCCCGGGTCGAATCCGCAGCCGAGGATAGCCGTCAGTCCAGCTTCTTCGAAGCGCTTCTTGTAGGCCCACTGCCAGCTGTACTCGAAGTGAGCCACGTCTTTCGGCTCGTAGTTGGCCGTGTCGAGGTAGTTCACGCCGGTCTTCAGACAAGCCTCCATGATGGTGAGGTCCTGATAGGGGAGTGCCACGTTAATGACGATCTCCGGCTTGAAGTCGTTGAACAGGGCCATCAGATCGTCCACGTTGTCGGCATCCACCTTGGCCGTGCGTATGGCGGGGTTACCGATGGCCTTCACTACAGCGTCACATTTCGATTTCGTTCTGCTGGCTATCATGATGTCCGTGAATACATCCGGATTCTGTGCTACTTTGTGCGCAACAACGGTGCCTACACCTCCTGCGCCGATAATTAAAACTTTACCCATTTCTTGAAAATGAATTATTTATGTGTGTGTTTAATGATTAGTTGATTGCTTCCAACAGTCCATTCGTGAAGGAGAGAATGGTGTGGTCTTCGAATATCCAGGTCTCCTTACCCTCCTTGTGGTTCTTGGAGACACGCAGCGGACTACCCTTGGCCATGCGGCAAGCCTGTGGGGTCATGCCTATCATCACCTGTCCCTTGCTGATGCAGTTCCAGTGGTCTTCCGAAATCTCGGGGTACTGCGAGCGCAGGTTGCCTAGGCCGAAGATGTCCGAGAAGTAGTTCTCGCTCTCGCCGGCGATGTCGCCCGTCACATCCTCACGCGTGAAAGTCACTTCCTTGGAGAACTCCTTGTTATTGGGGTCGGTGAGTATCATCTTCACGTACGACGAGTTGTTGATGGGTTCGATGTCCTTCACCTTGAACTGTGAGTAGCGGATGATTTTCTCTTTGTCCTCGCCCAACAGCATGTCGCAGTCCTTCTTCACGTAGACATCCTTGCCGCCATACTGTTCCTTCAGATACTCCTGAATCTTCTGGTTGGCGTCAATCAGTGCGAACGAGTTGGGAAACCACATCGGCTTCAGGTTCATGATGAACTCCGTGTCCACCATGCCGCAGTTGGTCTTGGAGATGGCCACCGACTGGTAGAATTCCTGTCCTTTGCCGTCCCTCACGACAATCTTCACCGGGAAGGCGCGTGTGCCTACGCCCACGGCGGTCACCGTCACCTTCGTGTTCTCGGGGACTACTATCTCGCTGTAGCCTTGTGCTGCCGTGTTGTCGTCCACCCGGTAAGTCTCTGCCCGTGTGTAAAGTGTGCGGCCCAGCAACAGCTGCTTGGCCTTGTCGATATCGCCCAGATAGGCCAGTGTGTTGATGCCTGCCTTGGGTTTGCTGCAATAGTTTTCCAACGAGGTGTTCTTCACTTCGTGGTAATAGGTCTTCCCTTCACATTCGAACATAAATCGGATGGCTCTCAGGTCGGTTGTCTCCACACCCATGTACTCCATGATTTTGTGCTTCAGCTCACCGCTGCTGACAGCCTTGCCTGTCTCTGCCGACTTGAACGTCGGTATGATTAAATCCTTGCGCTCGGGCAGCACCATGAACTTCATGCCGGGTACCCACTTGTCTAGCGGATAGTATTGGAAGTTGGCGTGTACGAATTCCACTTCGGGGGTGGCGTTGGTCTCCTTCCCCTGCTGTGTGCTACTGCTTGTCGTTGTCGTTACAAAATAGTCGCTCTGTGCGGACACTGAAGCGCAACAGAAAGCGGCGATTGCCAATAAGACTGATGTTTTCATTCTATTTACTGCTTTAGAGTGTTTTTGTTTGTCGTTTCAACCAACAAATATACAACTAATTTCGAGACCAACACGTCATAGAACGTTTTTTTAGATAAAACGCTCTCTCTTTTGCTCAACACACTCTGCTACGGAGTATGGATGCTTGTATTGCAGTATGTCACAAACCCTGTTTTGCTGTTAATCTGCGTTAAGCCTTGTGGTGGATAAGGAAAGAAAATCTATCTTTACCGCATAAAACTGAAGCAAGAGGTGCTGCGTGGGCATGCTTGCTGAACTTGGACTGAGCGTATGAGGAAATTCCTGAAATGGGTGGGGATTGTCATCTTGTCCCCCATACTCCTTTTTATATTGGTGGCACTGTTGCTCTACTTGCCTCCCCTGCAAGACTATGCTGTGACGCAAGTGACCGACCTGGTTGCCGAGGCCACGGGCATGCGGATGAAGATAGGGAAGGTGCGGTTGGCCTTCCCGCTGAACCTGGTCATCGAAGGGGCGGAGGTGAATGACGACAAGCAGAGCCTGCAGATGCATGTGGGCCGCCTGCAGATTGACGTGGAGGCGCTCCCGCTGTTGCACAATGAAGTGGACATTGAAGGCATCCGCTTGCAGAACGCCTCCTTCGACACGGGTGACATGGTCGCCACTATGCGTTTGAAGGGAGATGTGGGTAACCTCTACTTGCAGTCGAAAGGTGCCGACCTCAATACATCCACTCTGATGCTGAACGAACTCTCGCTGAAAGAGGCGAACATACAGATAGCCTTCAAGGATACCGTCACGCCGGAGGACACCACCTCCTCGTCCACACCGTGGAACATCCAGTGGCGGAAAATTAATCTCGAGCAGGTGGCGCTGGCGCTGCAGCTGAACGACTCCGTGTCCGTCTCCACCTCCGTGGGGCAACTCGGCTTGTACGACGGCAACGTCAACTTGGCGAAGAACGCCTATAGCCTGCGCCAACTGGTGATTGACAACGCCTCGTTGGCCTACGATGCCGACACCCTTCCCGCCCGCGGCAAAGGACTGGACGCTGCGCATATCGCCCTGCAGAACGTTGCCATTCAACTGGACTCCATCCGCTATGCAGGCAAGGACATCTCGCTGGGCATCGGTCGGTTGGAGGCCAAGGAACGGTCGGGCCTGCAGATCATCTCGGGTAAGGGACAACTGAAGTCAGACAACGAGGCGTTGCGCCTGACCGGACTCTGTCTGCAGACGGCAGACTCCTACCTCGACGGTTCCGCCCAAGTGGATTGGGACGCCATAGAGACCACCGACAAGGGCAATATGAAACTGCGGTTGCTCGCCGGTTTGGGTAAGAACGACCTGATGGCCTGCATGGATTCGCTACCACAGACCTTCGCACAGGAATATCCCAATGCACCACTGACGATGCGCATGAGCGTGGACGGAAACCTGAAACGCTTGCGCCTCACCACACTGCAAGCCCAATTGGAGGGCGCGTTCAAGTCCGCCATGCAGGGCGAGGTGCGTGAGGTGACGGACAGTCTCCACCGTAGTGGACAACTGAACCTGGAGGCACAGGCGGAGGACCTCAAGTTCCTCGCCACGCTGGTAGACCCGCTTGCCTCAGGCATGGTGGCCATTCCGGCTGGCATAGAACTAGTGGGCAATGCCGCGGTAGAGGGCGGACTCTACGATGCCGACTTTACACTGACCACCGACACGGGACGGGTGAGCTTGCAAGCCACATACAAAGACCAACCGATGACCTACAAGGCCAAGCTGGCGGTTGACAGCCTGCAACTGCACGAGTTCCTGCCCAAGGACTCCATCTACTACCTCTCGCTGGATGTGGACCTCGATGGCAAAGGCATGGATTTCTACTCCCCACATACTAAAGTGAAACTGAACGCTGTACTCGACACGTTGCAATATGGCAGCTTCTGCCTCTCCGACATGGCGGTGAACGCCTCGTTGGAGCAAGGCGTAGCCGCTGTAACGCTGAACAGCGACAATGCCCTGCTGAAGACACATACCCGGCTGGACGGACACCTGAGTAAGGAGAACGTGGACGGTAACCTGGTGGTGGATGTGCAATCCCTCGACTGGCACGGACTGCGACTGACGGAGAATCCCATAAATACCGCCTTCCGCTTCTCGCTCGACGCACGGAGCGACTGGCAGAAACTGATAGACGTGAAGGGAGCGCTGCAGCAGATAAAGGTGACCACCCCCAAGCAACAGTTCATCCCCAAGGAACTCTTCTTCGATGCCTACACCCAGAGCGACTCCACCTATCTGGACGTCAGTGCGGGCGACTTCGAGATGCAGCTCACCGCCTCTAACCACTGGGAGGACATCCTCAATCGTCTGACCGCTGTCTCCACCACCCTGACGCAGCAGCTGGAGGACCGGCACATCGACCTGAACGAACTGAAACCCCATCTGCCCGGACTCTGCCTAAAGCTCGACTCGGGGTCGGATAACCCCATCAACAACTTCCTCAAGATGAACGGCTTTGCCTACAACCACCTGTTTGTGGATGTCGACACTTCGCCCGAGGAAGGCATCAACGGCGACTCTTACCTCTACACACTGCAGAAGGACAGCCTCTGCATCGATACACTGCGCTTCGAGGTGCGTCAAGACTCAGCTCAGCTGAAGCTCTTCACCCAGGTATGCAACGCCCCCACCAACAAGCGCTTCGTGTTCGATGCCACGCTGCAAGGTGTGGTGCACGACCAGGGTGCCCGCCTGGAGCTGAACTATCTCGATGATAAACAGAAACAGGGCGTGCAACTGGGCTTCGGTGTGGACATGGTGGAGGAGGGCTTCCGCGGCTACTTCTTCCCCGAACATCCCGTCATCGCCTATCATCGCTTCAACCTGAACGGTGCCAACTACCTATTGCTGCGCAAAAACGGACGCATAGAGGGCGATGTGGAACTGCTTACCGACGAGGGCATGGGCTTGCGACTCTATTCCACACCCAACGAGGAGGCGCAGCAGGACCTCACACTCAACCTCTATAAACTGGACATCGGCGAGCTGGTGAGCGTGATACCTTACGCACCGCGTGTCACCGGTCTGTTGGACACCGAGGTGCACTACATGCAGAATGGCGACCGCCCCTCGTTCCTGGCCGAGACCTCCGTCGAACGGCTCACCTACGAACAGTCGCCCATCGGCAACATCTCCAACTCCACCATCTATCTGCCGAAGGAGAACAAGACCCACTACGTGGAGACCCGCCTCTCGAAGGACGAAGAGGAAATCCTAGTGTTGCAGGGCGATTATAAGGAAACTGACAACGGTCTGTTGGACATGAGTCTGGCGCTGGAGCACTTCCCGCTGGACGTGGCCAACAGCTTCATCCCCGACAAGATGGCGACTCTGGAGGGAGACGTCGACGGCACGCTGACGGTGAAGGGATCCGTGGACCGCCCCGTGGTGAATGGCGAGGTGATGCTCGACTCCGTGTTCGTGGCCTCCGATGTCTATGGCGTGCGCTTCCGGTTTGACAACCGCCCCGTCACCATCACCAACAGCCGCATGAAGTTCGACCAGTTCAACATCTACACCCAGAGCAAAGACCCCTTCAACATCGATGGTACGGTGAACTTCGCCAACCTCGACAAGATAAAGCTCGACCTGCGGATGCGCGCCACCGACTACGAGCTGGTCAACGCACCGCGTAAGAAGAACTCCGTGGTCTATGGCAAGGTGTATGTGGACTTCTTCTCCTCACTCTCCGGTACGCTGGACCAACTGAAGATGCGCGGATACATGAACGTGCAGGGCAAGACCGACGTGACCTATGTGCTGAAGGACACCCCGCTGACCGTGGAGGACCGACTGAGCGACCTGGTCACCTTCGTCAACTTCAACGACACCGTCAACCTGGTATCGGCCGAGAAGAAGGAACGCGCGCTGAGCGGTATGGACCTGCTACTGAACGTGCAGGTGGACACGGGTGCCGAACTGCGCGTGGACCTGAGCGCCAACCAGGAGAGCTATGTGGAGCTCCGCGGTGGCGGTAACTTGGCTCTGCAATATACCCCGCAAGGCGACTTGCTGCTCTCCGGCAAGTACACACTCACTGGTGGAGAGATGAAATATGAACTACCCGTGATTCCGCTGAAGACCTTCACCATCAAGGACGGTAGCTTCGTGGAGTTCACCGGCGACCCGATGAACCCCAACATGAACATCTCCGCCACGGAACGTGTGAAGGCGCAGGTGGCAGAGGACGAAGTCTCCCGTTCCGTGTCGTTCGACGTGGGCGTGGCCATCACCAATACGCTGGAGAATATGGGACTGGAGTTTACCCTGGAGGCCCCCGAGGACATGACCGTGCAGAACCAATTGGCAGCCATGTCGAAAGAGGAACGTGGCAAGGTGGCCGTGGCCATGCTGGCGACGGGCATGTACATCGGTGCCAATGGATCCACCAGCGGCTTCAATACCAACAACGCGCTCAACTCCTTCCTGCAGAGCGAGATATCCAACATCGCCGGCAATGCCCTGAAGACCGTGGACATCAGCGTAGGTATGGAGGATGAAACCTCGGCCGACGGATCGTCGCGAACCAACTACTCCTTCCGCTTCGCCAAGCGCTTCTGGAACAACCGCGTCAGTGTGGTCATTGGCGGACGCATCTCCTCCGGCAACGATGCCGAGGACTCCGGCCGCGACCAGTCCTTCATCGACGACATCTCCCTCGAATATCGGCTCGACGACAGCGGCACTCGCTACGTCCGTCTGTTCCACAACAAGAACTACGAGAGTGTGCTCGAAGGGGAGGTCACCAAGACAGGTGTTGGTGTGGTGCTGCGGAAGAAGATGACCCGCCTGGGCGAACTCTTTATCTTCAAGAAACGGAAGAATCAGATTATAAACCGTAAACCTACTTCAGACGATGACAAGAAAGAACTCTAATAATATATATAGGTATACGCTACTCCTGGGACTGGTGGCTTTGGTGGCGGCCTGCTCCACTACCCGCAACCTGCCAGAAGGCGAGACCTTGTACACGGGCATCAAGAAGATCCGCATTGAGGAGAAAGACGCGAGCGAGGCCGGGACGAATGCCCTCGTGGAGGTGGAGGCAGCCTTAGCCTATGCGCCTAACAACGCTTTGCTGGGCAGCTCGTCCATACGCTACCCGTTCCCCTATAAACTGTGGATATACAACAGCTTCGTCAACGACAAGACTTGGTTTGGCAAATGGCTCTTCAACCACTTTGCCGCCAACCCGGTCTACATGTCCACCGTCAACCCCGAGTTGCGTGCCAAGATTGCCACCAACGTGCTCCACAACTACGGCTACTTCAATGGCTCGGTGGAGTACCAGACCTTGGTGAACGAGAAGAACAACCGCAAGGCAAAGGTCAACTACACCGTCCACATGCGCAATCCTTATTACATAGATACCATCACCTACGCCCACTTCCCCGCTGTGGCGGACAGCTTGATAAAGTCCAATCCAAGCACGCTGATTCGCCACGGCGACAACTTCAACGTGGTGAACCTCGAAGGCGAACGCGACCGCCTGTCCGACCTCTTCCGCAACAACGGCTATTACTATTACCGCCCTGCCTACATCACCTATCTGGCGGACACGGTGCAGAAGTCCGGGTGGGTGAACTTGCGTGCTTTGCCAGTGAGCGGACTTTCCGAAGAGGTGAACCGCCAGTGGTACATCGGTAACCTCACCATCAACATGCGCGGTAGCGAACAGCGGATGAACGCCTACACCGACTCACTGACACGCAACGGTCTGCACATCTACTACTCCGGCAAGAAGATACCTCTGCGGCCCGGTGTGCTGTTCAACAACTTCCGCTTCCGCAAGGGTGAGCTCTATTCCCTGCAGAACGCCAACTATACCCAGCAGAACCTCAACCGAATGGGAATATTCAGTTCCCTCGAGTTCCAATATACGCCGCGCGACACTACAGCCACGTGCGACACGTTGGACATCAACATCAACGCCATCTTCGACAAACCCTTGGACGGACAGTTGGAGTTCGACTTCACCACCAAGAGCAACGACCGTTTGGGCCCGGGAGTCACCTTCGGTGTGTCCAAGCGCAACGCTTTCAGGGGAGGGGAGACGCTCACCTTCGAGCTGGACGCTTCCTACGAGTGGCAGACCGGTAGTTCGGTCAGCGGTAGTGGCTCCATGGTAAACTCCTATGAGTTCGGGGCCTCCTTCTCGCTCGACTATCCGCGCCTGGTGGTGCCCTTCATGAAGTACCGCTGGTCGCGCTACTCCTCCTCGTCGCAGTTCAAGCTCTATGCCAACCAACTCAACCGCGCCGGATACTTCCGCATGCTGTCGTCGGGAGGCAATGTGTCCTACACCTACCAGTCGTCCGAGCGATCTAAACATACCATCTCGCCATTGAAGCTGTCGTTCAACCTCCTGCAGAACACTACCTCTAAGTTCGACTCCATCACGGCCAAGAACAGTGCGCTCTACTCCAGCTTGCGCAACCAGTTCATCCCTGCCATGAGCTACACCTACACTTACGACAAGGCCGACACCGACGGCAGTGGCAACATGCTGTGGTGGGAGACCACCATCACCTCGTCGGGCAATGTCACCTCGCTCATCTACCGCTTGGCAGGACAGGAGTTCTCGCGGAAGGACAAACAGCTCTTCGGCAACCCCTTCGCCCAGTTCATCAAGGTCACCACCGAACTGCGCCGCACCTTCCGCTTGGGCGACAAGAGCCGGTTGGCCACCCGTTTCATGGCGGGTGTCATCCACTCCTATGGCAACTCGTCCACCGCTCCTTACAGCGAGCAGTTCTACATCGGCGGTGCCAACAGCATCCGTGCCTTCACGGTGCGCACGCTGGGCCCTGGCCGCTACCAGCCCGACGCTGAGGCCAACTATTCCTACCTCGACCAGACCGGCGACCTGAAATTGGAGGCGAACGTAGAATACCGTTTCCCCATCCTGGGCAGTCTCTACGGAGCCGCCTTCCTCGATGCCGGCAACATCTGGCTGCTTCGCGAGGACGAACAGCGGCCCGGGGCGCAACTCTCCCTCTCGCGCCTGGCGAAGGACATCGCCCTGGGTACCGGCTTTGGCCTACGCTACGACCTCGACTTCCTCGTGCTCCGTCTCGACCTGGGCATCGCTCTGCATACTCCCTATGAGACCACGAAGAAGGGCTACTACAACATCCCCAAGTTCAGCGACGGCCTAGGCTTGCACCTTGCCATCGGCTATCCGTTCTGATGGGCCGCTTTGGCAGCGGGGTTGTCCGGCACAGCCATCCGTCAAAAGGAAGCATCTCCAATGGAGTGGTGTAGGCATAGGCGACGCTGTCCGGCAAAGCCATCCCCAAGGCGATGCATCCCTATGGACAGACGACGTTGTGACTAATGTTTGACAAAACCGAGAATTTTAGTACCATAGGTTTTCGTGTACCGATAAAAAGGTCTATATTTGCCGATGCGATAGCTTTCCCACCTGTGGGGGAGACCCTCGCAACGGATTCTAAACTAGGTAACATTTTAAAAAAAGGAGAATTGCATGAAACCTACATTGTTTGTGCTGGCGGCCGGTATGGGAAGCCGCTATGGTAGCTTGAAACAGCTCGACGGTCTGGGCCCCAACGGCGAGACCATTATGGACTATTCCGTATTCGACGCCATCCGTGGCGGATTCGGAAAGATAGTGTTCGTTATCCGTAAGGATTTCGAGAAAGACTTCCGTGAGAAAATATTGAGCAAGTACGAGAACCACATCCCCGTGGAGGTGGTGTTCCAGTCATTGGATAAGTTGCCTGCCGGCTTCACCTGCCCCGAGGGCCGTGTGAAACCGTGGGGTACCAACCATGCCGTGCTGATGGGTAAGGACGTCATCAAGGAGCCGTTCGCCGTCATCAATGCCGACGACTTCTATGGTCGCGACAGTTTTGCCGTGCTGGGTAAGTTCCTCAGCGAACTGCCTGTCGGTGCTGAGAACCGCTACTGCATGGTAGGCTTCCGTGTGGGCAACACGCTGTCCGAGAGTGGTACGGTGGCCCGCGGCATCTGCAGCACCGACGACAAAGGATGCCTCTCTACCGTGGTGGAGCGCACCGAGATTATGCGCGTCAATGGCCCCGTTTGCTACAAGGACGAGGAGGGCAAGTGGGTATCCATTGCCGACAACACTCCCGTGTCTATGAATATGTGGGGATTCACACCCGACTACTTCCGCTACTCCGAGGAGTTCTTCATCGACTTCCTGAAGGCCAACCAGGACAAACCGAAGGCTGAGTACTTCATCCCGTTGGTGGTGAACAAGTTGATTACGGAGAACATCGCCACCGTGAAGGTACTAGACACCGAGAGCGTGTGGTTCGGTGTGACCTACGCTGCCGACCGTCAGGGTGTGGTGGACAAAATCAATGCCTTGATTGCCAAAGGCGAATATCCTGCTAAATTGTTCTGATGAAGAGTATCCGCGAGATATACCGCATAGGTACCGGACCTTCCAGCAGTCATACGATGGGACCGCGCAAGGCGGCGGAGCTGTTCCTGCAGCGCCACGCCGACGCGGCCTCTTTCGAGGTGACGCTCTATGGTAGTCTCGCCGCCACGGGACGTGGACACATGACGGACGTGGCCATCACGGACACGCTCTCGCCGCAGGCTCCCGTGAAGATATTCTGGGAACCCAAGATATTCCTGCCCTTCCATCCCAATGGTATGGAGTTCCGCTCACTCGACACCGACGGTAAGGTGACGGAGAAGTGGAAGGTGTTCAGCATCGGAGGCGGCGCACTGGCCGAGGAAGGTCAGCGGGAAGACGCTTCGGCTGAAATCTACCACATGAATAATATGAGCAGTATCCTCTCGTGGTGCGAACATAGTGGCAAGAGCTATTGGGAGTATGTGAAGGAGTGCGAGGACGCTGACATCTGGGACTACTTGATGGAGGTGTGGCGCACCATGCGCCAGGCCGTAGAGCGTGGACTGGATGCCGAGGGCGTGTTGCCCGGCCCGTTGAACCTTCGCCGCAAGGCTGCTTCCTACTACATCCGTGCCAAAGGTTACAAAGAGTCTCTGCGCAACCGCGGGCTTGTCTTCGCTTATGCTTTGGCGGTGAGCGAGGAAAATGCCTCCGGCGGAAAGATAGTGACCGCACCCACTTGCGGGTCGTGTGGCGTGATGCCTGCCGTGCTCTACCACATGCAGAAGATGCACGACTTCTCCGACACCCGCATCGTTCGGGCGTTGGCTACTGCCGGACTCATCGGCAACATCGTGAAGCACAATGCCTCCATCTCCGGAGCCGAGGTAGGTTGTCAGGGCGAGGTAGGTGTGGCGTGTGCCATGGCCGCCGCTGCCGCCAACCAACTGTCGGGCGGCAGTCCTGCCCAGATAGAATATGCCGCCGAGATGGGTTTGGAACATCACTTAGGAATGACCTGCGACCCCGTGTGCGGACTGGTGCAGATTCCCTGCATCGAGCGCAATGCCTACGCCGCCGCCCGAGCCCTCGATGCCAATGTTTATTCCTCTTATACCGACGGCACTCACCGCGTCTCCTTCGACAAGGTCGTCGAGGTGATGAAGCAGACCGGTCACGACCTTCCCTCCCTCTACAAAGAGACCGGCGAAGGTGGCTTGGCGAAGGACTATCAGCCGATGTAAGTCTGCCTATCTTTCCCTTTGACTTGTTAGGGTGGGTAGATAAGAAACTCGTCCTTGTGTCAACCTATGTTGGGTGGGCACAAGGACGAGCATCATTATAGTAACCTGGGGTTATTTGACGGGGCGGATGGTGAGTCCAACCACACGTGCCGACTCACTTACGAATCGGTTGGATGAACCAAAGAATAAATGATATGAATAATCACTCGCCTGAAGTGTACTTGACCAATAGAATCCTTTGGTGCCTACTTCGTCGTTACTTTTGCCTGTGACTTGACCTGTGGCTGGTAGAAATATGCTGTTACCGTTGCTACCCTTGACTTCAAAGCCGTTGACACTTTCATTGGAGGAGTTGACTTGTGTGGTCCAAGTCCATGTGCAATTATCTATAAGCTCCTGGTATTCTGCTTGGGTAGGCATACGATACGAAGCACCCCATTTGACATAGGCTGCGTCATCCGCTTTTTCGAGTACTGTTTTACCGTCGGCGTTGGTGTAATGGGCATATCCGTTTTTGGAATCATAGTTTTTAGCCGTATTAGCCGTAAATTCCGTCTTTGTCTCCGTTTCACCCCAAGCAAAGTAGTCGCCGAAATCGGCAGGCAATGTGGCACCGATGTTGGTCTCTGCCCAGCTAACAGACAGACCGAGGTTCACGAACTTGTAGCTCGATTCTTCGACTTCCGATACCGTTCCGCTGCCGAGCGGTGTGTCCTGCTCCCAATTGCCTATGCTGAGGGTGCTCATTGCGAGCGCGTCACCGTGTAGCTTCAGACTCAGCGTGTAGCGTGTGTTGGGGCTCAACGTTGCGATAGATGCCGATTCCCATTCGTAGGACTTGCTGCCCAATTTGAAGTTGACTACCAGCTTGCCTGCGTCGATATCCTGTGGTACGACGATGGCCTCGTAGATGGCCGTTGCCTTCTGTCCGTTGGAATTTGCGGGTGTGTACGAACTGGGGCAGGCGGTGATGTCGCCTACTTTAGTTGTCGTGCTGACATCTTTCCATGCGGCGTTCTTCACGTCCGCGAAGTCGTACGTGCGCGTCAGATTGGTGCCACCGATGGTGAAGTTCGTTACCGGGTTCTCATTGCTTGTCACGTCGGAGCCAAGGTCCAGTGTGACGATGATTTTTGCCATGATGTGTTTGAGGGTCACGTTGATGCCAGCGGTGTTAGGCTCGGCGGTGGTGGTCAGATGTACCAAGTGGTCGCAAGCTTTCAGCTTATCGTCGTCGCCCTGGTCGGCAGCGGCGCTCAGTGCCACAGCGGTCGTCGGATTGCCCGTGGAACTGTCTCTGAAGTCGAACGTGGCGGCGGTCACGTTCACGTTGTTGCCGTCGCCCGCCCAGTACATCGGCAGTGACGTGGTGCCGTCATTCGGGTCGAAGGATTTCCATGCGGTGTTGTCGCCTTGCATCTGTGCGTAGTAGCTGAACTTTGGTCGGCTTTCGTTGACCACGTTCAAATAGAATTTCGTCGGTGGTGTGTTCGAGTCGTAGCCCGCCTTTGTCTGCATCTCGCCTGTCGACGCATTCACTATGATGGGGGTGCCTTCGGGCACTGACGAGGATACGTTCTCCTCATTTGAACAGCCGGCAAGTGTGAGTGCCATGGCTGCGAAAGGAATCAATGATTTCTTCATGTGTTGTTATTTTTTTGATGTATAGTTACTTTGGTTGGCATACCCTCTGTTGCCCGCAGAGAACATACCATTCGCTAAGGTAGGCGGTTCCGTCGACCTCTCCAAAAATCCCCCCCCCCGGCTGGAAAATATACATATTTAACACTTTAGAGCGGTTTGGTAACTATTCAGCGAATGGTAAAAACACCGATAAAGCCGCTCAGCATCCATCACG
>CAVFUK010000015.1:0-8270 GCA_963625535.1 Anaerovoracaceae bacterium | reverse complement strand
GTATCTTTGCACAAAAGAGGTACCAGAAATGTGTACGACATCACATTTTCGGCACTTGAGTACTTATATAAAGGAATTGAGATGTTTAACAGAACAGTCATAGAAGACCTGAGACGTTGGCAAATGAAAGAGGACAGGAAGCCTCTGTTCATGTTGGGAGCACGACAAGTAGGGAAGACCTCCATACTGAAGAGATTCGGTAAGGAGCACTTCAAGCATTGCGTCTATTTTAGTCTAGATGAAGAGGAGGGTGTACGCGATATCTTCCGCGCGACAAAGAATCCGCAACAGATTATCGAGCAACTCAGTTATCTCACGCAAGAGCCTATCGTACCACAGGACACCTTGTTGATACTTGACGAGATACAGGAATGTCCAGAGGCTATCACTGCCATGAAGTACTTCTGCGAGAAAACGCCCGAATATGCTGTAGCTTGTGCTGGTTCCTTGTTGGGGCTGACATTTGGTCACGAAGGATTCTCCTTTCCCGTGGGCAAAGTAGACCATATCAATCTCTACCCTATCTCTTTCAGCGAATTTCTGGAGCAGAAAGATGCTGGATTATATCGCTACTATATGTCTATCAACTCCCTGGAACCGCTCCCGCAAATCTTCTTCGACAGGTTAATGCAGGCATTCAATGCCTTCCGCATTTCGGGAGGCATGCCAGAGGCTGCGATGAAAATGGCTAGTATGGACCTGCAAGGTACGGAAGCGACACTGAGAGGCATCCTTAAGGACTACGCGCTTGACTTCGTGAAACACGCCACCCCCTTGTTGGCTAACCGGATATCGCACGTGTGGAACTCCCTTCCATCACAGCTTGCTAAGGAAAATAGGAAGTTCGTTTACCAACTCATCCGGCCCGGTGCCAGGGCTCGGGAGTATGAGGATGCATTGGTTTGGCTACAGAACGCGGGACTAATCCATAAAGTAAGTCTGTGCAAGACCCCACGGATACCACTGAAGTCATACGAGGATTTGAGCGTATTCAAGATATATTGCCTCGACATCGGTCTACTGAGGGTACTCTCCGAAGTGAGTCCGGAAGTGATACTTACCGAGGACCCAAAATTCAAGGAATTCAAAGGGGCATTGGCTGAGAATTATGTGCTTCAGAGTCTGACCACACAGGGCATCAACTGCAGTCGCTATTGGTCATCGGGCAACGAGGCAGAGGTGGAGTTCATCCTGCAAGATGGTACGGAGGTTATCCCAGTAGAGGTGAAGTCAGGGACGAACGTCACCGGCCGTAGTCTGACAGAATACGACAAACGGTACAGCCCCACGCTACGCATCCGATTCTCGTTCCTCAATCAGAAGCGAGATGGTAATCTCGTCAACATCCCTCTCTTTCTGGCAGACCGACTGAAAGAACTGGTGTTTGATAGAGTATAAACCTATCCGCCTGCCTGTCACTTTATAGGTGCTATAAAGTTGCAGGCAGGCGGAAGAAATGATATACCTATTATAATAAGGTATCGTCAGAACATGCGGCACACACGCTCGACGCCGGCTACCAGGACGTCAATCTCTTCCTTGGTATTGTAGAGGGCAAAGGAGGCACGGACCGTACCTTCGATGCCTAGGCGTTGCATCAAGGGTTGGGCACAATGGTGGCCGGTGCGGACGGCAATGCCGAGGCGGTCGAGCAGAGTGCCCATGTCGAAGTGATGGATGTTGCCCACCAGGAAAGAGACTACACTACCCTTCTCAGCTGCCTCGCCAAAGATGCGCATGCCCTCTATCGTGCGCAGTCGGTCCATGGCGTATTGCGTCAACTCATGCTCGTAGGCGACAATCTGGTCCATACCCAAGGCGGATACATAGTCGAGGGCCTTGGCAAGGGAGGTGGTGCCGATGTAATCGGGCGTGCCAGCCTCGAACTTATAAGGGAGCTCGTTGAACGTGGTCTTCTCGAAGGAGACGGACTGTATCATCTCGCCTCCACCCTGGTAAGGCGGCAGTTTGTCGAGCCAGGCTTCCTTGCCATAGAGCACTCCCACACCGGTGGGGCCGTAGACCTTGTGACCACTGAAGGCGAAGAAGTCGGCATCCAAGTCTTGTACGTCAACAGGCATGTGGGGAACGGACTGTGCGCCATCCACCAGGACGGGCACCCCATGGGCATGGGCCGTGGCAATCATCCGCTTCACGGGATTGACCGTTCCCAACACATTGCTCACGTGGGCCACGCAGACAATCTTCGTGCGGTCGGAGAAGAGCTTCTCGTATTCATCAATCAGCAACTCGCCGCGGTCGTTCATCGGTATCACCTTCAGGGCGATGCCTTTGCGGGCAGCCAGCAGTTGCCAAGGGACGATATTGCTATGGTGCTCCATCACGGACACGATGACCTCATCGCCCTCCTGCATGAAAGCGTCGCCGAAGCTGGCGGCCAGTAGGTTGATGCTCTCCGTGGTGCCCCGGGTGAAGACTATCTCACTGGTAGAACGGGCATTGATGAAACGGCGCACCGTCTCGCGCGAGGCTTCGTGGAGCTCGGTGGCCTGTTGTGAGAGGAAATGCACACCCCGGTGTACATTGGCGTTCACAGAATAGTATTCGTTGGTGATGGCCTCCACCACGCAACGGGGCTTCTGGGTAGTAGCCCCGTTGTCGAAATAGACGAGAGGTTTGCCATAGACCTCACGCTGCAATATGGGAAAGTCTTCCCTTACCTTATTTATATCGTACATAACAGTTCCTTCTATTTACACATGGTGCATCCTTGACATTTATTGAGCTCGCCCCGGAAACGTTTCTCCACCAAGTGGCGCAGACGTTCCTTCAGTGCATCGAGACGGATGCTGTCGAGCACATCGTCCACGAAGGCGAACATCAGCAGCATGCGTGCCTCTCGCTCGGGGATGCCGCGTTGGCGCATGTAGAACAGGGCGTCGTCGTCGAGCTGACCCACCGTGGCACCATGGCTACACTTCACGTCGTCGGCGTAGATTTCCAGTTGCGGCTGGGTGTACATGCGGGCCTCACGCGTGGCGCAGAGGTTGCAGTTGGTCTGCTGCGAGGAGGTGCGCTGCGCACCTTTGCGCACGAGCACCTTGCCGGCAAAGGCTCCCAGGGCGCTGTCGTCCACCACATATTTAAATAGTTCGTTGCTGGTGCAGTCCGGCACACAGTGGTCGATGAACGTGTGGTTGTCCACGTGTTGGTGTTTGTCCTCGATGGCCATGCCCATCAGGTTGATCTCTGCCCCACGACCGGCGAGCGACACCTCCACGGTGTTGCGGGTGATGCCGTTGTGCAGCGTCATGCCATTGAGCAGCACGTTGCTGTCGGCCTCTTGTCGCACGAAGAGGTTGCTGCAACGGACCGTATAGTTGTGGGTCTCCTCCAGTTCATAGAGGTCGAAGCGCGAGCCGGCGCCGGCAAACACTTCGGTGACCTGCGTACCCAGGAACTTGTGGGCATCCATGGCATGGTCGCACACCAACAGACTGGCCTCAGCCCGTTCGCCAAGGATCACCAGCAGACGGCGGTTGGCCATGAGGTCGACATCGGCATGCCAGATGTTGACCAGTTGGATGGGTTTGCTCAGCACCACCCCATCGGGCACGTAGAGGATGAAGCCATCCTGGGCGAGCATCGTGTTGAGTGCCACCACCCCGTCCTTAGAGGTATCGGCCAGCTTGCCGTAGTATTGCTCCACCAAGGCCGGGTGTTGCTCGGCAATCTCCTTGAGGCTACCCAGCAGAACGCCCTCGGGCAGCTGACCATTCGGCAACGCCTCGGAGCAGAACATGTCGTTCACCAGAAAGTAGAGTTGTGTGCTCATGTTGGGCACGTCGCACTTGAACACCTCGTAGGGGTTGACAGGTATCCGCAGGCGGTTCAGGTTCAGCCCGTAGTCCGGGGCGAAGAGTTCCGCCATGTCGGTATATTTGTACTGTTCCTGCTTGCGTGTGGGGAAGCCCAGTCGACAGAAGTCGTCGAAGGCACGCCGGCGGGGTGCGTTCAGCACGGCCGCGCTGTGCCCATTGAGGGTCGCCTCGCACTGGCGGAACAGGTCGATATATTGTTGTTCTGACTTCATCTTACTCTCCCAACTCTTTCTTTATCCAATCATATCCTTTCTCTTCGAGTTCCAGGGCCAGTTCAGGACCGGCGGTCTTCACGATGCGTCCTTTGTAGAGCACGTGCACGATGTCCGGCTTGATGTAGTCGAGCAGGCGTTGGTAGTGGGTAATCACCATCACGCTGGTCTCGGGGGTCTTCAGTTTGTTCACGCCCTCGGCCACGATGCGCAGGGCATCGATGTCGAGGCCTGAGTCGGTCTCGTCGAGGATGCTGAGCTTCGGCTCGAGCATAGCCATCTGGAAGATCTCGTTGCGTTTCTTCTCACCACCGCTGAAGCCTTCGTTCACCGAGCGGTTGGCCAACTTGTTGTCCAGCTCCACCACGGCCCGCTTCTCGCGCATCAGTTTCAGGAACTCGCTAGCGTTCAAGGCTGGCAGTCCTTTGTACTTACGCTGTTCGTTCACGGCGGTACGCATGAAGTTGACCATGCTCACGCCAGGGATCTCCACCGGATACTGGAATGAGAGGAACAGTCCCTCGTGGCTGCGGTCCTCAGGGCTCATCTTCAGCAGGTCCTTGCCGTCGAAGGTGATGGAGCCTTGGGTGACCTGGTAGGCCGGATGACCCACCAACACGTTGCTGAGCGTACTCTTACCGGAGCCGTTGGGACCCATGATGGCATGCACCTCGCCGGTCTTCACCGTCAGGTTGATGCCTTTCAATATCTCTTTGCCATCGATGGTGGCATGCAAATCTTTTATCTCTAACATTGCTTTGAATTTTCAGTGATACGTTAATAGATTATCCTACGCTGCCCTCGAGCGACACGGAGAGGAGCTTCTGGGCCTCCACGGCAAACTCCATAGGCAGTTTGTTGAGCACCTCCTTGGCATAACCGTTCACTATCAGTCCGATGGCGGCCTCGGTGGGGATGCCGCGCTGGTTGCAGTAGAACAGCTGGTCCTCGGATATCTTGGAGGTGGTGGCTTCGTGCTCCACCACGGCGGTCTCGTTGTGCACATCCATGTAGGGGAAGGTGTGGGCACCACACTGGCTGCCCAGCAACAGGGAGTCGCACTGGCTGTAGTTGCGCGCGTTGTCCGCCCGCTCGCCCACCTTCACCAGTCCCCGGTAAGAGTTCTGACTCTTGCCGGCAGAGATGCCTTTACTGATGATGGTACTGCGGGTGTTGCGTCCCAGGTGTATCATCTTCGTGCCGGTGTCGGCTTGCTGGTAGTTGTTGGTCACTGCCACGGAGTAGAACTCCGCCTGCGAGTTGTCGCCGCTGAGGATGCAGCTGGGGTACTTCCAGGTGATGGCGGAACCCGTCTCCACCTGTGTCCACGAGAGTTTGCTGTCCACACCCTTGCAGTGTCCGCGTTTGGTCACGAAGTTATAGACACCTCCCTTGCCCTCGGCATCGCCAGGGTACCAGTTCTGCACGGTGCTGTACTTCACCTCGGCACGGTCGTGCACCACTATCTCCACGATAGCGGCGTGCAGTTGGTTCTCGTCGCGCATCGGGGCGGTGCAGCCCTCCAGGTAGGAGACGTAGCTGTCGTCGTCCGCCACGATGAGGGTGCGCTCGAACTGTCCGGTGTTGGCGGCGTTGATGCGGAAGTAGGTGGAAAGTTCCATGGGGCAACGTACACCTTTGGGGATGTAGACGAACGATCCGTCACTGAAGACGGCCGAGTTGAGGGCGGCAAAGAAGTTGTCGCGATAGGGCACCACAGAACCCAGATAGGTCTTCACCAAATCGGGATGTTCGCGCACAGCCTCGCTGATGGAGCAGAAGATGATGCCCTTCTCCATGAGCGTCTTCTTGAAGGTGGTCTTCACCGAGATGGAGTCCATCACGGCATCCACGGCCACGCCGCTCAGTGCCATCTGTTCCTCCAAGGGGATGCCCAGCTTGTCGAAGGTCTTTATCAACTCGGGGTCCACCTCGTCCATGTTCTTCGGTCCCTCCTTCTTCGTGGGGGCGGCGTAGTACGAGATGGCCTGGTAGTCAATCTCGGGGATGGTGAGGTGAGCCCATGTGGGCATCTCCAGGGTTTGCCAGTAGCGGAAGGCTTTCAGGCGGAACTCCAGCAACCACTCGGGCTCGTTCTTCTTGGCCGATATCAGACGGACCACCTCTTCGTTGAGTCCACGTTCGATGACGTCGGTATGCACGTCGGTCGTAAATCCGTATTTATATTTCTCCTGAGCTATCTGCTTCACCAACTGGTTCGGTTCGTCCGTCCCCTGGGCGTTGCGCGACAGTTCAGCTTTATCGTTGTTCAGCATAGCTTACTTTATAATTTGTTTAGTCATGTCCTTGATAGCCGGGAAGAAGACATCGGAGATCTCCTGAATAGGTCCGTAGAAGAACGACTGTTCCTTCACCTCCTTACCGATGAGGGCGTCCTGGGTATCAACGAATTGCAGTATGTGTATCAGCAGGCCTATCCACAAGATGCACAGGAACATACCCAGCAGGGCACCGCCGAAGCGGTTGATGATGCCCAGGTGCACGACGTCCAGCGCCTTGGTCAGCATGGTGGCCGCCACATAGAGAATCATCGGCACCACGGCCCAGATGATGAGGAAGGCCAGTATTTGCGCCACCGACTCCGACGTGCCGAGGTGAGGAGCCAAGTACTCCCCCACCATCACGTAGAGCGCGCGGGCCACAAAGAGGCCTACCACCAGTCCCAGCACCGAGGAGAGCTGCTTGAAGAAGCCCTTGCGGTAGCCCAATATCATCCCGGCAGCCAGGATGACCAGTATCACTATATCTATTACTGTCATGTCTTTCGTTATAGGCGAAACGTCAGTGTGCCAATCACGCAAACATTCCTATTCGGCAATTGACACACTGTGGTTATCATTCTGTCTATGATGCCTTAGCGGCACATCTCATCACTAAAGGCTGGCTTTCACCTCCACCTCCTGGAATGTCTCGATGACATCGTCCACCTTCAGGTCGTTGTAGTTCTGCAGGCTGATGCCGCACTCGAAGTTCACGGCCACCTCTTTCACATCGTCCTTGAAGCGTTTCAACGCATTGATCTCGCCGGTGAAGATGACGATACCGTCGCGGATGACGCGCGCCTTGTCGGAGCGTTTCACCTTTCCTTCCTTCACCAACGCGCCGGCAACGGTTCCCACCTTGGTGATGTGGAACACCTCGCGCACCTCCAGAGTGGCGGTCACTTCCTCCTTCACCTCCGGGGCAAGCATGCCTTCCATAGCGGCCTTCACATCCTCTATGGCATCGTAGATGATGGAGTAGAGGCGGATGTCCACACCTTCCTGCTCAGCAGCCTTGCGGGCCTGTGCCGAGGGACGCACCTGGAAACCGATGATGATGGCGTTGGAGGCAGCGGCCAGACTGACGTCGGACTCCGATATCTGACCCACGGCCTTGTGGATGACGTTCACCTGGATGTTGGCGGTGGAGAGTTTTATCAACGAGTCGCTCAAGGCCTCGATAGAGCCGTCCACATCGCCCTTCACGATGACGTTCAGTTCGTGGAAGTCGCCTAAAGCCAGACGGCGGCCCACCTCGTCGAGGGTAAGCATCTTCTGCGTGCGCAAGCCTTGCTCACGCTGCAGCTGCTGACGTTTGTTGGCTATCTCGCGGGCCTCTTGCTCGGTCTCTATCACGTGGAAGGTGTCGCCTGCCTGCGGCGCGCCGTTCAGTCCCAGCACCAGCGCGGGCTCTGCCGGACCGGCTTCCTTGATGCGTTGGTTGCGTTCGTTGAACATAGCCTTCACCCTACCGTAGTTGGTTCCGGCCAGCACGATGTCGCCCACCTTCAGCGTACCGTTGGCAATGAGCACGGTGGCGATGTAGCCACGGCCCTTGTCCAGGGTCGACTCGATGATGGAACCTGTGGCACGGCGGTTCGGGTTGGCCTTCAGGTCGAGCAACTCTGCCTCCAGCAACACCTTCTCCATCAGCTCGGGCACTCCGATACCTTTCTTGGCCGAGATGTCCTGCGACTGGTATTTGCCGCCCCACTCCTCCACGAGGAAGTTCATAGCCGCCAGCTCCTCCTTAATCTTGTCGGGGTTGGCTGCGGGCTTATCTATTTTGTTAATAGCGAACACGATAGGCACACCTGCCGCCATGGCGTGGTTGATGGCCTCCTTGGTCTGGGGCATCACGTCGTCGTCGGCAGCCACGATGATGATGGCCACGTCGGTCACCTTGGCACCACGGGCACGCATGGCCGTGAAGG
>CAVFUK010000014.1:0-12361 GCA_963625535.1 Anaerovoracaceae bacterium | reverse complement strand
ACTACTACATCTCTATCCCCGAAGGCGGAGTGGGCGGTGGTTGGCAGACCATCCTACGCTCGCGCAGCATCTCCGGACCCTATGAGAAGAAAGTGGTGCTCGAGCAAGGATCCACCAACATCAACGGTCCCCATCAGGGAGCCATCGTCGACACACCCGACGGCAAGTGGATGTTTTTTCACTTCCAGCACAACGAGGCTCTCGGCCGTGTGGTACACTTGCAGCCGATGCATTGGGAGGACGGGTGGCCTGTCATCGGTGTCGACATCGACCGCAACGGCATTGGCGAGCCCGTCTACGTGTGGCAGAAACCCGTGGACAGTCCGTACTGCTATGTCCCGGCGACCGACGATGAGTTCCAGTCAGACACGCTCTCCCTGCAGTGGCAGTTCAACCATAATCCCGTGGACTCAGCCTGGTCGCTCACATCGCCCCGTGGTAGCCTCACCCTGCAAGCCCTCGAGTCCGCTGACTTCGCACATGCCCGCAACACCATCACCCAGAAGGCGATGGGCTATCAGAGCGAGGCCACTGTGGCACTGGACCTCTCCGGTCTGCAGGACGGACAGCGGTGCGGACTCGCCTGCATGGGCAAGACCAACCGTCTGCTGGGTGTGAAGTGCGAGGATGGCGAGCGCTGGCTCTACCTTTCCGACGATGCTACCGAGACTCCTGTGGTCCGTGTGAAGGGCAAGAAACTCTACCTCCGCGTCACTCTCGACTTTCCTGGCAAGGATTTCCGCTTCGCCTATAGCTTCGACAACCGCCAGTTCACACCCTGTGGCGACTCCTCCTACGTCCGCTTCGGCAACTGGAAGGGTGTCCGTGTGGCGCTCTATTGCTACAATCGTCTCGGTGCCCGTGGCAGTGTGTCGTTCCCGTGGTTCCACTATCGTCACGACGGTCCCTCCCGCTAGGCAGAAGGGTGGTTTTATCTCCCTAGTTAGGAAAATATATTTCTCTGGTTAGGAAAAAATATTTTCCTAACTAGGAAAAAATATGAATGGATCTCTATAGTTCCCTTTTTTCATAACTTTGCGTCACACGCCGCGAGTGTGGAATCTGTAATTTACATATAATCTTATACATCTTATGAAGAGACAACTCCTTTTTATTGTTGCGCTACTGGCCCTCTGTGTAGGCGGCGCAAACGCTCAACCCCTCGAAGAGGCTCCTTTGTGGGGCAAGACCATCAACGTCATTGGTGACAGTTATGTGAAGAACCACCGCCGTCCTTACCAAGAGGCTTGGCACGCCCTGGTGGCCGAGAAGTACCACATGAACTACCGTAACTACGGCCGCAACGGCTGTTGTCTGGTGTTCGACCGCACGGCCGAGAACTGGGGCATCCCTATGCTGGATTACTGTGAGGTGATGTCCGACACGGCCGACTACGTCCTCGTGGTTGGTGGCCACAACGATGCCGAGTACATCCGTGCCGGCAAGGGCACCTACGAACAGTTCGAGACTGGGCTTGACAGCCTCTGTCGCAAGCTCATCCAAAAGTATCCCTCTGCACGCTTGGCCTTCGTCACCCCTTGGCGTGTGCCGCGCGACTGCTTCGCCGAGGTGACGGCTATCATGGCGAAGGTGTGTGCCCGCTACTCCATTCCTTTGCTCAACGCTGCCGAACGTTCCGGCATCTATGTGTGGGACCCCGAGTTCCGTCGCCGCTACTTCCAAGGTGCCAACGACACGGCCCACCTCAATGCCGCCGGCCACAAACTCTTCATGCGCAAGGGCGAGACGTTTCTGCTGGGCCTTTAGACTAGACTAGCGATGCGCCTCTCCTGTCGAGAACTTACACAAAGTAAAGCTGCCAGGCTCTTCCCTCTTGCGGGGGTAGAACCTGGCAGCTTCTTTTGTAGACTTCGGTGCAATGAGTCCGTGCGCTTATTTGCTTTGCTCAATCTTTGTCGGGTCGATGCACATGTATTTCACACGTTGGCGTCGCCAGGTGTAGACCACGTGGAGCTTGCCGTCGCTGCCCTGAATGATGCTCGGGTAGGAGTATTGACTGATGGGGCTATCCTCTAGGGTGAGTAGGTGACGCCAGTGGATGCCGTCATTGGAGATGGCAAGGCTGAGCGGCGTGCGCGAGCCCTTGGGGGTGCCTGGCAAGGTCTCGAAGTTGTTGTAGACCAACACGTGGCGGCCGTCCTTCAATGTGACGGCATCGGTGCCGGAGTTGTTGTTCTCTATATCGAGCAGTGTCACCTTGCTCCACGTCTCACCTCGGTCGCTGCTCCAGCTGGTGGCCAGCTTGGCGTTGCGGCTGCGGCAGACCACCTGTAGGCGGCCGTCGCTGTGGCGCAGGATGCTTGGCTGTATGGCATAGATGGGTTGTGCGCCCTTGCCCTTGATGGCCTCGCCACCTTCTTGGTCGTCCTGGGCTTCTGCACCGGCTTTGCGTAGCTGGGTAGGTACACTCAGCTCAGCCTCCACGGGACCCACCTTGCGCCAGGTCTTCCCCTGGTCATCAGATAGTTCGAAGTGGATGCGCCATCCGTGTCCCTCGGTACTGCTGGGGGCGATGATGCGTCCGTCCACATACTCGGGCTTGTTCTTCACCGGGCCGAGGAATCCTTCGGGCAGCGGTTCCTTGGCACTCCACGTCTTGCCGCCATCCTTCGAGCGGACCAACCATCCGCTCCAGTCGCCCACGCTGGTACCTATCTTATAGAAGAGCAGCAGCTCCTTCTTGCCAGGCACTTGGTAGAGCACGGGGTTCCAGCACGCCTTGCGATAGGCAGTCTCCTTCTTACCCTTGAAGGTGACAGTCACCGGTCCGGCTGAGGCGGGGGTAGTCTTCTCGGTGATGCCTGCCCGTGCGGCGTTGGGGTCGGTCAGCGCGAACACGCCGTCGGCAGCCAGGTAGGGGGCAGTCCACTGGGTGGCTCCCTTCGGCTTGCGGCACACCCAGATGCAGCAGTTGGGGTTGCGTTCCTTGGTACCTCCGAAGAAGGCGGCAACGAGGTCGCCGTTCTTCAGTTCCACGATGGTGGCACCGTGGCACTCAGGGAACGAGGCCTGCTCGTAGAGGAACTGGTCGGTGATGATGCCTTGACGCTCCTTACCCTGTGCGGGATTGAGGGGAATGGTCAGATGGTATTTGCCGGAAGTTACACGCCACACGGTGGAGTTGCCTTCGGTGCGCAGCAGGGTGATGCCCTCTTGGTTGATAGCCTTTGTGTCGGTGGTTGGCAAGTAGACCTGTGCCGTGGTGTTGCAGGGCACGGTGATGTCCCACTGCAGTGTGACGAGGTCCTTCTTCCAATGGCTCTCCACAGTACCATAGAGGGTGTTGTACGATGCCTTCACGTAGCTCAGCTCCTGAATGGAGAAGTCGGGCTTCAGCATAATCTCCTTGTAGCCTGGCTGTGCGGGATTGAAGCCTGCCAGATCGCGGTAGAACCAAGGAATGAGGTCACCTAGTATCATCACGTGGTTGCAGCTGTTCATCTTGCGGCTGGCTGTGTCGCCGTTCCATAGTTCCCAGATAGCGGTAGCGCCCTTCTTTATCATGTAGCCGTAGCTGGGGTAGGTGGTGTTGCTGGCCAGCAGGTAGGCGATGTCGCCCCGTCCGATGCGGGTGAGCTCGCGGAACAGCCAGTTGACACCTATCACACCGCAGCTGATGTGGCCGTTGTTGGTGGTGATGATGGCGCGCACCAGGTTACCGCACACCGCCTCGCGATACTCCTCGGGCACCATGTCGAATGCCAGGGGGAGGATGTTGGAGGTGACGGTGTTGTTGCCGTAGTAGATGCTGTCAGGGTAGAGGATGTGCGGCGTCTTCACGGGCGAGGTGCCAGGCTTCACGGTGAGGAAGACGGCGTTGAACCGCTCCTTCATGGTGGCAGCCTCCTGCTCGTAGAAGTCTGCGTCGGCTTGCAGTCCTTGCAGACGGGCAAACTCCGCCATCATCTTGCATACCTTATAATAATAGGCTGAGCTGATGAGCGAGCCGCTGGTGAGGCGGGCAGGGTCGGTGCTGTGGATGAGCTTCGGCGCTTCGGGCGGCATGCACCAGTCGCCATACTTGTCGGCATTGATGACACCATCCTTGGTAGTGTAACCACCGCGTATGGCGGCGAGCCACTTCTTGATGGCAGGGTAGTTCTTGCGGATAGGTTCGATGTTGCCCTGTTGGTGATAGAGCATGTCGCAGATGACGGGGAATGACGAGGCCCACGTCATGGCCGGCGTGAAGTAGTTGTAGAAGGCGGGGCAGATGTCCGGAATGATGCCGTCCTCGCGCTGTGCCTCGCGCATATCGTCTGTCCACTTGGCGAGCATGGTGCCGTTGTCGAACATGAAGTTCTCACCCCAGGTGCCCACGCAGTGGTCGCCCATCCAGGGCTGGCGCTCGTCGCGCTGAGGGCAGTCCAAGGGCACACCCTTGTAGTTGCTCGACACGCCCCACCAGGCGTTGCGGTACACTTGGTTCATCACCGTGCTGCTGCACTCGAACGAGCCGTTGTTCTCGAATCCGTCGTAGACCACCTCTGAGGTGAGGTCGTCTGCGGTGAGGCCCTTGCAGCCGGTCACCTCGATGTACTGGAATCCGTGGTACGAGAAGCGTGCTGCCCACGTGTTGCCCTGCTCCTTGCCGTTGCACACATAGTAGTCGGTGCTGAGGCTGCTGCGCAGGTTCTCCACGTCGAGGTCCGCTCCGTTGTTCTTCACCCGCTCGGCATAGCGTATGCGGATGGTGTCGCCCGCCTCAGCCTTGGGCAGACGGATGCGCACGAAGCCGGCGGTGTTCTGTCCGAAGTCCACCATATAGCGGTCGCCGTACTGCTTGAAGGTGACGGGCTTCAGCCGCTGCATCACCTTCATGTTGGGTGCGGTGTTGCCACGCAGGGTGCCGTAGGGTAGACTGACGCGCTGTGCAGCCAGCCAACGGGAGTCGTCGTAGCCGGGCAGGGTCCAGTCGCCCAGCTCCATGCGGGCGTCGTAGATTTCGCCATCGTACTCGTTGTTGCTGCGGATAGGGCCTTGTGCCGTGAGCTTCCAGTCCGTGTCGCTGTTGATGCGTTGCGTGGCTCCGTTCTCATACTCGATGATGAGGTTGAGTCGCATCTTGGGATAGCCGAAGGTGGCTATCTTGTAGTTCTTGTGGTTCTGCCGCATGGTGTAGTAGCGGCCGTTGCCCAGGGTGACACCTATGGCGTTGTCGGCACTGGCACTACGCAACTGCTGGGTGACGTCGAACGAGTTGTAGATGCAGGTGCGGCGGTAGTCGCTTGTGGCAGGTGCCAACTGTTGGTCGCCGATGCGCTCTCCGTTGACGAAGAGCTCGTACATGCCCAGCCCGCAGATGTGTAACGTGGCCCGCTTGATGGCTTGCTTCTGGGTCTTGAACTCCTTGCGCAGGTAGCGGGCGCTGAGCAGACTGTGCATCACCTCCTTGTCCCACTCGAAGGCGCCGTCCCAGCCTATCCACTGGCCACGCCATTGCAGCTCGCCCATCATGCCCATGCCCCATTCGGCGGGTTCGCTCCAAGGGGATTCGCCACGTGTGGTGGTCACTTTCACTTTCCAGTAGTAGCGGCCGTTGCTCTTCAGTGCGGGTCCCCCGTAGGGCACCCAGGCCGACTGGTCTGACTCCACTATGCCAGAGTCCCACACGTCGCCTTCGCCGGCGGCGAGCTTCTCGGGCGTAGTGGCCACCAGTATGTGGTAGGCCGTCTGCATCACCCCGTTCTCGTCGGAGGTGATGATCCAGCTGAGCCGAGGCTGCGCACGCTCCACGTTGAGCGGAGCTTGGAGCCGCTCGGTGAGCAGCTGACCCACGTTCACCGCCGCCTGTGTTACCAAGGCGACGAGCAGCGTCAGCAGGAATGAACTGATTCGTTTCATCATGGTTTATAGTGTATCGTTAGTATTTCGTCGGAATGTTAGTCTGTTCCTTGGTGAGGTAACTCTTGGAGGCATCCACAGCGATGAGGACGCGGTCGTTGCCGGCACCGGAGGCACCGTCGTAGTGGAATGGCTGCACCTTACTGTCGAACTCGCCCACATACTGCAGCGAGCCGTCGGTCACGTTGTACCACCACACGTTCTTCCTCGCACCGGAGATCTTGCTCAGGTCGAGCTTCATGGGGCGGTTGGTGTAGTTGTAGACCAACAGATAGTCCGCACCGCGGGTGGCGATGACACGCTCGTAGCGCGTCCCGTTCTCCTCGGCAATGATGCTCTGGTCGGGCACACGCTCGAAGAAGGGGAAGGTGAGGATGAGGTTCTTCAGATATTGCATTTGGCTGTAGCCCGGGTCCTTCATACCCTCGTACCAGGTCTTGTTGGCTCCGTAGCCACCGTCGTTGGCCACCTTCAGCATCTGCATGATGGAGTTGTGACCATAGGTGTGGCCGAACGAGCCGGCGAATACTGACCAGTAGGCGTAGCGGCGCACGTCGGGAGCCTGCCAGCGCGGCTGCTTCGGGTCGTGCAGTCCTTGCGGGATGTCCTCGTAGCTAGGCTCGGCATCGAGGATAGGTTTGGCGGGAGTCTTGGCCCAACCAGCCTCCACGTAGCGCCAGTTGTCCTCGGCCACGGCAGCCTCGGCCTTGTCGTCGCCATCGCCCTTCACTTGGTCGTAGCGGCGGTGTCCGCTTTGGAACATGTTGAAGTCGAGCCAGTCGGCATCGTGGAACCAATAGATGGACGACGTGCGACCGAAGGGGTGGTAGGTCATCAGGTGGTTCTTGTCGATGCTCTTGATGGTGCGTGCCAGGGTGTTCCACTGGTCGGGATTGATGTCGCCGCGTACGTCACCACCCATAATCCAGATGATGTTGGGGGAGTTCTTGTAGCGTTCGGCCAGGAACTTACCGTATGCCTCGGCATCTTTCACGCTCATGAGGCCCTGCTTCACCAGTCCGCCCCAGATGCACACCATGCCGATGTAGATGCCGTTCTGCTCAGCCTTCTGGATGATGTAGTCCATGTGGTCCCAGTAGCCGTAGACCCCTTTCTTGTTGATGTCCTTGAAGTTGAATCCGTCCGGGTGGGAGAACTGTCCGTACTCGTTGATGGCGGGCACGCCGTTGATGACCTGTATCTGCACCACGTTGAAGCCTGCTTGGTGGCAGTGGTTGAGGTAGTAGCTTGCCTCGTGGCGGTCGAGTCGTTCGGGCAGCAACCAACCGGTGTCGCCCAGCCAGAAGAACGGTGTGCCGTTCTCGTGTTGCAGGTATCGTCCGTTGTCGGACACTTTCAGTTTACCGTTTTTCCAGGGCACGCTCTGTGCGCTGAGGGTGCTTGCCAACAGGAGGCAGAGCAGTGATAGGAGTGTAATCTTCTTCATCTTTCGTATTTGGTTTTTGTTTCTAATAATCGTTGCTTATACTTACCGACGTGGATAACCCACGTCGGGTATACCTTATGTAATATAATATAGGTATCAGCCTTACGCCCGGTTAAGGGCCTCGGACCGGAACCTTTTATTTCCCGATGAGCACATAGCTCTTGCCCGCCTCGGTGGGGAGGTCGTAGAGGTAGGTCTTCGGCAGCGTCACCTTACCCAGCTGTGCCTCGCTGTTGATGAGTGGGTCCGCCACTTGGGTGAGCTGGTAGAGCGGATTGGTGTTGTCGCCCTTGGCGCTCTTCAGTCCATTGCCGCTGAGGCGACAGAGCGAACGCAGGCGGCAGTTGCCACCCTTGTGCGAGGTCACCGTGAGGCGGTTCACCTTGCCATCCTTCCATGCCAGGTCTATCTTGAAGCCGCCGCGGGCCATCAGTCCCTTCACCTCACCCTCTTTCCACAGCGTGGGCAGTGCGGGCAGCAGGAAGATGAAGCCGTCGTGACTCTGCATCAGCATCTCGGCGATACCTGCCGTGCAACCGAAGTTGCCGTCAATCTGGAAAGGCGGATGCGCGTCGAAGAGGTTAGGGTAGGTACCGCCGCGCTTCTTCTCGTTGCGTACCAGCGAGAGCTGGTCGGTGATGAGCTTGTAGGCATGGTCGCCGTCGAGCAGGCGGGCCCACAGGCACACCTTCCATCCCATGCTCCATCCCGTGGAGGGGTCGCCCCGGTGGATGAGCGAGGTGCGTGCCGCATCGAACAGCTCGGGTGTGCGGTAGGGCGATATCTGGTTACTTGGATAGAGTGCGTAGAGGTGCGACACGTGGCGGTGGTTATCATCGGGGTTGTCCCAATCGAACATCCACTCCTGCAGCTGCCCCCAGCGGCCTATCTGTAGCGGAGCCATCTCTGTGAGTCGGCCCTGCAGGTGTTGAGCATAATCCTTATCGGTATCCAATATTTCAGAGGCGGCAATCACCTCGTTCCAGAGGTCGAACACCAGCTCCGTGTCCATCGAACAGCCGGCTGCCGTGGAGGCTTTGCCACCACTACCCGCATGGGTGTTTTCCGGCGAGTTGCTGGGGCACGCCACCAACCATCCGTGCGTAGGTTCCTTCACCATCGTCTCGTCGAAGAAGAGGGCGGCACCGCGCAGGATGGGGTAGGCCTGGCGCAGGAACTCCACATCGTCCGTGTAGAGGTAGTGTTCCCACAGGTGGCGGCAGAGCCACGCACCGCCGGATGCCCACATGCCCGAGGGGGCGTTGTCTATGGCACCGGTTACACGCCAGATGTCTGTGTTGTGGTGGAGCACCCAGCCGTTGGAGCCATACATCACGCGGGCACTCTCCTTACCCGTCTCGCTCACCTCGCGGATGAGGCGGAACAGGGGTTCGTTGAGCCAGCTCAGGTTAGTCACCTCCGAGGGCCAGTAGTTCATCTCGAGGTTGATGTTGCAGGTGTATTTGCAGTCCCACGAGGGGAAGAGCTTGTCGTTCCAGATGCCCTGCAGGTTGGCTGCCTGTCCACCCGGCTGTGAGCACGAGATGAGTAGGTAGCGGCCGAACTTGAAGTAGGTGGCCACCAGAAAGGCGTCGTTGGTCTGCTTGAACCGCTCCACGCGCAGGTCCGTAGGCACGTCGGCATATTGGTCATCGCCCAGCCAGAGCGAGGCGGTGCCTATCTGTTGCTGGTACACGGTCACGTGTGCCTGCTTCGCCTCGGCATATCCCTTGGTGAGTGCCTTTGTGAGGTAGTCCTTGGCGCGAGCTACGAAGTCCGCCGTGATGTCCTTATAGTTGACGAAGTTGGTGGCGATGGAGGTGTAGAGGATGGCCTCGTCGGCTCCCTCCACGGTGAGCACTCCGTCGCGGCAGGTGTGTAAACCACCCTTTATCTTGGCGGTGACGCGTCCTTGGAACTCCACCTTTCCCTTCAGCTTCTCGTGTAGCGAGCTGACGCCTTGCAGGGTGATGTCGTCTCCGTCGGAGGCGATGAAGACATCCTGGTGGGGTGAGGTGAGAGTGGCATTGAAGGTCACCTTAGCGGGCTGGTCCGCCGTGATGCGGGTGATGATGACCTGGTCGGTCAGCGACACGAAAGTCTCCCGTTGGTAGTTGACCCCGTCTACCCGATAGCGTACCACGGCACGTGCCGAGTCGAGGCTCAGCTCGCGATAGTAGTGGTCGTAGCGCGAGTGTCCGGGGAAGGTTACGCGCAGGTCGCCGAAGCTCTGGTAGGGCATGCCCGAGTTGGTGCTTGCCTTCACGTGGGCCGTGGCCGCGTTCTGTGCCTCGAGGTATTTGCCCTCGAACACCATATGGCGAATCTTCGGTATCCACTCCAGTGCCTCGGGGTTGGCGTTGTTGTTGGGTCGACCGGCCCAGATGGTCTCCTCGTTGAGCTGCATCTGCTCCGCGGCTGGGTTGCCATAGAGCATCACGCCCAGCCGCCCGTTGCCCAGTGGCAACGCCTCGGTCCACACCTGTGCCGGTTTGTCGTACCATAGTTTATACTCTTGTGCCGAGTGGTCCGTCGGCTGCACCTCCGCCATGCCGGGCAGACACACCATCGTCAGCAAGCCCATCATCAAGGAGGACTTCCATCGTCCCCATAGGGAAACTTTCTGTCTCATCATGCGCATTCTTATACTATGTTATATATATGTGTGTTATTTCTTCTTTGCGTCGGCCTTCGCCTTCTTCTCGGCGTTTCGTTTGTTCACGTAGTCCTTGAAGAGCTGGCGCCAGTCGCGTCCGTTCTGGTTGAGATACTGCTCGCACTTGGTCTTGTACACCTCGAACACCTGCGAGATGGCCTTCATGCCTTTGCACTCGAGCGCTTCCTCGCGGGCTTGCTTCAGGTAACCCTCCAGCACGCGGGCCTCCTTGTCGGTGAGGTCGGGCACGATGGCATAGTAGCCTTTCATGGTGAAGGCCACCTTGCCCACGGTGTAGCCGTCGAACACCTGCTCCACCTGCTCGGGGGTAAGGGAGCGGTTGAGTTCCTTCACCAGCCGCTCGTGCACACTGGCGGGTATCGTCTTGTCCGCCATCATCTCACGCTCTATCTTGCTGAGGGTATTGCCCGTGGCAGGGTCTTTCTCGGGGATGATGGAGTAGGGGTGCGTGTTGTGCCAGTCGCGCACGGCACGGCGATGGTTGTAGACGGCGGTCACCACTTGGTTCTCCACCTTCTTGTCCGTCAGCTTCAGTGCCTTGACGATGCTCTGCGACTTCTTCAGCACCGACTCGTCGGCAGCGGCGTTGCGTACTGTCTGCGCACCAAAGTACTTGCCCAGTTCATTGATGGAGCGGATGGCATCCTTAGGCAGGTTCTCGCCATCCTTGCCGAAACTGTAGAGTGCCTCGAATGGCTCCACGGTCACCTTCGACTCGTCCTGCATGTTGCGGTCGAGCCCGAAGCACTTCACAAAGAAGTCGTACACCGCGTTGCGCTTGTTGGGACCGAAGTCGTGGCCCTCGTTAGGCAGGTGCACGTTGGTGACGCTCTTTGCGCGCAAGTAGTACTCATACATACGTCGGATGTAGGGATACTCCAGTGTGGGCACGGTGTGTGTCCAGTCCTTGCCGTCGGAGACGATGCATAGCGGGTTGGGAGCGAAGAGCGCTGCCAGTTCGGCATTGCAGGTGCCGCCGCCCGCTTGGGTGATGGGCATACCACTCTCGCAGGCACAACCGCCATCGAAGTGCGAGGCCAGACTGACCACCGGGCAAGCTGCCGTGTAGCGGTCGTCGAGTACAGTGAGCAGCACCGTCTGCGTGCCGCCGCCCGAACCACCGTTCACACCCACACGCATGTAGTCCACATCCTTGCGGGTCATCATGTAGTCGAGTATGGAGATGCCGTTCATGGCCTGAATGACTTGTGCGATGCTGGTGTTGTGACCTATGGAACTCACCTGCAGGGCCGACTCGCCCCAACCGAAGAGGTCGTAGTCCACACAGATGGCTCCCATGCGGGCCAGTGTGGCCATACGCAGTTGCTGGTCCTCGCGGTAGCGTCCGTCGCCGAAGTGTCCGTTAGGACAGATGATGAGCGCGTGCTGACCCTTTGTGCGCGGTGCGTAGATGGAGCCGCAGACGTAGAGTCCCGGCAGTGTTTCCAGGGCGAAGTTCTGCACCGTGTAGTCCTTGTACTTACGCCCCTTGGAGAGGATAGGCTCGGCTTGCACACGCTGTGCCAAGATGGGGTCGATGCCCAACAACTCGCGCACCTCTCTCTTCAGCACGGTCTTGCGCTGCTCGAAGGATGCCTGGTCGCTGTAGAGTGTCTTCAGATAGGCGATCATCGCCTCCCCGTCCTTATCCGTGCGGCGGGCGTACTCGTATGGCTTTATCTTGTAGAGGTTGCCGTCCTGCTTCACGAACTTGAAGTCGAACGGAGCCAACACGTTGGTGAGCGACTCCTCCACCGAGTAGGGGCGGATGCGCGAGTCGGCATAGGGGAGCTTCAGTCCCGTGGTGTCGATGTTATACTTCAGCCGCACCTGGAAGCGGTGGCTGATGTCGGTCAGCACCTCGCCCAGCGGACGGGTGAACTGATTCTCGTAGGTGTTTTGTGCCCCTGCGCTTACGGCAGCGGAGAGCAACAACACTGACAATGTGAAATGTTTCATGATTCTTTACTATATTATCTTTGGTTTATTCGATGTTTCATCTTTAGGGGTAGGGTGAAGGTGTGCGTGCCGCTCTTCACCACGCCCGCACACTGCTCCTCGCCGGGTAGATAGACCTCAGCTGTGCAGTTGGCGGGCACGGTCACCTGTAGGGTGAACTCTCCCTCGGTGCGTTGCCAGCTGACCCGAATCTCGCCATAGAGCGTACGGTAGGTAGCGTCCAGCGATGTGAGGTCGCCCGGTGTCTGTGGCCGGAGTAGGAAGTGTTGATAGCCTTTCTCGGTGGGGTTGCTCTGTATGCCAGCCAGCGAGTAGAAGAACCACTCATCAATCTGTCCCATCATGAAGTGGTTCCACGACGAGCCTTGACGCGGGTCCCACTGCTCGGTGAGTGTGGTGGCACCGAACTTCAG
>CAVFUK010000013.1:0-22453 GCA_963625535.1 Anaerovoracaceae bacterium | reverse complement strand
CAGCTGACACGTATCTATGGCATCACCTTCCCCAAGAAGAAGATGCTCGACGAGTATCTCGTGCTGTTGGAGGAGGCCAAGAAGCGCGACCACCGCAAAATCGGTAAGGAGATGGAACTCTTCATGTTCTCCGATATGGTGGGCAAAGGTTTGCCTATCTGGTTGCCGAAAGGTACAGCCCTCCGCCTCCGTCTGGAAGACGTGCTGAAGAAGATTCAGAAGCGTTTCGGTTACCTGCAGGTGATGACCCCGCACATCGGTAACAAGCAGCTCTACGTGACCTCCGGTCACTGGGATCACTACGGAAAGGACAGCTTCCAGCCTATCACCACACCCGAGGAAGGCGAGGTTTACTTGCTGAAGCCGATGAACTGCCCTCACCACTGTATGATCTACAAGAACTCACCCCGCTCGTACAAAGACCTGCCTCTGCGCTTGGCAGAGTTCGGTACCGTTTACCGTTACGAGCAGAGCGGCGAGCTCCACGGACTGACCCGTGTACGTAGCTTCACGCAGGACGATGCCCACATCTACTGCCGTCCCGACCAGGTGAAGGAGGAGTTCCTGAAGGTGATGGAGATTATCCAGATTATCTTCAAGGCCCTCGATTTCGACAACTACGAGGCACAGATTTCGCTGCGCGACCCCAACGACCACGAGAAATACGTCGGTAGCGACGAGGTGTGGGAGAAGGCTGAGCGCGCCATCGTGGAGGCTTGCGAGGAGAAGGGCTTGAAAGCCAAGGTTGAGTACGGCGAAGCCGCCTTCTACGGACCGAAGCTCGACTTCATGGTGAAGGACGCCATCGGTCGCCGTTGGCAGCTGGGAACCATCCAAGTAGACTACAACCTGCCCGAGCGCTTCCAGTTGGAGTACATGGGTGCCGACAACCAGAAACATCGTCCGGTGATGATTCACCGCGCACCGTTCGGTTCCATGGAACGTTTCGTTGCCGTGCTGATAGAGCACACCGGCGGTAAGTTCCCGTTGTGGTTGACTCCCGACCAGGTGGCCATCCTGCCTATCTCCGAGAAGTTCAACGACTATGCCAACAAGATTCGTGAGTATCTTGACATGAACGACCTCCGCGCCATCGTGGACGACCGCAACGAAAAGATTGGCCGCAAGATTCGCGACAACGAGATGAAACGTATTCCCTACATGCTCATCGTCGGTGAGAAAGAGGCTGAAAACGGAGAAGTTTCCGTGCGTAAGCAGGGCGAAGGCGACAAGGGCAGCATGAAAATTGAGGAATTCGCTAAAATTTTGAACGAGGAAGTTCAGAATATGATAAATAAGTTCTAACTTTGCAGCCGTTTGTGGAAGTGAGGTGTCTGACACTGCTCAAGCCTCCGCTGACGAAGCAAAACAGATAAAGAAAAGAAAGGATTATTGATTTTAAAAACAGTTTGGAACAACAACTTATTGATGAAGAATGACAGTTTAAAAGGGCAACATAGAATCAATGAACAGATTCGTGCCAAAGAAGTCCGTATCGTGGGCGATGATATTGAATCCGCCGTATATCCTATAGCCCAGGCCTTGCGCATGGCTGAGGAACATGAATGCGATTTGGTGGAGATCTCTCCCAATGCCGTTCCGCCTGTTTGTCGATTGATCGATTATTCTAAATTCCTCTATCAGTTGAAGAAACGTCAGAAGGAACAGAAGGCGAAGCAGGTGAAGATGAACGTCAAGGAGATTCGTTTCGGGCCTCAGACCGATGATCACGACTACAACTTCAAGCTGAAGCATGCCATCGGCTTCTTGGAAGATGGCGACAAAGTGAAGGCTTACGTGTTTTTCAAAGGCCGTTCCATCCTTTTCAAGGAGCAAGGCGAGGTGTTGTTGCTTCGGTTTGCCAATGACCTGGAGGAATATGCCAAGGTAGAGCAGATGCCGTTGCTCGAAGGTAAGAGGATGACTATCTTTCTCACACCGAAGAAGGCTGGCGGCAGCAAACCTGCGAAGCCGGCGGCTCAGCCTACGGCAGCCAAGTCAAAGGCAGAGGCGGAGAAGAAGGACGCGGAAGCTGACGAAGATTAAGAATAAGAAAGTGCGTAACGCCTTCGGTATAGTGCGTTGCCACCAATATTAATAATTTAAAACTTTATAAGATGCCAAAGATTAAGACTAACTCCGGTTCTAAAAAAAGATTCGTTCTTACCGGATCAGGAAAAATCAAAAGAAAACATGCTTATCATAGCCACATTCTGACGAAGAAGACTAAGAAGCAAAAGAGAAATCTCGTTCACTCAGGTTTGGTTGACGGAACCAACTTGAGTCAGGTAAGAGAGCTTTTAGCAATGAAGTAATCTTTAAACAGATAAGCGTTATCATTTAAGTATTAACCGAGTGATTAGCTCTAAGACCGCTGTTTGACAGGCGGCGCTAACATTCAAAAAACAATTAAAACTATGCCAAGATCAGTAAATCATGTTGCTTCAAGAGCAAAGAGAAAGAAAATTTTAGGTCTTACCAGAGGTTATTTTGGTGCAAGAAAGAATGTTTGGACTGTAGCCAAAAACACATGGGAGAAAGGTTTGACTTATGCTTACCGCGACCGTAAAAACAAGAAACGTTCGTTCCGCGCTTTGTGGATTCAACGTATCAACGCTGCCGCTCGTCTGGAAGGAACATCTTATTCTAAATTGATGGGTGACCTCCACAAGGTAGGTATCGAGATCAACCGCAAGGTGTTGGCCGATTTGGCTATGAACCACCCCGAAGCATTCAAGGCTATCGTTGCTAAAGCAAAGAACGCCTAATCATTAGAATTCATTTCCGGTGATATAACGAGAGGGTCGCTCCTACAGGGCGGCCCTCTCTATTTCCTGCCGGTTCCGATGCTGGCCTTTCCACAGCCGCAAGTTAGGTCCTCTCATCTGTAGAGATCACGACCTGACGACGTACGACTATAGGCCCTGTTCACGTATGTCTTTAAACCTCCAGCCAGTCATTCTATGCCTTCGTAACCGCTTCATAGTGAGGAGGTCTCTGAAAAAATCGATGGATGGACTGAAGTTTTTCTCCGATAAACTTGGTGTTGTAAGAATAAATCACGTACTTTGTACATAGAAAATGAAGCCGCATTGGTTAGATTGGGAAACTCATCAAATTAACTGAAATACCGAGATACGCTTCAACTCCCAATGGCGGGCCACGCCTTCGGGTAGCTTTATGCCGGTGGATTACAAAGGGGGTGAGCACTCAAATCTTATTACTCGGAGTTTCATCGCATCACCGATGCGGCTCTTCATTTTCTTTCTTCGACTCACTTGCTCCGAGTCAGTTAATCAACTCCATAACTGAGTATGTCTTCCTTTCCTAGAGGGCGTTTTGGAGACCCTATGCTCAAGTGCCCGAGGCCCTATGGTCTATGGTCCGAGACCTTATGGTCATTTTTTCGAGACCTTCCGGGGCTGTTCTTCGGAGTTCATTCGGCCATCTTTCCGAGCTTTTCCTATCTCCATTTGGAGTCCATCCGGTTGCTCTTCGGAGTATATTCGGTCACTCTTTGGAGTCCATTCGGTTGCTCTTCGGAGTATATTCGGTCTCCATTCCGAATCCTTTCGGTCGCCTTTTGAACTCTTCAGACCTTGTCTATTTATCGTATTCCCCTGCTATTGAGCGCCTGTTGGTATTTCCTTGCGTTCTGCATGTGTTGCGACAGGCTGGAGGCGAAGTTGTGCGTGCCCGAGAAATCTTCTTTCGCACACATATAGAGGTAATCGTGGTGCGTATAGTGGAGCACGCTCTCTATTCCCTTGATAGTGGGGATGCGGATAGGACCGGGAGGCAATCCTTCGTACTTATAGGTATTGTAGGGGGAGTCTGTCTCCAGGTGCACATTCAGAATGCGTCGCAGGGTGAAATCCTGCAGTGCAAACTTCACGGTAGGGTCGGCTTGCAGCAGCATTCCCTTCTGCAGGCGGTTCATGTAGAGTCCAGCCACAATGGGTTTCTCCTGCTCGTTGGCGGTCTCTTCTTCCACAATGGAGGCCAGCGTCGTCACCTCGTCGGCAGAGAGGCCGATGGCTGTCGCTTGTTCCAACCGCTCGTTGGTCCAGAATCTGTCGTGCTCCTTCTGCATCCGCTCGAGGAATTTCTGCGGACTCACGTTCCAGTAGACCTGGTAGGTGTTGGGGATGAACATGCAACAGATGGTTTGCGGCGTGTATCCATAGTCGCTGCAGTACACTGAATCTGTGAGTATACGGATGAGTGTGAGCGAGTCCATCATCAGCTGTTTGCTGACGGTCTGTGCCAGGCGGTCGAGTGTGCGCACGCTGGGAATCACCAATTTCACGGGTGTCTGTTGTCCACTTACAAGTCGGCGGGTGAGCGTCAGAGCATTATCGCCAGGCTGCAAGGCGTACTTTCCGGTCTTTATCTTTTTGCCGTAATGATAGTACTTGGCAATCAGCTCCAGTCCATAGAGTTGCTGGGCGTTGCCTTCCCGCTCAATCTTGCGCATGACACTGTCGTATGTGTCATAGTCGTCTATACATATATAGGTAGGAGTTTGGATGTGGAGCATCGGACAAAGCACCAGGTAATAGGCTGCGCCTGCTGCCGCTACCACTGCCGCCACCACTATGCTGAAGGCCACAATCAGCCATTTCTTGCGCTTACTCATGAGTCAACTATACTTCTTATTTGAGTTTATGAGTACAAAGGTAGCGTATTTTTTGGTTCTAAAAGCACCGACGGAAAAAATAACGCCACGGAATCTGGTTCGATCCCGTGGCGTGTATTGTGTTAAGCGTATAATTCCCCTAATAGGATTAGTTATTTAGAATTGGAAGAAATTCTTTGCGTTGTTGTAAGAGATGTCTTCGATCATCTGGTTGACGCGTTCCATCTCTGAGGCAGGAATCAGTCCATTCTCCACGTCGTTACCTACCAGGTTGCAGAGGGTGCGACGGAAGTACTCGTGGCGCGGGTAGGAGAGGAACGAACGTGAGTCTGTCAACATTCCTACGAAGCGGCTCAGCAATCCCAATACGGAGAGGGCGTTCATCTGCTTCTCCATGCCGTCCTTCTGATCGAGGAACCACCAGCCCGAACCGAACTGTATCTTGCCCGGAACGGAACCATCCTGGAAGTTACCCAACATGGTGGCAATCACCTCGTTGGCGCACGGGTTGAGGTTGTAGAGGATAGTCTTTGCCAGTTTGCCTCTAGAGTTCAGTTTGTCGAGGAACTTGGCCATAGCCTTTGCTGTGGTGAACTCGCCGATGGAGTCGAAGCCCGTGTCGGGGCCCAGCTGCTTGAACATCTTCGAGTTGTTGTTGCGGATAGCGCCATAGTGGAACTGCTGTGTCCAGTTGGTCTCTGCATCCATCTCGGCAAAGTCTATCAGCATAGCCGACTTGTACTTCAGAATTTCCTCTTTCGTCAGCTCCTTGCCACCGTATACCTTATTAAATATAGCGTTGATCTCAGCGTCGGTGTAATCCTCGGCGTAGAACTCCTCGATTCCGTGGTCGGACAGTTTGCAACCCTGGGCAGCAAAGAACTCGTGACGTTTGCGCAGTGCGGTGAGAACGTCGGCATAGCAAGAGATGTTCACACCACTTACTTGAGACAGCTTCTCGATGTAAGCGCGGAAGTCAGCGGGAACCTCCACGGCCATAGCTTTGTCCGGACGCCATGTAGGCAACATCTTAATCTCGAATCCGCTCTCGCGTGTTTTGATGTGATACTCCAGTGAGTCCACTGGATCGTCTGTCGTGCAGACCACCTCCACGTGATAGCGGCGCATCATGCCACGTGCGGAGTATTCGGGGAGTTTCAGTTTCTCGTTGCACTCGTCGTAAATCTCGCGCGCTGTCTTCGGGTTCAGGATTTTCGTGATACCGAAAGCTGTCTTCAGCTCCAGGTGAGTCCAGTGGTAGAGGGGATTGCGGAATGTGTAGGGAACAGTCTCTGCCCACTTCTCAAACTTCTCCCAGTCGGTGGTGTCGCTGCCTGTGCAGTAGCGCTCGTCAACGCCATTGGTGCGCATGGCACGCCATTTATAGTGGTCGCCGCCGAGCCAAATCTCGGTCAGTGACTTGAACTGATGGTCGTCAGCTACCATCTGCGGAATCAGGTGGCAGTGATAGTCGATAATCGGCATTTTAGCCGCATGTTCGTGATAGAGCTTGCTGGCGGTTTCGGTCTCCAGCAAGAAGTTCTCATCCATGAAATTCTTCATAACGAATGTGTTTTTATGTATGATAAGTAAATATTTAAAGTTCGTCTCTAACCGCACGTTGCCAGCAGCGTGAGGCGGCCGGCATATTTGCGTTTATTAACTGTTATCGAACACGAAATTAGATGTTTTATTTGATATCGCAAAATTAGTTCGTATATTTGTGCGATATTTTAGATTATTTTTTGTTTTAGGAATAAAGCAAAGCACACAGAGAAACTGATACTCAGCGATGAACGACAAACAATACACCATAAAGGACATTGCAGCGATGGCCGGCGTTTCCGCGGGAACGGTGGATCGTGTGTTGCATAACCGTGGAGCTATCTCCCAACGCAGTCAGCAGAAGGTGCAGAAGGTGTTGGACGACATTCACTACAAGCCCAACAGGTTTGCCATCGGTCTGGCTTGTAAGAAAAAATATAAGTTTTGCTGCTTGGTGCCCAACTTCCAGGAGAACGACTACTGGAGTTGTGTGGTGCGTGGCATTCGTCTGGCGGCCGACGAGCTGAACGACTTCAATGTGAGCACCGAGTTTGTCTACTATGACCACTCGGGCATCCAGTCATATCGGGAGGCTGGCGAGAAACTGTTGGAGCAACAGCCCGACGCTGTGCTGATAGCGCCAAACTTCAAGGAGGAGACGTTGCAGATAACTCGCCAGCTCGACGAGAAACAGATACCTTATACCCTTATAGACGTGAACATTGAGGATGCCAACGCCATCATGTTCATCGGTCAGGACTCTTTCCAGAGCGGATACATTGCCGCGAAGATACTGATGGACCGCTATGCCGGGAAGTTCACCGATGTGGCTCTGTTTGTGGCGGACAGCGGGCAGCACACCAATGAGGTGCAGATGCTGCATCGGGTGAAGGGATTCATGAACTTCATCGACGGCATGTCGGCAAAGCCGGTGGTGCACGAGGTGCGGCTGAAGGTCAACGATACGCAAGCCACCGAGCGGCAACTCGACGCTTTCTTCGCCTCGCATCCGCAGTTGCGGTTGGGCGTGGTGTTCAACTCGCGCGTCTACCAGGTGGCCGAATACCTCGAACGGCATGGCATCCGCTTCGACGGACTCATCGGTTACGACCTGCTCGCCAGCAACGTGGACTATCTGAACAAGGGCATCGTCACCCTGCTCATCGGGCAGCGTCCCGCCTTGCAAGGCTATCGCGCAACGAAGGTGTTGGCGGACAAGGTGGTCTTCAAGCAGGAGATACCTGCCATGAAGTACATGCCCATCGACCTGGTTATCAAGGAGAACATTGAGTATTATGTAGAATCATACATTATATAATTAACCTTTTATATTTATAGCAATATGAAACCATTAAACAAACAAACAGCCGAAAAGGTTGTGCGCCCTGAAAGAATCATTCAGTTTGGCGAAGGTAATTTCTTGCGTGCATTTGTAGATTGGATCATCTACAACATGGACCAGAAGACGGACTTTAACAGTAGCGTAGTTGTCGTTCAGCCTATCGAGAAGGGTATGATTGACATGCTCAACGCTCAGGACGACCTTTATCACGTAAACCTCCAGGGTCTGGACAAAGGTGAGACAGTGAACAGCCTTACGAAGATTGACGTAATCAGCCGTGCATTGAACCCCTACACACAGAACGCAGAGTTCATGAAACTGGCCGAGCAGCCCGAGATGCGCTTCGTCATCTCCAACACTACCGAGGCCGGCATCGCGTTCGACCCTGCCTGCAAGTTGGACGACGCTCCCGCTTCTTCTTATCCGGGCAAGCTGACCCAGTTGCTCTATCACCGTTTCAAAACTTTCAACGGCGACATGACGAAGGGTCTCATCATCTTCCCCTGCGAGCTGATCTTCCTCAATGGCCACAAGCTGAAAGAGTGCATCGAGCAGTACATCGAGCTCTGGAAACTGGGCGAGGACTTCAAGAAGTGGTTCGAGGAGGCTTGCGGCGTGTACGCTACATTGGTAGACCGCATCGTTCCGGGATTCCCGCGCAAGGATATCGCAGCCATCAAGGAGAAACTGCAGTACGACGACAACATGGTTGTTCAGGCCGAAATCTTCCACTTGTGGGTTATCGAGGCTCCGAAGGAGATCGCTAAGGAATTCCCCGCAGACAAGGCTGGCTTGAACGTGCTGTTCGTTCCGTCAGAGGCTCCTTATCACGAAAGAAAGGTTACCCTGCTCAACGGTCCTCACACAGTACTCTCTCCGGTTGCTTACCTCTCTGGCATCAACATCGTACGCGACGCTTGCCAGCATCCGGTTGTAGGTAAATTCATCGACAAGGTGATGTTCCACGAGTTGATGGAGACACTGAACTTGCCGAAGGATGAGTTGCAGAAGTTCGCTAAGGACGTGCTCGAGCGCTTCAACAACCCGTTCGTAGACCACCAGGTTACATCTATCATGCTGAACTCGTTCCCGAAGTTCCAGACTCGCGACCTGCCAGGTTTGAAGACATACCTGCAGCGTAAGGGCGAACTGCCTAAGGGCTTGGTTCTCGGCTTGGCTGCCATCATCACTTACTACAAGGGTGGCAAGCGTGCCGACGGTGCTGACATCGTTCCGAACGACGCACCGGAGATTATGCAGATGCTGAAGGACCTCTGGGCAACAGGCTGCACCAAGAAGGTGACAGAAGGTGTGCTCGGCGCAACTTCTATCTGGGGCGAGGACCTCAACGCCATCCCGGGCTTGGCCGACATGGTGAAGGGCTTCCTCGATTCTATCCAGGAGAAGGGTATGCTGGAGACAGTGAAGACGATTCTTTAATCCGCTTCCTAACCGATAAGAAAGGCTCTCCCCACAAGGGAGGGCCTTTTTGGTACTCTCAACGTCTTGTCTTTTGATTATAAATGTTCTGCACTTCTTTTTTTGATAAATGTCTTGTTTTTGCTCTTGGCAGAATCATCTACGGGTTGCGTCAACATTCCTTGTGAATACTATAGGGTGATAAATAACTTGACTGAAGTGCATTGAAGGAATATAAAACAACATCGCCCGGAAGTGTCGGTATGTACTTCCGGACGATTGTATGTTCAATGCACTGCGTTATAAGTTCCGCAATGTGTTGTGAAAGTCTTGTTATTCAGCGGCTCCGCTCAGCTGCTTGTGCATAGAAGCGGCAGCATGACGACCGTCGCCCATGGCGAGAATCACTGTGGCACCACCACGAACGATGTCGCCACCGGCAAAGATGGTCGGGATGGACGAACGCATGTCGTCGTTCACGGCGATGGTTCCCTTGCGGCCCAGCTCCAGTCCCTCTACGGAACGTGGCACAATCGGGTTGGGGGATACACCCACGCTGACGATGGCCATGTCGATGTCGATAGTCTCCGTTGCACCGGGGATGGGCACCGGACTGCGACGACCGGAAGCATCCGGCTCGCCAAGCTCCATCTTCTGCAGCACCACCTGTTTCACACGGCCTGCCTCGTCGGGGATATATTCGATAGGATTGTGGAGTGTAAGGAATTCCACACCCTCCTCCTTGGCATGTTTCACCTCTTCGAGACGTGCGGGCATCTCCTCCTCGGAACGACGGTAGATGATCATCGCACGCTCAGCACCCAAGCGAATGGCCGTGCGGACAGAGTCCATAGCCGTGTTGCCACCACCGATGACGGCCACACGTTTGCCGAACGGCACGGGCGTGTCGCTCTCTTCGCTGGCTGCGTCCATCAGGTTGACGCGGGTCAGATACTCGTTGCTGGACATGATGTTGATGCAGTTTTCACCGGGGATGTTCATGAAGTTAGGCAGTCCGGCACCGGAGGCAACAAAGATTCCCTTGAAGCCATCCTCCTCGAGCTGCTTCACGCTCATCGTCTTGCCGATGATGCAGTCCTTCACGAAGTTGACACCCATCTTCGCCAGATTCTCTATCTCCACATCCACCACCTTGTTGGGCAGACGGAACTCGGGGATACCATATTTCAGCACACCGCCAATCTCGTGCAGAGCTTCGAAAACTGTCACGTCGTAGCCATACTTCGCCATGTCGCCTGCAAAGGAGAGTCCGGCAGGACCGGAACCGATGACAGCCACCTTGATGCCGTTCTTCGGAGCCAACTGCGGTACGGAAATCTGTCCGCTCTCGCGCTCGAAGTCAGCAGCGAAGCGCTCCAGATAACCGATGGCAACGGCCTGCTTGCCCATCTTCAGGTGCATACAGCGCGACTCGCACTGCTTCTCCTGCGGACAGACACGTCCGCAGACCGAAGGCAGGGCGCTGGTTTGCTTCAGCACCTGTGCGGCTTTCAGGAACTCGCCGCGCTCTATGTTCTTGATGAACGAAGGAATGTTGATGTTCACCGGACAGCCTGTGACGCAAGTGGGGTTGGCGCAGTCGAGGCAGCGCTTGGCCTCTATCAATGCCTGTTGTTCTGACAGACCCTGGTTCACCTCTTCCTTGCGGCTGTGTGAGCGGTAGGTCGGGTCGAGCTCGTTCATCTTCACGCGTTCTATGTTGGTACGCTCCTTTGGCTTCATGCTCTTGCGGAGTTCCTCACGCCAAGCTGCGTCGCGATTGGTCAGCTCGTCCGTAGCGGATGCCTGCGGGTCGAGTTTGTGCATCTCTTGCTGCTCGATGGACTTGAAGGCACCCATACGTTTCAGCATCTCGTCGAAATCCACCTGATGGCCGTCGAACTCTGGTCCGTCCACGCAGACGAACTTCGTCTTTCCACCCACGGTGATGCGGCAAGCGCCGCACATGCCGGTACCGTCCACCATGATGGTGTTGAGCGACACGTCGGTGGGTATCTCATATTTCTTTGTCAGCAAGCAAACGAACTTCATCATGATGGCGGGACCGATGGCGAAGCACTTGTCCACCTTCTCGCGTTTGATGACGCTTTCAATACCTTCTGTTACCAGACCTTTGTTGCCGTAGGAGCCGTCGTCGGTCATGATGATGACTTCATCGGAATGTTTGCGCACCTCGTCCTCCAGGATAATCAGATCCTTGGAACGTCCTGCCAACACGGAGATGACTTTGTTGCCGGCAGCCTTCAGCGACTCGATGATGGGGAGCATAGGAGCCACGCCTACGCCACCTCCGGCGCACACCACGGTTCCGTAGTTCTCGATGTGGGTTGCCTGGCCGAGGGGTCCGACGATGTCGGTCACACAATCGCCCACCTCCAGGTTACAGAGTCGGGTAGAGGAGAGTCCTACCTTCTGCACAACCAGCGTAATGGTGCCTTTTACAGGGTCCGCACCAGCGATGGTGAGGGGCATACGTTCGCCTTTCTCGCCTACACGCACGATGACAAAGTGGCCAGCCTTGCGGGATTTCGCAATCAGCGGGGCCTCAATCTCCAGTTTGAAAACCTTCTCGGAGAAATGTTCTTTTGCGACAATTCTATTCATATCTTTTGTTTGAAAATAAGGTTGTTGTCATGCACACGGTTTTCTCTCGCATACATAATTGTGGCAAAAGTACAACAAATGGCTGTATCAACCGAATATTTTGCGAGAAATATGTTTGCTCGTCCAATATGTCCAAACTCGGTTTCCGCCGCATGCCGAGTTGTTGCCCTTCAGATGCCGAGTTATTTCCGTGAGATGCCGAGTAAATTTGTGATGAAACAACGACTCCTTAGGGGCCAAATCATCGACAGTGATTACCTTTCTCCCTACTTTATTTGCAAAATCTGCAGCTTCTTCTGTTAATCCCAACAGACAGACAACAATTCCCTGGTCCACTTTATCCGCGCAAACATTCCCATACAAAGCATTCAATGTAGGTCTGTCAACTTTTGACTTTCGATATCTTTTACATTGGACGTATGCTTTATATTGTGGTTTTGAAATGATTATATCTATGCCGCCATCTCCCGATTTTTGGGTTACACTGGCAGCGTATCCTTGTTGTTCAAACCAATAAGCTACTTCTTTTTCAAAATCATAAGGGTCCAGCTCGAACCAATACTTCTTCCATTGTATAAGAAATTAATCGTGTTTCAATAAATGATTATGATAAACTTAATTATAACTTAACTCCTAATACATCTTCCAACTGCTGAAGAACATCTTTGCGCTTGCTGATAATCTTGTCCATGTCAAGGGTGGAGATGAGCTCTTGTGTCGCATAGCCTTTCTGGTAAGTCTTGCGGGCTTTGGCGTAGAGGTCGGAGAGTTTCGAAAATCCGTCGTTGCCTTTTAGAACCTTGGGTACGGACTTCAGTTTCAAGAAGGTGCATATCCCCTCCATATCATCGAGTATCCAGTCTTCGATGGAACTTCTGACGCCAATCTGTATCAGATAATCCACGCCGAGATGCTTGACGCTCTTTTCCAATGATTTCCAATCGACCATCAAAGGATTCTTTACTTCGAACACATCCGTGTCGTATGAGCAACACACTGTTCTTATGCGATAGCCTTTCTTGTATGCTTCGGGTAGATACTCGTTCCTTAGCTTAGCCAACAACTTGCTTGTGTATCGGGTGACTCCTTTCAGGTTGCAGATAGTGCATGGCAATAATGACTGTTGACCGCATTGTCTGTAGTGCTCAACCAGTGATTTGAAGAACTGTTCATCGGTATCGCCCTCTACAAATATCACGATGCGTGAGTCGGTGGTTTCTTTCCTCTTTACCATAACTGTCAAGCAAAGAATGTGTTTATCTTCTCCGTATCGTTTTCGATGTCGAGCATGAAATCGAACATAAACTCGCCAAAGGTCAACTCCATGTCAGCCGCATAGCGGTACAGATACTTCAACTTCGAAGGATTGATTTTGGAGAAATGGACAAGTCCATCATTCTTCGGTAATCCGAAGTACATCTGCTGTGGCTGGAGGTAACGCATGAGATATGGCGAGTGACTTGTCATCAATATCTTAGTGTCGGCGGCATAGACCTGTAGCGTGTTTATCAAATTCTCCATCAGACGGGGATGAACGGAATTCTCCGGCTCCTCCATCATGATCATCGGGATGTTCTGCTTTTGTGCGGCGATACATAGGGTGAAGAGAAAAATCATCCGCTTGCTGCCGCTTGACAGGCTTCTGATGCTTGTAGGTAGAGCGTTGTGCATCTCCTTTATCCGAACATCGTATAGTTTGCTTTGACCATCGGCCAGGATAACCGCTTCCGCGGAAAGCTCGCTGATGTTTGGCATTAGCTGCATGAGGCCATCGGTCAGAATACCATAGTTTGTCTCGTCTGTCTGCTTCAGATAATAAAGGTATTCACTAAGCGTTCTTCCGCCAAGTATCCCGATTCCCTTGTTGACACTCGGGGAGAAGTATGACTCCGGATTGTCAAGTGTCTCAATGTTGGGGATATTGATGTCGCAAATCTGCTTGGCTAAATCTTGGAAGAAAAGATTGTTGGATGCAGCGAAAATAGGTAAGGCCAATTGTAGCGTCGTTACAGCAAAAGACTTTGTACATCTCCCTTTTACGGAAGGTTGTATCAAGCATTTGTCACCTGTTTTACGACTTATATATTGCCTGTAGCGGTATTCAAGCGATTCTCTGACCTTGAGCCACTCCTCAAGTATCCTTCCGCTATTTGTGTCTGTTTGCCAGGCTACCTTATAACCATACTTGAAGTTCTTTTGTATTTCATTGACTGTAGTTGTTCCTGAAATTTCAAAGACAAAGTCTTTCTTGTAATTAGAAACATTGATTGGAAGAAATGTGCTTCCCATCATCTGAGCCCTTTCGGCTTCTGATCCGTTTACGAACCGCAGGCCAAAGTCTATTGCGCGGAGTAGATTACTCTTGCCATAACCATTCGGGGCAATGAGCGCATTCATTGTCCCGAACTCCAATTGAGTATGCTCAATATTGGAGATACCTTCTATCATTACAGAGTCGATTCTCATACTTAAAGCAAAAATATTTGCATTAGCACCATGAAATACCCCTGCAAAAGTAGAAAATATGTCGAACTAATGCAAATATTTTTGCGTTCTCGTGAAGAAAACCTGCATTTCTTATCGGCCAACCGAACGCTAAAGATAGGGAAACTTCACACCAACACCACGCCCGGACGTTTCTTGCGGCGGTAGCACTTGGCATAGTCGCAGAGGCCGCAGGTGTAGTCTATCTTGCGGACGCTGGGGCCCAGACCTATCACTCCACTGACACTCTTGATGGGAATCATCAGACTGGAGTCCGTCAAGTGGATGCCGCAGGGAGACTGTGTGGGGAAGAGAGGGAAGAGCCGCTGCTGCTGCGACACGTGCCATCCACAATAGCCGGGGCTGAAGCGGTTGGTGTGCTTCCAACCTTTGGGTTCGACGGCAAGCTCCAAGGCACGCTCCATGCAGTCGGCCGTCTTCTCGGCAATGACGCTGCCTAGGGAATCGGCCATATACATCGCCACGATGTCGCCCTCGGCTTCCAACTGATGTTGAAGTTGCTGATACTCTCCGCCGGCCGTGGCCACAAAGAGGGCGTAGGCCTCCGAGCCACGGAGCTGACGGCTGATGATGCCTCCCATCTGGAAGACCGTCTTACCGATGCGTAGCTCACCCCGCTGGGGAACCAACTCGCCTTCGGTCAGGTGAAAGGCAAACCGGGGGCGGGCAAGGGGCACCACCCGCTCCAGCAGCTTGTCTATCTCGTGACGCACATCCTCGTCCGGCTCGGCGGTGCCATAGCCCATGGCATCGTAAATCTCCGGAAGGGAGATGTGCAAGTCGTCGTATGTCAGCTTATGCTCTTCCATTGTTGAAGTCGTCCAATGCCTGATAGAAGGCGTCGATGTTCTCCAGTGAGGTCTGTGGAGGAACGTCGCATCCGCTGGAAAGCACGAAGTTGGGATATTCTTTGGTGGCTTGCAGCAATTCGAATGTCTGGCTGCGCATAGCCTCGGGCGTTCCCATCTTGAAGACGCTCACAGGGTCGAGGTTGCCCATGGCCAATGCGGTGGCGGGAACCTCCTTCAGCGCGTCCACCATGCTCATCTTGTTGCCGAAGTGATAGCCGGCGGCTCCGGTGTAGACCATGGCTTGGGTGCAATGGCCGGTGTTGCCACAGTTGTGGAGTATGACGGCGAAATGGTCGTCCTGCACCTTGTCGATTATCTGCTTGACAAACTCAGAAGAATAGGCCTGGCAATCCTCGTTGGAGAGCAGCCCCGCGGCGGGCTCGGCCATGATGACGCCATCGGCGCCTGCCTCCTTCAGCGCCTGGCAGTAGCGGGTGATGAAGGAGGCGCATTTGTCCAGCAACACCTTGGCAGCGTCGGGGTTGATGTAGATGAGCATCATGATCTCGGACATGTCGTAGAGTCGTCCGGCCAGCGAGTAGGGGCCTATGCATCCGGCCAGCACGGGCTTGTCGTGGATGTGCTCTGCTGCCAAACGGTTGGCTTTCAGATATTCGGGCACACGGCCACGGCTCACGTCGGGCACGCTGAGGGTGTAGATGTCGGCCTCGTTCTTCAGCAGGCGGCCTACCACACTGGGCACTTCATTCTCGGGGAATACAATCTCGGAACCGAAAGCTTCGGCTTCCACCGTCAAGTCCATGATGACGCAGGCGGCTTCCGAAGGGTATTTGTCGTGCAAGGCCTGGATGGCCTCGTAGTGCACCTGTCCGTCGGTGACGGCCTGACGTACGGTCTTGCCGATGATTTCTATGCCGGGGTGGGTCATAATGGGCAGTGATGCGATGCGCTTGTCGTGGATGAGTCGGGCGACCCATTCCTTCATGTTTTTGTTCATAACAATAGTTCTTAAGGTTAATATAGAAAAAGGTAAAAGGGGCAGCAAACCCTTTCACGTGACCGCTGCCCCTTTTGATAGTATACCTTATTTAATAGGCGAAGATAGGATAGTTGGCCATCGTACGGTTTACTCTTTCGCGTACTGAGGCGATAACCTTCTCGTCTTCGACATTGGAGAGGACTGTCTCTATCATCTCGGCAATCTCGAGCATGAGGTCTTCCTTGGCACCACGGGTGGTGATGGCGGGAGTACCCAAGCGGATGCCGGATGTCTGGAATGCCGAGCGGGTGTCGAACGGAACCATGTTCTTGTTGACCGTGATGTCGGCGGCAACCAAAGCCTTCTCGGCCACCTTACCGGTGAGGTCGGGGTATTTGGTGCGCAGGTCCACCAGCATAGAGTGGTTGTCCGTACCGCCGGATACAATGCTGAAGCCTCTGTCCATCAAGGCCTGAGCCAACACGCGGGCGTTCTTCTGCACCTGCTTCTGATACTCTTTGTACTCAGGCTGCAAGCACTCGCCGAAGGCTACTGCCTTGGCAGCGATGACGTGCTCCAGCGGTCCGCCCTGGATGCCGGGGAACACAGCGGAGTCTAGCAGTTGCGACATCTTCTTGATCTCGCCCTTCGGGGTCTTCTTGCCCCAAGGATTGTCGAAGTCCTTGCCCATCATGATGACACCACCACGCGGTCCGCGCAGAGTCTTGTGGGTAGTAGAGGTGACGATATGGGCATATTTCAACGGGTTGTCCAGCAAACCTGCGGCAATCAGTCCGGCAGGGTGAGCCATGTCCACCATCAGGATGGCACCCACTTTGTCGGCAATCTCGCGCATGCGTTTGTAGTCCCAATCACGAGAGTATGCCGAACCACCGCCGATGATCATCTTCGGGTGTTCGCGCAGGGCGATTTCCTCCATCTGGTCGTAGTCCACGCGGCCTGTCTCCTTATTCAGGTTATATTCGCAAGGTCTGTAGATGATGCCGGATGTGTTCACCAGTGAGCCGTGTGAGAGGTGACCGCCATGAGCCAGGTTCAGTCCCATGAACTTGTCGCCCGGGTTGAGCACTGCCAAGAAGACGGCAGCGTTGGCTTGTGCGCCTGAGTGCGGCTGCACGTTGGCCCACTCGGCTCCGAAGATTTGTTTCAACCGGTCGATGGCGAGTTGCTCGCTCTCGTCGACCACCTGGCAACCTCCGTAGTAACGTTTGCCCGGATAACCTTCGGCGTATTTGTTTGTCAGGCAAGAACCCATAGCAGCCATCACTTGGTCGCTAACGAAGTTCTCGGATGCAATAAGTTCGATACCCTTCAACTGACGTTGATGCTCTCTCTCAATGATGTCGAAAATCTGATCGTCTCTTTTCATATCTATAAATTAGAATTAATGAATGCGCAAAGTTAACGCTTTTTCTCCACAGACCAACCAAACTTGCCTATCTTTTCACCTAAACCGAAATATCCGCCGTGCAGATAGACCAGCGGATGGCTGTCCGCCAGCTCCCATTTGCCGGTTTCGGGGTCCAGATAGGCCTCGTCGGCCTTCACGTTCACCACGTCGGCTATGAACATGTCGTGCGAGCCTAGCGGCATGATCTCCCTCACGCGGCACTCGATGCACAGGGGCGACTCCTCCACGATGGGGGCGTTCACCACCGAGGCTTTGCCGGGGGTGAGCTTCATCTCGTGGAACTTGTTCACGTCGCGCCCCGACTTCACTCCGCACCAGTCCGTGGCGTAGGCCATCTTCTCGGTGGTGAGGTTGATGACGAACTCCATGTTCTTCTTCAGAATGGGGTAGGAGTGACGCTCCGGTCTGACGGAGATGTAGCACATCGGCGGGTTGGTGCAGAGCGTGCCTGCCCACGATACGGTGATGAGGTTGTACTCGCTCTCGCAGCTGCCGCAGCTTATCAGCAGGGCGGGCAGGGGGTAGATCATCGTGCCCGGCTTCCAGTCTTGCTTCATGGGTGTCAGAGGTATTTCACGGTGTCGCGTTTCTGTTCCTTCTCGCAGTAGTGGCACTTCAGCAGCCCTGTCTCCTTGTCTATCACGTGGAAGTAGGTGGACATGGGCTCGTTGTTGCAGATGCACTTGGGGTTGGCGCACCGGACGATGCCGTGCAGCTCGTCGGGGGTGATCACCTGGCGTTTCTCCACCACCTCGTAGTTCTTGATGATGTTGAGCTTTACGTTGGGGCAAACCAGCGAGATGCGGCTTATCTCCTCGTCGGTCAGGAATTTGTCAGCAATCTTGATGATGCCTTTCTTGCCCAGCTTCTTGCTCTCGAGGTTGAAGCCGATGGTGATGTTGTTGTCCATCTCCTGCAGCTTCAGCAGCGAGACGACTCTGAACAGTTTGTCCGAAGGTATGTGGTCGATGACTGTGCCGTCCTTCAGCGCAGCCACCTGCAGTTCTTGTTTATTGATCTTCTCCATAGTCAAAGTTACTCCTTAATGTCGTCCAATGTTATTCCTAATACGTCGCAGATGAGCGCCTGGCGTGCGTAGAGTCCGTTCTTGGCCTGCTTGAAGTAGTAGGCTTTCTCGTTGTCGTCCACGTCGTAGGCAATCTCGTTCACTCGGGGCAGCGGGTGGAGGATGCGCAGGTTGGGCTTGGTGCCGTCCAGCATCTTGTTGTGGAGGATGTAGACGTCCTTCACGCGCTCATACTCCATCAGGTCGGTGAAGCGCTCGCGTTGCACGCGTGTCATGTAGAGGATGTCCGCGTCGGCTATGGTCTGCTCGTTGAAGTCGGTGTGCTCCACGTAGCGGATGCCGTGCTCCTGGCAGTAGAGCTTATATTCGTCGGGCATCTTCAGTTCTTCGGGGGCTATGAAGTGGAACGTGGGGTTGAAGTGGCGCATCGCCATGATGAGCGAGTGCACCGTGCGTCCGTACTTCAGGTCGCCCACCAGGAAGATGTTCAGATTCTCCAGTGTGCCTTGCGTCTGGTAGATGGTGTAGAGGTCGAGCATCGTCTGCGAGGGATGCTGGTTGGCGCCGTCGCCGGCGTTGATGATGGGCACTGGGGCCACTTCGCTGGCATAGCGCGCCGCGCCCTCCAGATAGTGGCGCATCACGATGAGGTCGGCATAGTTGCTCACCATCATGATGGTGTCCTTCAGCGACTCTCCCTTCGACGAGCTGGTGGTGGAGGCGTCGGAGAAACCGATGACACGTCCTCCAAGGCGGTTCACCGCCGTCTCGAAGCTGAGGCGTGTGCGGGTGGAAGGCTCAAAGAAGAGGGTGGCGACGACTTTCCCGTCAAGAATCTTGCGATTGGGATTTTTCTCGAACTGTTTGGCCATTTCCAGCAGATACAGAATCTTCTCCTTCGTGTAGTCTGCGATGGTAACAAGACTTCTATTTTCCATATTATAATAAGGTAGATAATATTGTTTATTCTTCGAGAGCGTAAAAGTAGGCATTATTTTCCATAGCATCGCACTGACTGGCGGAATATTTTTTGCTGACCGGACTTTTCGTTGTCTCTGGTCAGATAACCCTCCAAAGTTTGCGAGGGTTTACGCTTTTTGTTTTATCTTTGCCGAATATTATCTTACGGATATGAGAAAGAAAGTGGTAAAATACCTGTGGTGCGCCTTGTTCGCGCTGACGCTGTTTGTCATAGTTGGCTTCGTGGCCATCTTCAAAGGTTGGATTGGTTACATGCCTCCGGTGGAGGAGTTGGAGAACCCTATCAACAAGTTCGCCAGCGAGATTATCTCGGCCGACGGCAAGATGCTGGGCACCTGGTCCTACAGCCGCGACAACCGCATCTTCGTGGGTTACAACGATTTGTCGCCCGACCTCGTCAACGCCCTCATCGACACGGAGGACATCCGTTTCTACAACCATTCGGGCATCGACGTACGTGCCATCATGCGTGCCTTGGTGAAGCGCGGCTTGTTTATGCAGGCCAGCGCCGGTGGCGGTAGCACTCTGACCCAACAGCTCGCCAAGCAGCTCTATTCCGACGTGGCAGGCAACACCCTGCAGCGCTTGCTGCAGAAGCCCATCGAGTGGGTCATCGCCGTGAAGCTGGAGCGCTTCTACACCAAGGAGGAGATTCTCTCGATGTACCTCAACTACTTCGACTTCCTCAACAATGCCGTCGGCATAAAGACCGCCTCCAACACCTACTTCTCCAAGGAGCCGAAGGACCTCAACGTGGAGGAGGCCGCCACGCTGGTGGGCATGTGCAAGAACCCCTCATACTACAATCCCGTGCGCCACAACGAGCGCTCGCGTGGCCGACGCAATGTGGTGATAGACCAGATGCGCAAAGCCGGCCACCTCACCGAGGCAGAGGCTGACTCGCTCAAGCAGTTGCCACTGACGCTGAAGTTCCGCCGTGTGGACCACAAGGACGGCCTCGCCACCTACTTCCGCGAATATCTGCGCGGCATGATGACAGCCGAGAAGCCTCTGAAGAGCGACTACCGTGGATGGCAGATGCAGAAGTACTACGAGGACTCCATCGCCTGGGAGCAGAATTCCCTCTACGGATGGTGCCACAAGAACAACAAGAGCAACGGCGACGCCTACAACATCTACACCGACGGACTGAAGATCTACACCACCATAGACTCCCGCATGCAACAATATGCCGAGGAGGCCGTGCAGGAGCACCTGGTGGAGTACCTGCAGCCGCAGTTCTTCAAGGAGAAGAAAGGCCGCAAGCAGGCACCCTACACCAACCAACTCTCCGAGGAGGAGGTGAACACCATCCTGAAGCGCGCGGTGAAGCAGAGCGACCGCTACCGCATCATGAAGAAAGCCGGATGCAGCGAGAGCGAGATACAGAAGGCCTTCAATACGAAGATGGAGATGACGGTGTTCTCCTACAACGGCAGCATCGACACACTGATGACTCCGCTCGACAGCATCCGCTACTATAAGCACTTCCTGCGCACCGGTTTCCTCTCCATGGACCCTCGCACGGGATTCGTGAAGGCATACGTGGGAGGCCCCAACTACAGCCACTTCCAGTACGACATGGCCATGGTGGGCCGCCGCCAGGTGGGATCGACCATCAAACCTTACCTCTACGCCCTGGCTATGGAGAACGGATTCTCGCCCTGCGACGAGACGCGCAACGTGGAACAGACCATCATCACCGAGGACGGACAGGCGTGGACACCGCGCAACTCCTCGAGCAAACGCTATGGCGAGATGGTGACCCTGAAGTGGGGACTTGCCAACTCCAACAACTGGATCTCCGCCTACCTGATGAGCAAGCTCAACCCCTACGCGCTGGTTCGTCTGCTCCACAACTTCGGCATCCTCAACAAGGACATCCAGCCCACGCCATCCCTCTGCCTGGGACCGTGTGAGATTTCCGTGGGCGAGATGGTGAGCGCCTACACCGCCTTTGCCAACAAGGGCATCCGCACAGCACCCATCTTCGTCACCCGCATAGAGGACAACGAGGGCAACGTGGTCTCGGAGTTCGCCCCCCAGATGTCGGAGGTCATCAGCGAAAGCAGTGCCTACAAGATGCTCGACATGTTGCGCGCCGTCATCAACGAGGGTACCGGAACGCGCGTCCGCTTCAAGTACGGCATCAAGGCCGACATGGGCGGCAAGACGGGAACCACCAACGACAACTCCGACGGATGGTTCATGGGCTTCACCCCCTCGCTGGTTTCCGGTGTGTGGGTAGGAGGCGAGGACCGCGACATCCACTTCGACACGATGACCTACGGTCAGGGTGCCTCCATGTCGCTCCCCATCTGGGCCATCTATATGAATAAGGTATATGCCGACAAGAGTCTGGGCTACTCGCAGGACGAGCATTTCGTCTTCCCCGAAGGCTTCGACCCCTGCAACAACGTCACCGGCAGCAGCGAGTCCGGCGGTCTGGACGACTTCTTCGAGTAGAGCCTAGCCCACCGAAAAAGCATACCATTGTTTGGCTTCAGACAATCGATTGTTTTGCCTTATACAATCGATTGTTTTGCCTCATACAATCGATTGTCTTTTGCCGAGCGAACGGTTGTCTAGCGCCATGCGAACAATAGTGTGAACGCGCGGCAGTATATAGGTGTAGCGCCGCTCGTGCGCAACGACGACTTCGAGGCCGCCGCCCGACTCTCCAAACCCTACGAGGGGCTGGGACGGAAAATCTTCAACGTCTACGCCTACATCCGCAAGAGGGCCATCGCCGACCCTCGCTACGCCACACTGCTGACCGCCGAGCAGACACTGGAGATGACCACCGAGACACTCAACGACCTGGCTCACCGTGGCACCCTCGACACCTCGTCGCTCGACAGCATCCGTCGCATGGTGCCCTGTAGTCATCCACTCTACACACAGCTGAATTTTCTCTAGTCAGAGCGTGAAAATGTATGGCCGAGTGTCGCATCTCGTCGTAGTCAAGTTTCACCACTTATAATCAATGAACCGGAGTCAATCTAAGTCAGAAAATCACAAGTTCACCTTATGTGGAGACCACTCTCATTCATGTCTTTTACCACGCCCATGAACAGCAGATTGTCGTATTGGCCCCTGATGGCGAATCCGAACGGTCTGTCAATCCTCATTTCCGTATTTGGGGAC
>CAVFUK010000012.1:0-13902 GCA_963625535.1 Anaerovoracaceae bacterium | reverse complement strand
ATATTATATAATATATAAATAAGTAAAGAAAGGAGAAAAGAAGAGGAAGAATACTACCCTTCAAAAAACAACTGAGATTCTGAGATTCTGAGACGGCTCTGTTAACGGTTGTCGTCCGCAATAGCTTATCTCCCTATAAAGCAACACTTTACGTCGTTAACATTCGTCGAGTAAGTCCGTTTGACTGCATCTCAATCACCTCCGTTCACCCCATGAAGGCACCAAAACGACCCCAAACGAACCTGCGAAAAGCCCCGGAATCGGGTTCATAGGGTCACGTTCACCTCCGAATCCCCTTATGAGGGATGAATTTACACAATGTTAAATCCGCCCGTTAACGATGCGTTCGGGCCTCTCAAGCAGCCAATCGCTTGCCCATTTCGTCAAATCGGCACGCAAACCAGCGATTTCTACACAGAAAGTGTGATGTGAATGAATACCTCTACTAAGCCCCCTGCCAGAGAAAATCATCTCCCCGCTCAGAGAAAAAGATTTTTCCAATCGGGCATTTATATTTACACGAATCCAGGGACGATAGAGGCCCGATGAGAGCCATCCGCTTAATAAAACACCCCATTCCACCCCATCCGCTGGGCGCAAAACAGATTATTTTGCGGAATATCGAAAAAAGTTGGGTCTAGGATTTGGAGCTTTCGTAGAAACACCATACCTTTGCGCCATCTTTTAGCGAGACAGGGGCGTAGCCCAGCTGGTTTAGAGCGCTGCAGTCACATTGCAGAGGTCATCGGTTCGAACCCGATCGTCCCTACTCACTAATTTACAAATTGACCCTTAAGGACGGAGCTTTGTCGATGATGAATCAGCAAAGCTTTTTTTATAGCCGTTAACCGGAGTACTTTTTTTATTTTACAACCATAAGACTATGACAACAAAACGAACCCTCATCGGTGCACTGACGCTCTGCTCGCTACTACTCTGCGGCACCAGCGCCACGGCACAGGAACTGACAATCGAAGACCCTGCGGCGGACAACGCCGCCACGGGACAAGTGTTTCACCTAGGAACAGCCGTCCGGCCCGACGGCAGAACCCTCTACTGCGACTCGAAGAGCCTGATCTTCGACGGCAAACCCACCGTGGCCGTCATGGGCGAATTCCACTTCACACGCTACAACGAGAACGAATGGCGACGCGAACTGCTGAAGATGAAGGCAGGAGGCATCACCGTGGTGGCCACCTACCTCTTCTGGATTCACCACGAGGAGGAGAAGGGCATCTTCGACTGGAGCGGACAGCGCAACGTGCGCCTATTCATGGAGATCTGCAAGGAGTTGGACCTGCCCGTCATCCTGCGCATGGGACCCTTCGCACACGGCGAGTGCCGCAACGGCGGACTGCCGGAGTGGGTGGTGGACGGCTCGTATAAGTACCGCACCACGGACCCTGCCTTCATGGAGCTCGCGCGCCTGTGGTACGCCAACGTCTACAACCAGGTGAAAGGCCTGCTGTGGAAAGACGGCGGCCCCATCGTCGGCATCCAGCTCGACAACGAATACCGAGGCCCGTGGGAATACCTGAAGGAGCTGAAGAAGATTGCCTGTGAGATAGGCTTCGACCTGCCCATCTACACCCGCACGGGATGGCCCGAGCTGACGACACCGGCCGAGTTCGGACAGATAATGCCCCTCTACGGCGACTATCCCGACGGATTCTGGGACCGCTCGCTGGACGAAATGCCCGGCGACTATCCCAACGTATACCTCTTCCGCCCCTCGCGCATCTCCTCCGTCATCGCCTCGGAGCAGTTCGCCAAGGACGCGCAGAAGAAGGTGGAGAGCATGGCCTACCCCTACTTCACCTGCGAGCTGGGCGGAGGAATGGCCTCCAGCTACCACCGCCGCATCACCATCGAGCCCAAGGACATCCACGCCCTCTGCATCGCCAAGATAGGCAGCGGCAGCAACCTGCCCGGATACTACATGTACCACAGCGGCACCAACCCCGAGGGACTGCACTCCACGATGAACGAGCAGCAGGCCTCCGTCTACATGAACCACAACGACCTGCCCTGCGTCTCCTATGAGTACCAGTCGCCCCTGGCGGAGTTCGGGCAGACGAACGAGCAATACCACTGGCTCAGGCGGACACACCAGTTCCTGGCGGACTTCGGCGAGGAGCTGGCAGGCATGGACCCCACCTTCCCCAAGGACAACGTGACGGACGCGCGCGGCAAGGACCGTCTCCGCTGGAGCGTGCGCAGCAACGGACGGAGCGGCTACGTGTTTGTGAACAACTACCAGCGCCTGCGCCAGCTCTCCACGAAGAAGGGAGTGCGCTTCAAACTCCACCTGCCTGGCGAGAACCTCACGTTCCCCAAGAAAGCCATCAGCGTGCCCTCGGGCGCTTCGTTCTTCCTCCCCTTCAACCTGAAGGCCGGATGCGCCACCATCAAGTACGCCACCGCGCAGCCCTTTGCCACCATCACCGACCGCGGGGTGAAGACCCTCTTCTTCGCCGCCATAGACCAGCTGACAGCCTCCATGCTGATAGCCACCGACGGTGAGGTGACGAGCGACCAAGCCTTCACCAAGAGCCGCGAGGGATACCTCTTCGGCGACCTGCAGGCAGGGACGGACTGCGTCATCAGCATCGCCGGAGCCGACGGACAGACCACCCGCATCGTGGTGCTCGACGAGAAACTCTCACTGCAGAGCTACAAGGTGAAGACAGGCGGACGCGAATACCTATTTATAACAGAGAGCGGACTGAGCAGCTGCGACGACGAGCTCTACCTGGAGCGATGGAACAGCGGGGATTTCAGCGGCATGGTCTACCCACGGCTGACGCTCACCGACCACGGCCTGAAGGTGCGGACCGAGCAGGCAGGCCTCTTCACCCGCTACCATGTGCGTAAGGCTCTGGCGAAAACCAACCATCCTGTGGCAAAGCAACTTCGCCTGGAGAAGGACTTCTCGCGCATCCAGATAGGTCCACGCAACGTGGCTCAGCAGCCTGCCGACTCGGTGTTCGACCACGCCTCCGTGTGGCGCATAGAAGCGCAGCAGCCTGAGGGACGCACGCGGAACCTCTTCCTCCGGATAGACTATGAAGGCGACGTGGCGCGCGTCTATGCGGGCGACAAACTGGTGGAGGACAACTTCTACAACGGCAAGCCGATGTACGTGCCCCTCTCATGGTTGGCAGGGTCGGAAGCCACCCTGAAGATACTTCCCCTGCACGCTGACTATCCCATCTACACACCCCAAGCCATCCGCGAGCGGCTGCAGAGCGAGAAGACCCTGCTCGGCGTGAAGAGCCTCAGCGTGGAAGAGCGCCGCCTCGTGACGCTGAAGATGGAGGAATAAGTTCGCTGCGGGAAAGCCCCCAACGGCGATTTCCCCGAATAAGATAGCCCCTCGTGGCAAAAAAGCTGGTAAAGGTTTCTGAGTCTGCTCGGAAACCTTTATCTTTGTCAGCTAAAAGCGTAAAACTGAATACCATGAAACTGACAAAGATTCTGATAGCTTGCCTGTTGGGTAGCACCACACAGGCTCTGTTCGCCCAAAAAGGGCAGAAAGAGATTACCGTAACAGTGGAGAACAGCTGGACGAAAGCCAAGGCCAACGAGCCCGTGGTGGTCCGCCTGAGCGACGTGAGCACGGACTTCGACGTGGAGTCCGCCGTGGTGCTCGACGGCGACACCGAAGTGCCCTCACAAGTGGACGACCTCGACCGCGACGGCCGTGCCGACGAGCTCGCCTTCGTGGTGGACGTGCCTGCCCGCACGACAAAAACCTTCCGCGTAACCCTCTCCGACACACCTCGGCAGACGGAATATCCCGCCAAAGTCTACGTGCAGATGAAGCTGAACGACAAGAGCAAGAAGTTCCCCAACATAGAGTATCTGACCGTGCCCGGCTCCACGGTGTCGAAGGAAATCTACGGTGCCCTCTACCACCACGGACCTGCCTTCGAATCGGAGCTGGTGGCCTACCGCCTCTACTTCGACAACCGCCAGTCCATCGACATCTATGGCAAGAAGCTGCAGCAGCTGGAACTCGCCACGAGCAACTACTACAGCAGCCCCGAGCTGCGCAAGCAAGGCTACGGCAACGACGTGCTGTGGGCCGGCAAGACGGTGAGCGTGGGCTCTTTCCGAGGCTGGGAGAACGACCAACCGCAATACGTCGACAAGGTGGCGCAGCGTAGCCTCGGCATCCTGGCCTACGGCCCTGTGCGCACAGTGGTGGAAATCCTCGACCAAGGCTGGGAGTACCAAGGCAAACAGCTGGACATGAGGCAACACTACACCCTCTACGCCGGACATCGCGACGTGGAGGTGGAGGTCAACTTCCGCGGTCCCAAAGTGCAGGAGAACACCTTCTGCACCGGAGTGATGAAGGTGGAGGAGCAGAACGTGGGATTCCTGCAGAAGGACGGCCTGGCAGGATCCTGGGGAACCAACCTGCCCGAGAAGACCGACACCATCAACAACCCCCGCGAGACGGTGGGCTTGGGCGTGTGCGTGCCTCAGAAGTATGTGAACAAGACCGTGGAGAACGACGCCAACTACCTTGTGGTGATGGACACGGACAAGGGCGAGAACCTCTCCTACCACCTCACCTTCTGCGCCGCCAAGGAGGACAAAGGCTTCAAGCAGAGCGCCGCATGGTTCGCCTACCTCAAGGAGTGGCAAGCCGAACTGCAGCACCCCTGCCGCGTCAGAGTAAAATGAACCAATTATTCTATTACCCCTAAATAACTATTGAACAAAATGAAAAAAGCAACTATGGCTTTGGCCCTGTGCGCCCTGTTCGCCTGGCAAGGCACCAGCGCACAAGACAACTACGTATCCAAAGTGTGGGTACCCGACTTAGGTAACGGACAATACAAGAATCCCGTGCTCTACGCCGACTATTCCGACCCCGACGTGTGCCGCGTGGGCGACGACTATTACTTCACCGCCTCGAGCTTCAACTGCCTGCCCGGCCTGCAGATTCTGCACTCGAAGGACCTGGTGAACTGGAGCTTCGTGGGCGCCGCCGTGCCCTACGCCCTGCCGCCCGTTGACGACCCGCGCCCCGAGCACGGCAACCGCGTGTGGGCGCCCAGCATACGCCACCACAACGGCGAGTTCTACATCTTCTGGGGCGACCCCGACCAAGGCGTGTTCATGGTGAAAGCCAAGGACGTGAAAGGCCCCTGGAGCGAGCCCGTGCTGGTGAAAGAGGGTAAAGGCATCATCGACACCTGCCCCTTGTGGGACGAGGACGGCAAAGTGTACCTGGTGCACGCCTACGCAGGCAGCCGCGCCCAGCTGAAGAGCGTAATCACCATCTGCGAGCTCAACGAGACGGCCACGAAAGCCATCACGCAGTCGCGCATCATCTTCGACGGTCACGAGGGACACCAGACCTGCGAGGGCCCGAAGTTCTATAAGCACAACGGATACTACTACATCTTCCTCCCCGCCGGCGGCGTGGCCACAGGCTGGCAACTGGTGCTCCGCTCGAAGAACGTCTACGGACCCTACGAGGAGAAGACCGTGATGGCCCAGGGCAAAAGCCCCATCAACGGCCCTCACCAAGGCGGATGGGTGGACACCCCGACAGGTGAGGATTGGTTTATGCACTTCCAGGACGTGGGCGCATACGGCCGCTTGGTACACCTGCAGCCCATGAAGTGGGTCAACGATTGGCCTGTCATCGGCATCGACAAGGACGGCGACGGATGCGGCGAGCCTGTGCTGAAATACAAGAAACCCAACGTGGGACAGACCTACCCCATCTGCACCCCGCAGGAGAGCGACGAGTTCGACGGCTACACCATCGGCCTGCAGTGGCAATGGCAGGCCAACATCAACGAGAAGTGGTTCTACTGCGCCGGCGACAAGAGCCTGCTGCGCCTCTACGGCTACCCTGTGCCCGAGGATTACGTCAGCCTGTGGAACGTGCCTAACCTGCTGCTTCAGAAGCTGACAGCTCCGTCGCAGACCATCAGCACGAAGATCACCTTCAAGCCGACCGAGAAGTATGTGGGCGAGCGCTCTGGCCTCGTAGTGATGGGCAGGGACTACGCCGCCCTGGTGATGGAGAACACCAAGGAGGGCATCGTGCTGTCGCAGGTGGAGTGCAAGAGTGCCGACCGCGGCGGAAAAGAGGCTGTGAACGCCTCGGTGAAGCTGACGGACAACACAGTCTACCTGAAGGCCAAGATCTACGCCACCAGCAAGAACATCAAAGAGAGCGAAGGCGGCAGCGACAAGTTGGTGTACTGCGAGTTCAGCTACAGCCTCGACGGCAAGAAGTACCAGTCGCTGGGCAACAAGTTCCAGGTGCGCGAAGGCGCGTGGATAGGTGCCAAGACCGGCGTGTTCTGCACTCGCCCCCACATCGTGACCAACGACGGCGGCTGGGCCGACGTGGATTGGTACCACGTGGAGAAGTAACCAACGGCTTTGTCCACCAACCACCCAGAGGTGGCAACTCACCATCTTTGGGAGAGGCGAGCGACATAATATAAAATAGTAATCCGGATGACGCCAACCGAGGTCACTGCGACCAAGGTCCGCATCATCCGGATTTTCTATCACACTACAGACGGTTGTCTTGCCGACCTTTTATGCGGCTCTATAAGCGAAGAGGTGCATGGTGAGGTTCTCCCATTCGGGAGAGGGACACGCGTCATTCTCTTTCTTTCAGCATTACTTCTTTTCCTCTTTATTCGGTTGGGCAGAGGGTTCGTCAACCCGGATGTCATGAAGATTCAGTTGGTCAGCGGATTTCACATCCACGATATCCTGAAGAGAAGACTCTTCTCCATCCTCGAGGTCAGGAAGGTCGGCGGCATCGAAATAGGAGTCAGACGATGCATCCATACAGTAATCATTTGCAACTATGCTTTTACAGAATCTCATCCTGCAATTGCTTTCCATTGCGAACATCCGCTCCGTAGAAGCAGAATCCTCGCAGAAGGCGAAGTGATTATTGATGTCCATAGATTGTGCCATTCCCTTCACGTCGAGGTCGTCCGTGCCGATGAGGGTGAAGGTCCAACCCTGCTCCTTCAGCTTTCCGATAAGCCGCTTCACCATCGTCAGGTTGTACTCCTTCGAAGCGTTTTCACACCCGTCGGTGAGGATGGTCACCAGCACAGCGTCTCCCGGCTCGGTCTGCGCGTTCATCTTTGACACCGCCTTGCCAATGGCGTCGTAGAGCGGAGTGGCGGCATGGGGGTCGTACTGCTTGGTGGTGAGTTCCGTCACCTCGGTAGCCAACATGTTGTCGTAGTGCACCTTGTAGTGTCCGCTGTCGAAGGTCACAAGGGTGATGCGCTGCTCCAGCTCAGGATGCAGGCGCTGCAGCTTCTGGCAGGTGGTAATGGTCTCGTTGATGCCGGCCAGGGTTTCCCGATAGATGACGCTCATGCTTCCTGACTCGTCGACGATAAGCAGGTTGTTGACTCTCTTGATGGTTTCTTTTTCGTTTGCCATAACTTTGTTGATTTTAGTGTTAAACATTTCCTAGTTACTTTTGAAGGCCTCCTTGCCTTTGTTCTCGAAGGAAGTCTTCACCCTTATAGAAGACAGTTCGAAGGGAAAAATTAAGCACGGAAACAAAAAAAATTGATTTTTCTCTCTAGCGACCCTTCGTACCGATAGAATTGCCTATATTTGTGAGCTTTACCGGACGGACTTCGCCAGGCAAAGGTTTCACCCGACAAAAAACGACAAACATGACGGACGAACTCATCATAGAACGTCTGCGCACCTTCGACGCGGACTCCACCAAACGCTATTTCTACGGCTATTGCCGCAGGGCCTACAACATTTTCGACCACCGCTACCAGCTCTCACAAAAAACTGGGATGGACTTCTACTCGCTGGCCCACGAGTATTACATCCACCTGTTGCTCCACGAGTTCAAGCCCCTGCTGGACAAGCCCGCGGAGCAGAAGCTCTCGTCGTGGATGATACAGGGTTTCCACTTCGTGGTGCTCGACGCGCTGAAGGCTTACAACAAGGAGTTTGAGCACCAGGCCGTGGAGGTGTCCGACGCGGTGCTCGACTATCTGCGCTCCACCGACCGCGAGGAGGACATGATGCTGCAGATAACCGACGCCGTGGCCTACTTCTACAAGAACAGCACGATGGAGGCAATAGCCCGCAACATCTTCTACCTGGGCTTCAAGCAGAAAGACGTGGCCGAGCAACTGGGTCTGACGCCCGCTGCCGTCAACCAGCGCTACAAGAAGATGATGGACGAAGTGGTGGTTCCCTTCGTCATCGAGAACTACGGTTCGGGGCTCTACTATGGACGGTCGAGCTACCGGATGCCTGGCGACATCTGCGAATCCAAACTCGCAATCAACAATAGCACTTTCGACGAAGACGCTTGTCGCGAAGCATGGCACGTGGGACTCTCTGCCCATCTGCCTATCGGCCCCTCCCACAACAGAGAATCCGCCCTTGAAGACTTCATCTGGGATTCCACGGACACGCCTGTTGCCAACACATTCGGCCTGCCGACTTCCGACCTCGAGGGCGCTACCCAGACACCTGCGACCGAGCCCGAAGCCAACGAATCCACACCGTCGCGGCCGTCGTACTATGTGGACCGCAAGCGCATCACTCCCCGCCTCGTCCGTTCGCTCAGATCCAACGAGATATTCGTGTTCGGCACCAATCTGGCAGGCGTCCACGCCGGCGACACCGCCAGAAGGGCGTTGCAGATGTTCGGAGCGGAGAGCGGGAAAGGCGTGGGTCCGCAAGGGCAGTCATACGCCATTCCCACCATGCAAGGCGGTGTGGACACCATTCGCCCCTATGTGAACGACTTCATCGAGTACGCCACACAGCATCCGAAGACACGCTTCCTCGTCACCCCCATCGGATGCGACATCGCCGGCTTCGAACCTCAGGACATCGCCCCGCTGTTTGAGGCCGCAAGGGAGGTGAGCAACATCACCCTGCCCATCAAGTTCTGGAGGGCGATGTAAAAGCTGACTGCAAAGACAGGCTTGCGTAACTCCTATATAGAATAGATAGTCGTGTTGTTGTCCATGCGAGGAAAGCGAGATCTTCGACGAAGGTTGAACTGATGATGTTTCACGAACGAAAGATCTCCCAGCATTTGGAGATATTCCAAAACATCCCTAACTTTGCGACCTCTAGAAAACATGAAAAACATCAGACTATGAAACGTAATTACCTATTCTATAGCAGTCTGTTCGCAACACTGCTGCCCTCTACTGTGAGCGCGAACCCCAGCGCCGACGACAACGAGCAAAAAGCTACGCCCGACCGCCCCAACATCATCTTCATCCTGGCCGACGACCTCGGCATGGGCGACCTCTCGTGCTACGGCAGCCGTTGCATCCGAACCCCCAACATCGACCGCCTGGCGCAGACAGGCACACGCTTCACGCAGAGCTACGCCGGATCGGGCATCAGCTCGCCGTCGCGCTGCTCGCTCATGACAGGCAAGAACACCGGCAACACCACCATACGCGACAACACCTGCACGGCTGGCGGACTCCTCGGAATGAAGATTTCACCCAAGGGCGACACCACCTACGTGCGGCGCGCCAACATACTCCCAACCGACACCACGCTGGCCACCGTGTTAGGGGCAGCAGGCTACAAGACGTGTCTGGTGAACAAATGGCACCTGGATGGCTACGACCCCAAGGCCTCGCCCATCTACCGCGGCTTCGACGAATTCCACGGATGGCTCATCAGCACGGTCGAGTCGAACTCACCCTACTACTATCCGTACAACCGTATGGACAACGATAAGTTCATCCACATCAAAGCCAATGAACAAGACAAACGCGTGCGCCACAACACGGACATCTCCACCGACGACGCCATCCGTTTCATAAAACACAACCGCAAGAACCCCTTCTTCCTCTACCTCGCCTTCGACGCTCCCCACGAGCCGTACATCATAGAGAACACGTCGTGGTACGACGACGAGACGTGGGAGATGAACGACAAACGCTACGCCTCGCTCGTCACACACATGGACGCAGCCATCGGCCGCCTGCTCGACACGCTCGAGAAACTTCATCTGCGCGAGAACACACTCATCATCTTCGCCTCCGACAACGGTGCAGCGGTTCAGGCCCCACTGAAGCTCTTCAACTGCAACGCCGGCCTGCGCGGACGCAAGGCACAGCTCTACGAAGGCGGCATCCGGGTGCCGTTCATCGTCAACCAACCCGGCAAAGTGCCCTCGCAGACGCTGGACAACATCATCTACTTTCCCGACGTGATGCCCACCTTCGCCGCCATCGCCGGAGCCGAGAAGGCTCTGCCACGCGGATACAGCGGCATCAACATCCTGCCGCTCTTCTACGGCCACACGTCCTATGCCGACGGCACGCCTGTCAACACCGACGACCGTCTGCTCTACTGGGAGTTCCCTGGCAAGCAGCGCGCTGCCCGAAAGGGTGACTGGAAGTGTGTCACCATCACCAAGGGCGCTCCCCTCGAGCTCTATAACCTGCGCGAGGACCCCACAGAGAGTCACAACCTCGCGGCGGAACACCCCGAGATGGTGGAGCAATTCGACCGTGAGATGAAAGCCGCCCGCACCCCTTCACCCAATTGGCCTTTGGAAGATGACTGATGCCGACCGCCCCACAGAGGCTCTGACCATCGCCCCCTTCAGCATACCGTTCAGCATCATGCTAAAGCCTGTTGGGGCGAGGTGCAATCTGGCGTGCGACTACTGCTACTATCTAGCCACGCCCCACACGGCGCCGCGCATGTCGGACCAATTGCTCGAGCGGTTCATCCAGGAGTATTTCAACATGCAGACGGGAGTGGAAGTGACTTTCACATGGCACGGCGGCGAACCTCTCCTCTTGCCCGTCACGTTCTACGAGAATGCCGTCCGCCTGCAACGGAAGTACGCCAACGGCCGACCGTTCGTCAACGTCATTCAGACCAACGGCACACTGCTGACGGACGAGTGGTGCAGCTTCCTCAAGCGCAACAATTTCCTGGTGGGCATTTCCATCGACGGCACGGAAGCCATGCACGACCACTATCGACGCGCCACCGACGGCACCCCTTCGTGGCACCGCGTGATGCGCGGCATCGGCTTGTTGTCGAGCTACGGCATCGAGTGGAACGCCATGGCCACGGTAAACGCCTTCAACGTGCATCATCCCACGGAGTTCTACCAATTCTTCAAAAGCATCGGTGCGCACTACATCCAGCTGTCGCCCATCGTGGAACGCCTGCCGGACGGCACTATGACGCCAGAGAGCATCACCGCCCGTGAATGGGGAGATTTCCTCTGCACGATATTCGACGAGTGGGTAGAGCACGACCGCGGGGAATACTACGTGGAGACCTTCGACTGCATCCTCGCCAACTGGGTGGGACAGGCTCCGGGCATCTGCGTCTACGCCAAGGAGTGCGGCAACATCGGCATCATGGAGTCCAACGGCGACATCTACTGTTGCGACCATTTCCCCTTCCCCGAATACAAGGTGGGCAACGTGCTCCACACACCGCTCGTGTCGCTACTATACGGCGCACGCCAGAGGAAGTTTGCCCGCAAGAAGAGCCAACTGTTGCCCCGCGAGTGTCGAGAGTGTGAGTACCTCTTCGCCTGCCACGGCGAATGTCCCAAGAACCGCATCCTCACCGACCGCTACGGAGAGCCCGGCCTCAACTGGCTCTGCCAAGGCTACCGCCAGTTCTTCGCCCACGCCACCCCCTACATGGAGTGGATGAAGCAGCATCTGTGAATCGCAACCGAGTTCGGAGCTCCATCATAGGAAAGGCTGCCGGAGACCTCCGCTACCTCGATATTCTACCGTAGATTTGCTCGAACCCGGTGGAAATCTATCGAAAACGGGCACATTTCCACCAGGTTCAAGCAAAGTTCTCATCCGGTTATTACACTAGTCGAAGATGTTTTCATATCTTTGCATCATCGTAAAACAGTAGCGACCATGTTGATAGGTAGAGAAAAGGAGAAGGCCACACTACTCGATGCGCTTCGGTCGGAAGAATCAGAGTTTGTGGCAGTTTACGGACGCCGGCGTGTGGGAAAGACTTATCTCATACGGGAAGCCTTCCAATACCAGTTTGCTTTCCAGCATACCGGCATCCTCGGTGCGACGTTGCGTGAGGAGCTGAGCGAGTTCCGCCAGTCGCTCTACAATGCCGGGATGCCCCAAGCCGCCATGCCCAAGACATGGTACGAGGCGTTCCATCTGCTCGAATCCTTTCTTGCCAGTCTGCCGGAAGGAAAGAAAGTGGTGTTCATCGACGAACTTCCCTGGATGGACACCGTGCGCAGCAACTTCATCCGCGCACTGGACCATTTTTGGAACAGTTGGGCCACCACGCGCAAGGACATCCTGTTGGTGGTGTGCGGCAGTGCCACCTCGTGGATTATCGACAACATTGTGATGAACTATGGCGGACTGCACAACCGATTGACCCGCAAGATACACTTGAATCCGTTCACGCTGCACGAGTGTGAACTATATTGCAACGCACAGAAGTTGGGCTACAACCGCAAACTCATCCTCGAGGCATACATGGCACTTGGTGGAATTCCCTACTATTGGAGTTTCATGAAGAAGGGACTGAGTGTGGCACAGAACTTCGACCGTATGTTCTTCGACGAGGATGGCGAGTTGGCTCATGAGTACGACGCACTCTACGCGTCGCTTTTCAAGAACCCGAACGTCCATATACAGATTATACAAACCCTGTCGAGGAAGAAAGTCGGGATGACAAGGGCGGAATTGATCCAACAATCCAAGTTGGCGGACAACGACAAGCTGTCCAAAGCGCTGCGTGAGTTGGAGCAGTGTGGCTTCATACGACAATACACCTGCATCGGCAAGAAGGTGAAAGAGGCCGTCTACCAACTGATGGACAACTACACTCTGTTCTACTTCCAGTTCATCACCCAAAACCTAAACGGCGACAACCATTATTGGACCTCGATGTATAACTCTCCGCTGCACAACACCTGGGCAGGGCTTGCGTTTGAGCGAGTATGCCTGCAGCATATTGAGCAGATAAAAGTCGGACTCGGATTTGGAGGTGTAATCAGTACCGCCCACTCGTGGAGCAACCCCAAAGCACAGATTGACCTGCTCATTGACCGCAACGACGGCATCATCAACTTGTGTGAGATGAAGTACAGTAAGGGTAAATACGTTCTCGACACTGCAGAGCTACAACGCATGCAGAACCGCGTGGACACCTTCATCGCCGAAAGCGGCACCGACAAAGCCGTTCACTTGACCCTCATCACATCCAACGGAGTGACAGAGACCTCAGACACCAGTGCCATTCATAGTCTACTGACAATGGATGACTTGTTTGCAATGTGATTACCATAACAGAACAACTTAAACTCTATGGTAGGAACAGACACGTCAGCGTTCCTCTTATTTTTCTGTTCATGAGTTGTATAAAACATAGGGAACATTTTCTTTAGTTGTTCCAGGGTTATGACTACAGGTTCTACAGAAGGGATGTCAGAGAATTGTGCCATAACAATGCACAGTCATCTCCTGAGATAGAGGCTTCTGCACATTTCTTTAGACCTGCATCTATATATGGGACAACCCATTCATAACTTTGTGGCGAACAAAAAAAAACAATATTACTGTGAACAACAAAGAATCATTTCCATTGGAAAGTATCTTTAATTCAAAGGAGTTTTCCTACACATATAGCATTTAGGGTAGCCGCCAGCTATGAAAGTCGAATGATTATATACTCAGGTTTCGGATTTAGGAAAATAGCATTAGTTGTCACATAAAAAAAGGCTTTGAGCATTTCCGTATATCGCGGAAAATAAGTAATTTAGTAGCGCAAAAAAACGTGTGCCCAGCTAGTTGGGCACACTTCGTTTGGAAAATGCGGAATCCTGTATTATCTTTGCCGACGGAATAAAAC